>NZ_JAHQRJ010000002.1:0-355039 GCF_019052805.1 Noviherbaspirillum sp. L7-7A
GATGGAAGGCCGCGACATCAGCGCCCTGGCGATCGCCACCCGCTGCTGCATGCCGCCGGAGAGCTGGTTGGGATAGGCATGGGCGGCGCTGGACAGGCCGATCAGGCGCAGCAGCGCGTCGGCGCGGCCGCTGGCGGCCTCGACATCGGCCGAACTCATGTCGCCGCGCTTGGCGCGCAGCTTGCGGCTGAACTTGATGTTCTCCATCACCGTCAGCCAGGGGTAGAGGCTGTAATGCTGGAACACCATGGCACGGTCGGCGCCGGGTCCGTTGACGGGCTGGCCATTGCTGTCGAGTTCGCCGCTGCTACGGTATTCCAGGCCGCCGAGGATGCGTAGCAGCGTCGACTTGCCGCAGCCGGAAGCGCCCACCAGCGTAACGAATTCGTTGTCCCTGACATCGAGACTGATGTTCTCCAGCGCCGTCACTGGATTGCCGTCGCCGTCGAACACCTTGCCGAGATGGCGTATCTGTACCTTGTTCATCATGTGCACCTTGTTCATGTTCAGGCCCTGGCTTGCGCCCATGGAAAGAGCCGGCGATGCAGCCATCGGAAGCCCTGGTCCATCACCAGGCCGATCAGGCCGATCAGGATGATGCCGGCGAAGATGGTGTCGGTTTTCAGGAAGCGCTGCGCCTTCAGGATGGAATAGCCGAGGCCGGAATTGGCAGCCACCAGCTCGGCCACCACGAGATAGGTCCAGGCCCAGCCCATCGTTACCCGAAGCGTGTCGAGCAGCGCCGGCTTAGCCGAGGGTAGCAGCACGAGCTTGATGATTTCATAGCGGGTTGCGCCCATGGTATGGGCGGCCTCGATCTGAGCCTTCGGCGTGCGCCGCACATCCTCGGCCACCATCAGCAGCATCTGGAAGAAGGTGCCGATGAAGATCACCGATATCTTGGCGCTTTCATCGATGCCCACCCACAGCATAATCAGCGGGATGAAGGCCACTGCCGGCATGTAGCGAATGAAATCGGTCAGCGGCTCCAGCATCGCCGCCACCGGCCGGAACGAGCCGATCAACAGGCCCAGTGGCAGGGCCAGCACCGCCGACAGCACGAAGCCGGCGCTGACGCGGTAGATCGAGATGCCGGTGTCGGCCAGCAGGTCGTCCTCGGTCAGCCAAGTCAGGATGCGCCGGGCGACCATGGCCGGGTTGGGCAGAAATACCGGGTCGATCAGGCCGGAGGCCGACAACGCGCTCCACAGCAGTAGCGGCGAAAGCAGGCCCAGCGCGGCGAACAGCCAGTACTGACGGCGGCCCAGGCTGCCGGCGATGGTCCAGATGCCTGGTGGGCGTGGCGCGCGATGGGGGGATGCGGACATGGTGGCTCCTGGTCGGGTTTGCAAAAACGAGAGAGCGCGCAGCAACGCAGTTCTCCCGGGCTTTTGTCCCTCCGTGGAGCCCCAAGCGATAACGCAATGCAGTGGGGCCGATTGCTCTCGGACCAGTCGCCGCAAATGCGGCCGGAACCCTAGCGATCTTGAGGCGTGCTTGCCTGATCCGGCCGACGCGACTCTCGGGATGAAGCTTTGCAATAACGGTGCCAGCTATGTCAACACCGCAGGCGGACAGGGTTTGCCTTGTCGTGGTGCGTTTGAAGCACAAAAAACTGATTGGCGCACTGTCGTGATGCCGGTGTTATCGATGACGCATCAGCCTGGTGCGTTATACGGCATGCAATTGCGCCTGATCAATTGAACTAACCTGAATTGAACCGAATTCCGAAAGCGGGCTAATCAATGTGTCAATTCAATCATTTAAAAAATGTAACGCATTATGTTATTTTTTAATAGAAACTAATCAATCACTGAAGCTGATAATCGATCGGAGGTCGCATGACTGCGTTTCAGAAAGCACGAAGAAAAGAAGCCTGTTCTTTTTCCATTGGCGATATCGAAACGCTTTTGGAACAAATGTCCGATAAGAAAAAATTTATTCTTTACGTGCCCGGGCATCGATAAGAATGGTTGGTGGAAAACAGGAAATAGTCTATTTGCTTTTTCTCAGAAATGGTAACGAGTCGGTGTTCGAGAGATTGAGCAATTGGTGGAATGCCGAAGCCCAGCGCGCGCTTGCGCATCGGCTGATTTGCGCAGCGCTGGCCGGACCATCCGGTCAGGGAGCACCTGACCAGATGGCAATGCGAACAATTGTGCAGGAAAAGGCACTGTTGCGCGCCCGAAGAATGGACAGGATGGTTCCGGAAGAAATTCGGACTAGCTTTGCGGAATGCGATATCGCCCAACGGGAAATGCAGGTTTTAAAAATAAACTGTTGTCACTGGGTTCTGTAGATCGCCTCAAATTCAGGAATTGAGCAGAAATTTAGAAGATGTGTTTACACAGGAAAAGACAATGCCAACTTTGTCGCTATTTATCGATAAAAATGCCGGACGAAAAATCCGATCAACGGAATTCTTGCTGAGGCCGAATCATATTATTTACAAGCAATGCTACAAGCATTGATGCGATTTACTAAAGCTTTAGCCGAAAATCGGCTAATGAGCGATAACGATCTGACATGGGTCATGGCACTGATCAACAAGCGAAAAACAATGCGAAGCGGTTCCGGCCAGACCGATACAACTGCGCTTGACGACCCCGGTAGCGCGCGCGTGGTGGCATGCTGGGCGGCCATCGACGTGTTGCTCCCTCTATTCGACAAGCTGTGCTGCGTGTCGTCGGCGCAGACGCAGACGTTGTCCGGCGGCGACCGCACAGCTCTTGTGCTGGCGCCGTCTCAACCGTCCGCGAGCCAGTCTCTTCCCAGCCTCGCTCAACCTTATTGCCGGCGTTGCAGCACAGCCTATTCCAGTCCCTCTGGGCCTGCAGCGCCGGACGTTCTGCCAGCGCTGTCCATGCCGCATCGAAACTGCTGATGCTTGCCGCAAAAAATTTGTCAGTCGCGCCACGCTGGCTGCTCCCACGGTTGCTCCAGCCGCCCCAGCCAATCCGGCCGGCGTTATCGCCGCAGGACATTGTCTGTGACCGTTAGAGTGAGTTGTACCTGGCGGATATCGACAGCCAGGCAGTCATCCTCCTTGCCAATGAAGGGGGACTGTTTTCGATGTCGGCGGCATGCCACCAATGGCTGGTTAAACTGGGCCGCAATTAGCATATCGAGCAAGTGCACTTCGCCAGGGTGCGGGATCAAGCCCGAACCGTGCTGCTGGCGCACGCCCAGCGGGCGCCAGCAGCACGGGCACCTGAACGACGCGGCAATCCGCAAGCTTGGCGCGGTCTATGAGACGGCCGTTGCGGAAGCAGGCAGGCAGCACAGGCCGATTTGCCTGACCGACGTGTTTGACGACGACCCGCACACGGTGGACCAGTGCGTGGAAGCCATGCTGGCACCGGTCCGCCGCTGCTACCAAGAAGGCCTGCAGCCGGCCATCCATATCCGGGTAAGCTCGCCCCGGCTCGGGGAGTGCATCGTGGCTGCGCTGGAAGTGCTGCCGGTGGTATCACCGCCGACAGAGCGGCCGGCGATGGAAGTCATCGACTGCCTGACCGAAGCCGACAGGCAACTGCCAGGCCTGATCATGCCCACCGGCAATTCCGCCGATCCGATGCACACGGCCCTGGCGCGGCGCCATGCGCAGCAGGCTCGCTCAGGTGCGCCGGGCGCGGCTGTGGCAGACCGCGTTGGCCCGCGCAAAAGCCCGGGCAGCAACATCAGAACCCATCTGTACTTTTACGCCCAGCCCTGTCCTTTGAAAAACGGCTTGCCGGATGGCAGGCGCATCGCAGCCGAATACGCGGCATTGTTCCAGGCGGCCAGGCAACACCGGTGCACGCTCGTCACCCTGGAAATATTGTCGGAAACCCTGGCCATGAAATCGGCGTGATCGCCGCGCTGCAGGCGGCGGCCATTACGAGCACTCCCGCTGCTACACCAGCGCTGAAGGTACGTATCGTGACCCGAAACAGGAAGATCAGGGACGGCATGCAGGACTGTTTCTGACCGTAGCCTGGGATCATCCTGGTGCAGGCAGCCGTCGCACGTGCCGACACGGCTCAGAAACCAAAATCTTTCTTGGCTTCGCCCTTCTCGCCGGCAACGTCGCCCGGTGTCCGTCTGCTTTCCAGCACCAGCAGGTACTTGTGCACCCCCAGCACTTCCCGGATCAGGGTGACGCCAACCGGCGCATCCGGCGGCGTGAAATGGCGCACATTGCGGCTTGTGCCGGGCCCGGACGGCAAGGGCTGACCAAACACGGTAATGACTGCCTCCTCGAAGGCCTTCAGGTTGTCCTCGCCCGTTGCTGAGCGCAGTTCCACCCGGACCAGCCTGTCGTTTTCAAAGCAGTAAAACACGCCGAACAGCTGGGCACTGCCCAGGCGCAGTTCCTCCCTGCGGTTGCCATAGCAGCCAGGCGGATTGCTGAGCGCAATCGCATTGGGCAGACGCGCCACCGGGTCACCCCACTTCATGCCGCGAAAGCCATCGGGCGCAATGGCATTGGCATGGGCAATGCAGACGAACGCCTGCAGCAGGCTGCAGGCAACGATTTTCTGCACAAGGCGGTAATCAAAGCGACGCATCGGGCGTGGACTCTCCAGGCAAGCAGTCGGCGGCTGATTCTAGCACCAGCCGCATGCCGCCCGGCAGCCCGGGCCAGTGGCGTCAGAAGCCGTAGCTGATGCTGGCCACCACCTTGTTGTCCTGCTTGATGCCGAAGCGGGTCTTGCCGGCGATAATGGCCTGCACGCCCCAGGTCAGCGGCGTGTCCAGGATGGGTTGGGTAAAGCCGAGTATCAGGTGGCGGAAGCCGCTGGAAATCGGCGTGTTCCCGGCATAGCAGCCACTGATATTGAAAGCGCTGCCGGCGCCGCAGCTGGTGTTGGTCAGGGTATCGGTGGTGCCGAGAAATTTGCCTTCCTTCTTATAGACGTAGCCGCCCAAGCTGCCCAGGAAGGTGATCTTGTACGGCAGCGCATGGGTGTAGTTCAGGGTGACATAGGTATCGCCCTTGTTGCCCCATACCACGTCGTTGAGCAGGGTCTGCGCGGACACCGCAAAGTCGCCATAAGCCAGGCCCAGCTTGGTCTCGAATGCGTTGGCATGCTTGCCATTGATGTAGTAATAGCCGGTGAGCCCGGCGGTATAGCCAAGATCGCCGGCCTTGCCGTTATAGCCGGCATAGAAATCATTCTCGACCGACTTGTCGTTCTGGAAGCCGCTGACTATGTTGCGGTCGTCATAGGATCGGCCCAGTTGCTTGTAGGAGTAGTTGATGGTGGACGCGAAGTAGCCGGCGTAGAACCCGCTTTCATGCACGAAGTCCAGGCCGCCCTGCACCGCGGGGCGGTCGGACTCGGGCGCATCGGCAACTTTGTTGCCCAGCGTTGGCAGCGCGTTGCCATAGGTCGTGGTGGCCCCGCGTAGGTAATAGCGCGAAACCAGGTCGATATGGCCTGTAAAGGTGTAGGGCGCGGCGGCTGCGTCGGCAGGCGCGTCGGCAGCAGTTGCGCTGCAGGCTGTGGTCATGGCGAGTAGGGCGGCGAAGGTGATCCTGGCGGTCATTGCGGTTGGCTCCTGTTCATGGAAGTTTTGCTTGCTGCATGGCTACCTTAGCGAGATGTATGCCATGCAAGCTGCTGACTTATCAGGATTTAACTTATTGAGAGGCGCATACGGGGTGCGGCGTGCGCCTTACTGGTGCATGCGAGCACTATTAAATGGCGGGTGCCTAGCAACCGTGCTAGTTCTTCTAGGACGTCAGGAAGGAAAGGCAGGCCGGCGCCTTAACCTTGCACTGTCCGGACAAGCTGGGCCGGAACATCAGCAGCAGGAAAGCGCCGCGCAGCAAGGCGCCGCCGATGCGAACGGTCTTCATTGGAATAGATTGACAGGCTGGCATACAGACTCCCGGCGTGTGGAAAAAGCGCCTTTTACATTGTGGACATGGAACAAGCCTGCTCGCACGAAACATGCCAGCCGAAGTCCGATTGCGGCCGCCGGCAGCGCAGGATTGCCCGACAATGCAACTACGCTGCTTTTCGCACCGGGCATCGAACTAAGCGGCGGGACCGATGGTCCATCGGCAAGGCATACAACAGGAGCTTCAGCACCTTTATGAGTACGACCCCGACGGCGGGCCAGTCCGGCCTGCAGAGTGAGTCGACCGGCAATGGCAGCCACCTGCATGGTTGCCCGGCAGCGCAGCAGTCGTGGAACGCGCAATACCGAGCCGGCCTTTGGGATGATCTGGACAGCGCGGAACAGTCCGCGCCTTATCTGGCGATCTGCGAACTTTATCAACGGCATGTCGGCGATGGCGCCCTACTGGACATCGGCTGTGGCAGCGGCATGTTGTACCGCTACCTGACCGAGCATACCGGCCTCGAAAGCTCCTGCTACACCGGCGTCGATGTGGCCGACGACGCCGTGCGCTGCGCCACCGCCAGCTTTCCCGGCGTCAGGATCAGCAGGCGCAATTACGACAGCGAGACCGTCGGCAGCCGCTTCGATTGCGTGATCTTTAATGAATCCCTACAGTGCTTCGACAATCCGGGGGCCATCCTGGACAAATGCACCCGCGACAATCTGCACCCCTGCTCGGTGCTAATCGTGGCGATGTCCGGCTGGGAGCATGGCGCGCTTTGGCAGTTGTTGGAGCGTCGTTACCAGTTGCAGGACGAGCAGGATGCGCGCGGCGACGATGGCCGTACCTGGACAGTACGCGTCTACAAGGTGCCTTGCTGAACTTCGTCCGGCGGCCGGCATCGAACCGGCAAATCAACATGCCGGATCAACAAGGAGCACAGCATGCAGCTGATTTCAGAAATCATGACACCCGATGTCGCCACACTCGGGCCGAACGAGACCATCGAGCGGGCAGCCCAACTGATGGATGAGCTTAACGTCGGTTCCATTCCAGTGTTCGAGGGAGGCCGGCTGGTCGGCATGGTGACCGACCGCGATATCGTGGTCAGGGCGGTGTCGGCAGGCAGGGCACCCGGACAGACCCCAGTGGCTGACGTGATGAGCGCCGGCATTAGTTATTGCTTCACCGATGAAGTGGTGGACGATGTGATGCAGCGCATGCGCGAGGTGCAGGTGCGTCGCATGCCCGTGATGGACCGCGCCACCGGCAAGCTTGCAGGGATCGTGGCATTGGGTGACCTGGCCACCAAGCATTCCGCCGAAGTCGACCGTACCCTTTCTGAGATTTCCACGCCGTCCGAACCCGACCGTAGCTAGCGTTAGCATTGGCAGCTTCCAAACTGCTTGTTGCGGTCTGTCATTGCTGTGCACTGTCCCGGCATTGCAAACGGGCGGCGCCGTTGCTTGGCAAGGAAAATGGGCAAAAAAAACCCGCTCACCGGGAGCGGGTAAATCCATCCTTTGGGAGGGTGGAGGAGACAGGTGCAACTATATCTTCAGCTCCTAAAGAAATAAAATTCCCGTTTTCAATATCCGTTATATGAAATGTTTATGACTGGGCGCCGGTCTTGAATCCGTCGGCAGTGTGCAGATGCCTGATCAGGCCCGGATTGCAACTTAATCACCATAAAGTTTGCTCTGCACCAAGTTGTTTATTTCTTATTGGTATATTATTAACCTATTGCAACTAATTTTGGACAAGGTCATGGACGAACAGCATCCGCTCACTTCTCAGCTGGAATACAACCCGGACAAGCTTCTGGACGCTTTACTGGATCGGCTGGTCCTGAAAAATGATGCGGCGCTGGCCCGTGCGCTGGAGGTTGCTCCGCCCGTGATCAGCAAGATTAGGCATCGTCGGCTGCCGGTCGGCGCTTCCATCCTGATCCGCATGCATGAAGTGTCCAACCTGCCGATCCGTGAACTGCGCGATCTGATGGGCGATCGCCGCCAGAAATACCGCCTCAGCGACGTCCAGGGCAAGCCAAAGGACGCTTGAGCCGCAAGGCGGTGTTCAGATCGGCCGGGGTGCCCGGCATGCAGCGCTCAGTGCAGTTGCTGGATGACCCGCGCCTGCGGCCCTTCGATTGCCGCGACGGCCTTGCGGAAGAAACTGCTTTCCTGGACGCTGGACGTGTCGATGCGCTCGGTGCCGGTCAGGCTTAACTCCTCGCAAAGCTGTTCGATGACGCCGGTCAGAAACCATTCTCCAAACATCTGGATGTCGCGCGAGGCAAGGTCGCCGAGGTCGATCAGGTTCAGCGCCTGCGACCAGCCCAAGGTTTCTATCCGTTCCCCGTTATCGTCGGTAGTGACTTTTGGCCACCGCGGATCACGGGCCAATTCGGTGTCGCGATGATCGTGGGCGCGGGCAATGCGCCGGATATCCTCGACGGCAAAACGTACTTCCCGGTCGACAACGACGCGCAGCGCCTGATCCTGGTACCAAAGGGTTAATACCTGTCGCGCTGCAGTCTGCGTAGCATCCATGGAGGTTCTTTCTGAAAAGGTGGGCCGGCTCCAGCCGCGTCCTGTGAATTTCGGCGTTGTTCGCCTATCCTGTTATCGGTTTCCGTATGGAAACATTTAGGGTTAGCAGCAAATAATTTGCTCTGGAGTCCGATGCGAAGCAGTAACATTGCTCCCTTGACAAACAGCCCCTTTTTGTGCAACCGGCGAACTATAACAGCACTTTTGCGTAATGTCAGAACGTGACAAAAGCTTCTATTGCCTTTACAGCAAGGTGCCCGCGCCAAATGAGGCGGCTTTTAAAAAGGGGCAACCCGACGGTATCTGTGGAATGCTTACGCAGGCCTCGTCATTAAACTAAAGCGAGCTACCCCGAGTCGGGCTTGATGGAAGCCATCTTCCGACAAATCGTTGCAGCAGACTGCCGCCACTTCCGGTACACTCCCGCATCCGCTACGACTTTGCTATAACGGCATGCTCCTCGAGCCGGGTCTTTGCATTCCCTGTCATTCACCGGGCGAGCGCCCTGACTGGACTGGCCCGGCCAAGCAAGCGATTGTGAAGCGGATCGTCAGCGGTGGCTGATGAAGGCTAGAGCGCATGCCGGCCTGCCTGTCCGGCTGCATCAATGAAGCCGATCGACAAGCGCTTGTACCTTCTGGCCCGATTGCGTCATATTGCATCGCCAGCCACTCATTGAATGCGGCAATGCGCGCTGAACCCACCATAAGAGTACGGTGTTGCAGAGTCACCCGTGTTTAAACAAACCGTTAAATTAAGCCATGCCTGATAAAACTGAAAAATCCGCCGCTCCCAAGGTCATTAAATGGACGGAAGAGGAATGGGCCAGCGTTGCCAATCATCTTTTCGAGCAAAAGGGTGCCGTGCTGCTGTCATCGCCACGCCTTGAAGAGATCCGCGCCAAGGACGTATTCATGGCGCAGGAAGCACTGCCGGAAGACCGTCATCGCAAGCTGATTTCGATCGCCCAGGGATTCCAGGGTATTCGAGACAGACTCAGCACGATTTTTCAGAACATGAACAAGGTGCGCCAGGACGATCTGTTCAAGCGTGAACAGGCTGGCGCCACGCCGGATGAGGGTACCGCTGACGTCACCGCAGCCTCAGCGGCGTCGGCACCGGAAGCTGCGCCTTCGCAGCCAACCCGCAAGTCAGGCCGGGACAAGGCGCCTCAGGCCGCCCCAATGGCTGGCGCAAGGGAAGAAAGTCCCGCCCAGCCGCAGGAGCCGGCTGCGGCCCCGTCGTCAATCCGGGCCGAAGCAACCGAAGCGACTCCCGTACAGCAGGCAGCAGTGAGCGGCGCTGCAGCGGTAGCCGTGCCGGTCGAGCTAGCGCCCGAACCGCAAGCCCAGCCAAAGCCGCAAACGCAGCCACAGCAACGTGACGCGAACCGGACCTTCCCGCAGCAGGACCTGGCGCCACGCCGGCCGGAGCAGAATGCGGCGGCCGCTGGCCGCGAGCGGCAAAGGGAACGCGCCCCGGAGGCGCGGCCGCAGGGCGCCTGGGCCGCCACGCAGGCATCACCCGGTTTCATCGAGGCGGCCCGGCCGTTTGTCGCGATGGTATGCGAGGAAATGGCACTGGCACTGGTCAAGGTCATGGGTGGCAAGGCGGGCGAGCAGCAGCTTGCCGGCATCATGCAGAAAGCCCTGTCGCAATTCGCATCAGGCAATGGAAATGGCAATAGCAATGCCACTTACGGCAGCCGACCTGAGCGCCAGCCGCGCCCGGAGCGCCAGCCTCAGCCAGAGCGCGAGCCCCAGCAATTCAGCGCGCCGATCGATACGCCGGAGCGTGCGCCCGACCTGCTGGATGACGAGAGCAGCCACCCGGCCGAGGTGCAGCCCCTGTTCGACCCCAAGCTGCCACCTTCAGCCAACAGCGACTTCAAGCCGACCATCGGCCTGGTAGGCGCCAATACCCGTGAACTGGATGACCTGCAATTGCTGTATCCGCAGTTGCGTCTGACTGTGGTAGCGCCCGACGCGGTACGCAGCGCCGATGTGTTCCGCCAATGCCAGCGCATCATCGGTCTGCGCGAGGATGTGTCGCAGCCGGTGGATGAACTGCTGCGCCGGCTGCTGAGAAACCGCTATATCCGGATCGCCGGCGGCATCCCGCGGGTGCGCGAGCAGCTCAATTCCTGGCTGCATAACCCCGGCTCGATCAATGCCGAGCCGCGTCCCCACGTCCCACGCGGTCCGAAGGGGCAGGGACAGGGCAGCCAGGGCGAAGGCGGCAAGAAGCGTCACAACCGCCACCTGCGCGCCCCGCGCTGAGTTCTTCCTGGATCCGCGCTGCGCGGTCCTCTTCGGGCCGCGCAGCAGTTGGTCATGCCACCTTGACTTCGATGCGACGCGGCTGGGCGTGCTGTGCCTTGGGTATGCGCAGGGTCAGCACGCCGTTCTTCAGTTCAGCTGACGCCTGCTCGGCATCGAGTTCTTTCGATAGCGTGAAAACCCGCCGGTAGCGCGGCAGCGTCACATCGGCGTGGCTAGACTGCATGTCCTGCGGCACATCTAGCGCCACGGTGCCCTCGATGGTCAGGCTGTCGGTCTCCAGATGCAGGCTCAGGTTTTCCCTGGAAACGCCTGGCAGGTCGGCATACAGCGTGATACCGTTGGCATCCTCCACCACGTCGACTGGTGGCAGCAGCGCGCGTTCCTGGCCTTCCTTCTGCTTGCCACTTGCCTGCATGGCCTGCTGGCCACCCTGGTTTTGCTGCGCCGGTTGCTGGTTCGTGCCGCCGCCATGCTGCTGGCCAGCGTTACGGGTGCTCTTGTCTTCAGCCATGATGTCCTCCTTTGCTTTTTCTCATTGAACGCTGATGCGGCGCGGCTGCACCTGCTGCTTGCGCCTGACGCTGATGTGCAGCACGCCATCCCGGTATTGGGCCGAGACGCCGTCCGGATCCGCATCTTCCGGCAGGCTGACCACCTTACGGAAACGGCCTGCGAAGCGCTCGTTGATATGGACGGTTGATTTGCCGCCGTTGCCTGCGCTGCCACCTGCGTTGTTGCCGGTATTGGCGCCTGCGGCCACCAGGTCAGGCCGTTCGCCTGCCACAGTGAGCACGCCGCGTTCAAGATTGACTTCGATCGCATTCGGATCCAGCCCTGGCAGGAAGGCATACAGCTCCACCGATTGTGGTGTGCTGCCCACATTCAATGCCGGAAAGCCGCCGCGGCCGACGCCACGGATGCTTGGCTCCATGCCGAATGCCTGCTGCATTTCGCGCTGAATACGGTCCATTTCGGCGAGCAGGTCGCCGGGAAACACTGATCTGTAAAGCATGGCGAAATCCTCCTGTGTGGTTGGGGGAATGCTTAGATAGATCCGGCGTGCCAAAACATCAAGAGGAATGCAGGCGGTTTGAGATGCGTCTAGCTAAAGGTGACTGTGCCCAGAAAAGGCACCGGGTTTTGACTAAACGAGGTCTGACGCTTGGCGAAGCAGGCATGCTTTGCCTGGCGTTGGCTTGTACCGGGATGGAGAAACGCTGTTAACGAACTGTTCACTTCGTCCTGCAGTGCAAAAAGGAAACAATAAATGGTCTATGCGAGGCTTGAACAGCGTAATGTGCCTTGCGCATTAGTAAAGAGATGCCAAACTCAGGTTCTTCACGGGACCGTTTATCCATTAAACTGCGCGCCGATAAGTGAAACTATGTTTCGCCATGCAGTAATAATTTTCATCTGAATATTATTCGGGGGAAATTCTTTTTAAAAAACAAAGTATTACAATCCGGGTCCAGAAGCTTTAAGTGCCTGGACGGGGTCTGCCGCCACGACCGCACCCCTACCGGCCACGAGACAGAATGATTCAATAAGAGGAGAAAGAGATGTGGCAGCAAGTGTATGACCCCCTGGGCAGTTTTGCCCTATCCACCGTCGCGGCCGGCATTCCAGTCGCGGTACTACTGGCGGCGTTGGCGTTTTTCCATATGAAAGCCCACCTTGCCGCCGGTCTGGCGCTGCTGGTGGGCATCGGCATTGCCGGATTCGTGTTCGGCATGCCGGTTGCAATGGCAGGCAAGGCTGCCGGCTATGGCGTCGCCGCCGGGCTGTTTCCGATTGGCTGGATCGTACTTAACATCATTTTTCTCCATCGCCTGACCACGCTGAACGGTTACTTCAAGGCGCTGCAGAACAGCATCAGCGGCGTGACCGAGGACCGTCGCCTGCAACTGCTGCTGGTCGCCTTCTGTTTCGGCGCCTTCTTTGAAGGCGCCGCCGGCTTCGGCACCCCGGTGGCAGTGACCGGCGCTATCCTGATCGGCCTGGGCTTTTCGCCGCTGGCGGCATCCGGCCTGGCACTGATCGCAAACACCGCGCCGGTGGCGTATGGCGCGCTCGGCGCACCGGTGCTGGCGCTGTCGGCCGTGACCGGCCTGGACCTGCTGCAACTCTCCGCGATGATCGGCCGCCAGTTGCCGTTTTTCTCGGTACTGGTGCCGTTCTGGCTGATCTGGGCCTTCGCAGGCTTCCGCGGCATGCGCGAGATCTGGCCAGCCATTCTGGTTGCCGGCGTGTCCTTCGCGATTCCGCAATTCATCGTGTCGAACTACCACGGCCCCTGGCTGGTCGACGTGATCGCTTCTATCGTGTCGATGGGCAGCCTGACGCTGTTCCTGAAAGTCTGGAAGCCAAAGAAGATCTGGACCTCCACCGCCATCGTCAATCGTCATGACACCTCGATGGACGACATCGCCGCGAATGGCACCTCTGCCGCCGCCGTGGAAGCCAACGCCGGCGCGGCAAGCATCAGCATGGTGCGCGCCTGGGCGCCATGGGTGATCCTGTCGGTATTCGTGTTCATCTGGGGCACGCCGGCATTCAAGAAGATCATGGACGGTCTATGGGCATGGAAATTCGCCATTCCCGGCCTGGACCAAATGGTCGTCAAGATGCCGCCGGTGGTTAGCAAGCCATCGCCGGAAGCCGCCGTGTTCAACTTTAACGTGCTATCGATGGCCGGTACCGGCATTCTGGTGTCGGCGCTGACTGCGGGCCTGCTGATGGGCTATTCGTTCACCCGCCTGCTAAAGGAATACTGGGAAACCATCAAGCTAGTCCGCTATTCGCTGCTGACCATCTGCGCGATGTTCGGTGTTGGCTATCTGACCAAGTATTCCGGCCTGGATGCAACCCTGGGCCTGGCGTTTGCGCATACCGGCATGTTCTATCCGATGTTCGGCACGCTGCTGGGTTGGCTGGGCGTGGCGCTGACCGGTTCCGATACCGCTGCCAACGTGCTGTTCGGCAGCTTGCAGCGTACGACCGCCGAACAACTGGGCCTGCCCCCGGTACTGATGGCCGCGGCCAATAGCTCGGGTGGCGTGATGGGCAAGATGATTGACGCACAATCCATCGTGGTGGCCTCCACCGCCACCAAGTGGTACGGCCATGAGGGTGACATCCTGCGTTACGTGTTCTTCCACTCGATCGCGCTGGCGATACTGGTGGGCTTCCTGGTGACGCTGCAGGCATATGTCGCGCCGTTCACCCATATGGTGGTGCGTTAAACGCGATTGTTGAGGTACCGATGTAAGGATGTACCAATGCCAGTGGAATGCGAAATTTCCCCTGGCATTTTTTGTCTTTGCCTCCCTTTTGCGCCTTCGGTTTCCGTTGCCCGACTCAAGGCAGTACTCGCGCAACTTCACGGTTGAGTTTGCTCGTTTACCCGCAGCAGTGGATTGCAATTCCATTCCTGCACACCGCCCATTATTTTGTCTTCCTTGCGATTCTTGTCGTACTGTGTGGATACATTGCCCATGTTCACAGCCGCCGCAGGCTGACCGGCAGCGCGTAGATTGGATGAGCAAAGCGAAATCCGGGCTCGCTTACACACTTGATAACTCAAGATTCGGGCGTGATGGCCGGTTCATCGTGCAATCCATCCTACAACTATTGGAAACTATAAATTCACAATAGGGCTTTGGATTCCCGACGGGTTGATCCCGGGTTTCGCTTGCGCTCAATCCAAGCTAGGCTTCCTGCGCTTCTTGACAGGAGTAAAACAAGGTTCAAGCTGAAGTTGCAATCTATCAAGGGTTGAAACCTGAAGCCCGCTTCAATTTTTTCAGCACCGTTAACGCAGGCATACCCATGTTTCGCTCTTACAAGCATTGTCCACCAGCTTCGATGTCAATTTGCAACAATTACCTCAAGTAAAATTTTAAATCTCCTTCAGGTATTGTGAAATATTGCGTCATGGAATTATCAAGAAGGCTTTCATGCCATAATTTTGGTACTACCGCACGGATGACCGATCAGCAGAGGAATGATGCACAGAGAGCCGCCAAAGGCAATGGAACAACAGCAGCGGCTCGATACGCTGTGTGCCTTGCAGATACTCGACACCAGTACCGACGAACGTTTTGACCGCATCACCCATATCGCTGCCAAGCTGTTCCAGGTCCCAATTGCGCTGGTTTCCATGCTCGACAACGAGCGTCAATGGTTCAGGTCGCGCTATGACCTGGACACATCCGAGTCGCCAGATGCAATGGCCTTCTGCATCCATGCGCTGCGCAATAACGGACCGCTGGTGGTGTCCGATACCCTGCAGGATCCACGCTTTGCCAAGCACCCTGTGGTACAGGGCGTGCCCCATGTGCGTTTCTACGCCGGCCACCCGGTGTGCAGTCCGGAAGGCCATGCGCTGGGCACGCTGTGTATCGTCGATGTCAGGCCACGCGACCCTGCCGAGATAGATCTCGATAGCCTGCGCCACCTGGCCGAGATGGTGGAAGAGGAAATCCGCAAGTCAGTCATCGCCGCGCGCGCCATGACGCGCGACGAGGAGCTCAACGCGGCACTGCGCCATCTGTCCTCGCATATCTATAATTCGCCGCTGGCGGTAGTGCAGTGGGACCATGCGATGCGCACCGTGTCGTGGTCGGACCGGGCCGAGGAGCTGTTCGGCTGGAGCGCCGAGCGCATGCTGGGCGTGCCGCTGGAACAGGCCGGGCTGGTGCATCCGGACGATGCGCCAGCCATGCTGGACGGCATGCGCCAACTGTTGGCGCGGCGCGGTCTGCGCAATGTCAGCCACGGCCGCAGCATCCACCGCGATGGCCGCATCGTGCATTGCGCCTGGCATAACTCCATCCTGTTCGCCGAGGATGGCGCGCCGATCTCTATCCTGTCGCTGATCCAGGACGTGACCGCCCAGCGCGAGGCCGAATTTGCGCTGCGCGCCAGTGAGGCGACCCTGCGTACCACCTTCGAGATGGCCCCGGTCGGCATTGCCCATGTATCGCTGGACGGCGCCTGGCTGCGGGTCAATCCGCGCCTCTGCAGCATCCTTGGCTATGATGCCGACGAGCTGCAGCGCATGACCTTCCAGCAGGTGACCCATCCGGACGACCTGCCGGGAAATCTGTCGCTGCTGAATGAAGCAATTAAAGGGCGGCGCCATGCCTACAGCATGGAGAAGCGGTATCTGCGCAAGAACGGCGAAATGGTCTGGGGCGCGATCACGGTGTCAGTGAACCGGCCGCCCGACGGCAGCCCGGCGTATCTGATCACGGTGATCGAGGACATCCATGCCCGCAAGCAGGCCGAGCTGGCGCTGCAGCTGCATCAGGAAGAGCTGGAAAGCCGGGTGCAGCAGCGCACCCGCGAACTGCAGCACAGCAATGCGGAGCTGGCGCTGGAAGTGCAGCAGCGGCTGCATGCGGAAAACGTGCTGCGGGCCAGCGAGCAGAAGCTGCAGGCACTGGCCCGCATGGATGCATTGACCGGCCTGCCCAACCGCCGTCACTTCAATGAAAAGCTGGAAGAGGCGATCCGGCGCGCCCGTCGCACCGGACAACTGGTGGGACTGATGTTCCTCGATGTCGACCATTTCAAGCGCATCAACGACACTCTGGGCCACGCGGGCGGCGATGCGGTGCTGCAGGAATTCGCGCGCAGGCTTGCAGGCGCGGTGCGAGGCACCGACAGCGTGTGCCGGCTGGCCGGCGATGAATTCACCATTATCCTGGAAAACCTGGCCGCCGCAACCGAGGCGCGGCTGGTTGCTGGCAAGATCCTGGAAGCGATGCGGCGGCCGTTCGATGTCGAAGGGGTGCTGCTGGCGGTCTCCACCAGCATTGGCATTGCCTGCATGGGCCCTGACGGCGGGCAGGCCCAGGAGCTGACAAAGCGGGCCGACGAGGCGTTGTACAAGGCCAAGGAATTGGGCCGCAACCAGGCCTGGCTGGGCAACGACGGCCAGAAGACCGAAGCTTATCCGGCCGCATCGATGCGCCGCGCAAGCGCATAGAGGCTCCCCGAGCGCGTCCGGATTGACCGGCAATTAATAACCGCGGTGCGTACCCGCTACAGGGCTTGCCTCATTCCACCTGAACGCCGGCATCCTTGAGCACCGCGCCTGCCGTGCGAAAGGCTTCCAGCGCCGCCGGCGCGCCGGCATAGACAGCTGACTGCAGCAGGATTTCCTGCAGTTCGCGTGCGGACACGCCATTGTTGAGGGCGCCGCGCACATGCACTGCCAGCTCGTGCTGCATGCCCAGCGCAGTCAGCATCGCCACGGTGATCATGCTGCGCGACTTCGCATCGAGGCCTTCGCGGCCCCAGATCGCGCCCCAGGCGGCCTCGGTCACATATTGCTGCAGCGGCCGGCTGAAGGCGTCGGCATTGTCGAGCGAACGCTGCACATGGGCTTCGCCCAATACCTCCACCCGCTTGGCCAGGCCCTTCGCAAACTCGGGCGTGTTAAATTCTTCCGGAATATTCATGGCTTGCCATTGCTCCGTCGTTATCGTTTCGGGATCGGGCGCATGTTACCGCATGGTCATCGACGCCATGGTGCATGAAGGCAGCGGTTCTCCTTAATCAGATGACCTTTGCGTTTGCGCTAAGGGTCTGCACACTAGAAGGAACCATCTCGGCCATACGCATTCTGATTAATTCGTTAATTCATTGTCAGGAGAACATCATGGCATTCGGTTCCGATTTCGGACGCATTCTGGACCAGTACAGCGATGCCTCCGTCCAGCAGTCCCCGCCGCAGCAGGTGGAACAGGACTTTGATGAAGTCAGCCGGCAGGCCGATCCCGACATGCTGGAACACGGCTTCAACCAGGCCTTCCGCTCTGACCAGACGCCGCCATTCGGCAACATGATGGGACAGATGTTCGGGCAGGCCGATTCCGGTCAGCGTGCCGGCATGCTCAATCAGCTAATTGGCGCGCTTGGTCCGGCGGTGCTGGGGTCGCTGCTAGGCGGCCGCGGCGGCATGGGCAACATGGGCAATATGGGCAATGCCGGCGGCATGGGTGCCGGCGGCCTGGGGGGCATGGGCGGCCTTGGTAGTCTACTCGGCGGCCTTCTGGGCGGCGGCGGCATGAGCCAGGGCACAACGCCGCCGCAGATCACGCCGCAGGACGCGGAGAACCTGAGCCCGGAGGAAGTGCAGGAACTGGCAAGCCGCGCCGAGCAGGAGCATCCCGGCATCATCGACCAGATGAGCCGCTACTACGCGCAGAATCCCCAGCTGTTCAAGGCCCTGGGCGGCGCTGCGCTGGCGGTTGCACTCGGGCAGATCGCCCAGCGCCGACGCTAGGGCGCGTTTGGCCTGACTGGCATTGCCCCGGTCCCGGCAAGTTGGTCAGGTCGAAAGCGTTCTAATGGCAGCGGCCGGCGGCGCCGGCCTTCTGCCTCCACTAACCACCTATCCCTCACGCCAAGACCATGCCGCATGCGGCGGTCGCGGCCAACGACAAAGGAGCAAGACATGGTTACCAACACCAATAACACCAGCAGCAAGCAGACCCCGCTCGTCACCGGTCTCTTCCCGGACCGCGACAGCGCCGAGCGCGCCTACCAGGAACTGTCCACACGTGGCTATGGCCGTGACGACGTCAACGTGGTGATGACCGATGAAACCCGCAAGCGTTATTTCTCCGGCGACGAGTCGGTCAAGACCGACCTGCATACGAAGGCCGCGGAAGGCGCCGGCATTGGCGCCGGCATCGGCGGCACGCTGGGCGCAATTGCCGCTGCCATCGCTGCCGTGGGCACCTCGATCGCGCTGCCTGGCCTGGGCCTGGTGATTGCCGGCCCGCTGGCGGCCGCGCTGGTCGGCGCCGGCGCCGGCGGCGCTGCGGGCGGACTGCTGGGCGCCCTGATCGGTTGGGGCATTCCGGAGGAAACCGTCAAGCATTACGAACAGGGCATCAAGAACGGTGGCATCCTGATGGGCGTCAAGCCCAAGACCGACGCCGACCGGGAGCATTTCACCAGCCGCTGGAACAGCGCACAGCCGACAGGCGTGAAGACTGCCACCACCGGCACCGCCACCGCGCGTACCGCGACCAGCGCCGAGTCGGGCACCATTCCGGTGGTCGAAGAGCACTTGGAAGTGGGCAAGCGCTCGGTGGAGACTGGCCATGTGCATGTCACCTCGCATGTGGTGGAAACCCCGGTCAATGAAAGCGTCACGCTGCGGGAGGAGCATGCTGCTATCGAGCGCCGGCCGGTCGACCGTCCAGCGTCCGAAGCCGATCTCGCCAACTTCAAGGAAGAAACCATCGAGGTGCGCGAGACGGCCGAACAGGCAGTGGTGAGCAAGACCGCGCGGGTAGTCGAGGAAGTCGTGGTGGGCAAGACCGCCACCAGCACGACGCAGGAAATCAATGACACGGTGAGGAAGACCGTGGTCGACGTCGAGCGTGACGGCGTGACCGGTACCACAGGGAGCACTGGTACGATGGACTTCCGCGACGACTTCAAAACCCGCTATGGCAGCACCACCGGCGCCAAATACGAGGACTATGCGCCGGCCTACCAGTATGGCTCGACGCTGGCCGGCGACCAGCGGTATGCCAACCGCTCCTGGGACGAGGTCGAGACCAGCGCCCGCAGCGACTGGCAGACCCGTTATCCGGGCAGCGACTGGGAGCGCTTCAAGGCCGCGGTGCGCCACGGCTGGGAACGTGTGAGCGGTCGCCGCTAGGCGCTGCAAGGCAGCAAGCCAGAGCCTGTGCGGATCGCCGCACAGGCTTTTTTATGATTTATCGCGCAGCATGGTGAACCGCCGCGCGTCGATACAACGAGCGGTAGGTAGGGCGCACTACCCCGAAGGGGCATTGCACCGATGGCCGATCAGGGACGGTGGCCGAGATCGGCATCCCGTTTAACTACCCATGGCGCAACGCCCTCCGAGGATGGAACCTGCGAAACCCACGGTAGCTTGTTGAATTTGCCGTGGATCTTGCTTTGAAGGCGGGGTACGGCATGGCATTGGCGACGTATTGCCTGGATCGACCGGTTGATGGAATGCCCTTTGGAGTTTCCACCTTACGACGGGCGAGGGCAGCGACGACTACAGCCAGGACAACGGCGGCAGCGACGACGATGGCTGCGCCGTGCCGAGTATTGTCATCACGCCCCGTCAACGTCTGCTGGCGCCTTCTCCCTGCTTGACGCTGCCATCCGGCTGCGGCACTTCGATTGGCTTGACCTCCACCGGCGCGACGCCGTCTTCCTTCATGTCCAACTTGTCCGCTACCTTCGGCGTGACATCGACGATGCGGTCCTTCACATACGGGCCGCGGTCGCGGATTTCTACTACTGCCTTCTTGCCGCTTTCCAGGTTCACGATTTCGGCCTTGGTGCCCAACGGCAGTGTCTTGCTGGCTGCCACATTGGCATTCGGATTCATCCGCGTGCCGTCCGCCATCTTCCGGCCGTGGAACTTGCGGCCGTAATACGACGCCTTGCCGCGGCGCGCCTTGCCTGACAGGTCCAGCGCCGGCTTGCCGGTTTTTGCCGTCTTGTTTGCCTTGGTTGCCTTGGGGGACTTGGCTGTCTTTGTCGACTTGGAGCGCGCGGCATGCCCGCCCTCGGCCTTGCCGTTGCCATGCGGCGTTGCGGCCGTTGCGGCCGTTGCGGCCGCGCCGATGCAGAAGGCGACGAGGCATGCCGCCAGCTGGCGGCTCTTGCGTGAACTGATCATGTCCGGTCCGTTGGAGAGAGTAAAGGAGTCCAACGCGCCGCATCGGCGCGGTCAGGCTTTGTTGTTTCGATGGCAGCATGCCGGCAAAGTTCGGCTGTCATTACCGTCGTGCTTGCCGCGTATCGCATGCCGGCAGGATGGCGCGCGTAGCTGCGTTATGATGGCGCCCCCTGCATCCCCGCGAAAGCACGCCATGCCCATCAAAATGAAGGAAAACTCCCTGTTCGCCATCCTGCTGCGCTCGCGCTGGTGGATCAGCTTCCTGGTGGCGGCGGCCGTCGGCCTGCTGGCGGTCGCGCTGATGCCGTCGCCCTACAAGCCGCTGGCGCTGTTTTCCGGCGCACCCTTCTTCGTGATCGGCTGCATGGCGGCCTGGCGGCAGTTCAAGGCGCCGGCGCCGGCTGCGGTGACGCGCACCCTGGAACGCGCCACCGCAATGTCGTCGCGCGACTTCCTGCAGGCGGTGGAGCAGGGCCTGTGCCGCCGTGGCTACACCGTTACGCCCTATGCCGGCCCGGGCGCCGACCTGCGCGCCGAAAAGGATGACAAGGTGCTGCTGCTGGCCTGCCGGCGCTGGAAGGCGGCTAGGCACGGCGCCGATGCCGTGCGCGAGCTGGAGGCGGCCATGCGGGTCGCCAGCGCGGCGAGCGGCGCTTATCTCGCGCTGAACGAACTGACCGAGCAGGCGCGCCGCCTGGCGGCCGACAGCGGCATCGATGTCATCCGGGACGCGCGCCTGGCCGAGCTGCTGGGGCTTTGACCGAGCCGGCATTGCCGGTCATGCAATTGTCATCCCGTGGTCATGCTGATGAAGCATGCAGTGATTAATCTTGCGCAAGTTCATCGCGGCCGGCACCCGCCGGACCGCGTGCGAAGCATCAATCCCATGCTCATTAACAGGAGGAACACCATGACCGACAAGAACATTTCCGACAAGCGCCGCAACCTGATCAAGGGCCTGGCTGGCGCCTCCGCGCTGCCCTTCATCGGCGCCTTCGGTGCGCTGCAGGGAAGGCAAGCTCAGGCCGCCGACGGCGTCACCGCCCTAGTGGAAAGCCCCTATGGCCCGATCGCGCCCGCCAATGACATGGCCACCGGCCTGCCGCTGCTGCAGCTGCCGCCCGGCTTCACCTATAAGAGCTATGGCTGGCGCGGCGACCTGATGAGCAATGGCCAGCCCTGCCCGGGGGGCCATGACGGCATGGGCGTGATCGCCTCCAGCAGCAGCGGCAACCGAGTGGAGGTCGTGCTGGTGCGCAATCATGAAATCGGCTTTGTCGCGCCGGAAAACGTGATCAATGCGCCTGCCGTCTATGACCGCGGCACCAACAGCGGCCTTGTCAACAAGCCTGGCGGCGGCACCACCAATCTCGCTTTCCGCGATGGCAAATGGGTTGGCATGACGCCCAGCCTGGGCGGCACACAGGGCAACTGCGCCGGCGGCGTAACGCCCTGGGGCACCTGGCTGACCTGTGAGGAAGTCAGCTCGGACGCCACCAGCAGCGCCGGCAACATGCACGGCTACGTGTTCGAAGTGCGTGCCGACCCATCGTCCACCTCGGCCCGGCCCATCGTCGGCATGGGCCGCTTCGGCCACGAGGCGGCGGCGGTTGATCCGGCCACCAGCATCGTCTACATGACCGAAGACAGCTCCGGCAAATCCGGTTTCTACCGCTACGTGCCGCAGGTGACGCCCGGCGCGCCCGGCACGCTGGCGCAGGGCGGCACGCTGCAGATGGCCAGGGTCAAGGGCATGCCCAACGCCAACCTGGCCACGGTGTCGGTAGACCAGCAGTACGAACTGGAATGGGTGACCATCGCCAACCCGGACCAGGCGCGCGGCAATGTAACCGGCCTGAACGGCCAGGTGATCACCAATGCGGCCGGCCCGTTCGTGCAGGGCTGGGCGCAGGGCGCGGCGCGCATGAATCGCGGCGAAGGCATGTGGTACTTCCAGGGCAGGATCTATGTGATGGACACCAGCGGCGGTTCGGCCTCGCGCGGCACGGTATGGGAGCTCGACCTGACGCGCCAGCGCATCACCTGCATCTACAACAGCCCCGGCGCGCTGGTGGGCAACATGGGCGACAACCTGACCGTTAGCCCTGGCGGCGGCCTGCTGCTGTGCGAGGACGGTGGCGCGGAAACCGGCGACCGCTTCGGTATCGGCCAGCGCCTGATGGGCCTAACCGAAGCGGGCGATGCGTATATTTTCGCCAAGAACAACGTCAACCTGACGGCAGAGCAGGTGGCGGCGGCTGGCAAGGCCGCCAGCGCGGCCGGCGACAACCGCACCCGTGAATTCTGTGGCGCCTGTTTCGATCCGACCGGCCGATTCCTGTTCGTCAATATCCAGACGCCCGGCATCACCTTCGCCATTACCGGCCCGTGGGCCAAGGGGCCGCTGCATTCCCGCGGCAACGGCGCGTAAGGAAGGGCGAATGTCCCGGTGAACAAACGGGGGTGGCGAAGCCGCTGTATTGCTGTCGCCAACCCAGGCTGTTTTGCGTACGGCACTCAAGACAATCATGCCGTCATGGCATGTGGTAAAGATTGTTGTCTAGCAGAGAAAGAACCCCGACGGGCACAACGCAAATACCGCGTTGCGCCCGTTGTTGTTTATCAATAGCTATTTTTTCGTGATTTCTAATTTCCTGATGGTAATATTCTGAGAATTACTTACAATTCCGGAGCGGCGGTTTAGGAATGCCGTATCGACCTGATATGCGGCACTGTGGCTGCTCCATCCGATCCGCCGTTTTCAGCCGCCATGGTTCACACGTTTGTCATTTTCTTCCGCCGTAGCTACCCGTTTCGCCAGAATGCCACCGGAGGGGTTATCCCATGCTGAAACGCGTCCTGAATATCCAGCCAGCCGCGGTGACGCTTGCTCCCGTGTCTCAGGCTGACCCGGCGCCAGTCATCGGTCCGGAAACCGTACTGCGGCTGCTCTTCGAGCAATTGCGCCCATTGCTTGGAGAACTGTCCGTATTTGCGCCCCGCCTGGGTCGGGCGCTGGACCAGGCAGACTGGCCACTTGCCAGCAAGACGCTGCGGGACCTGGTGGAGATTGCAGCCGAGCTGTCCAGTCGCGCTCCAGTGCGGCGCGACGCCATTGAACTTCCGCCGCCATCCTCCGCCGGCGAATGGCAGGCGGCCGCCGCTATGCTGCTCGAGCGCGGCATGCCGTCACTGCTGGCCGCCGACGGCGCGCTAGTGCAGCGCGCCCGGACTGCCGCAGGGCAGGTTAAAAGCGCAAGTGGGCCGCAACAGACCGAAGGCGCGCTGCAGCAGATGGCCAGCTTGGTGGACGACTGCGCTGGACATGGCCAGTTGGCACAGCAAAAGCAGGGCCTGTTGCTGGACCTTTTACGCCACCTGAGCGCCAACATGGCAGGGCTGGCTGAGCAGCAATCCTGGGCGCACGGCCAGGCGGCCGCGGTGCAGGCGCTGCTGGACAACCCGCTGAGCGTGGACATGCTGCAGGCGGCGATCGCCAATCTGCAGGATGTCGCCGCCCGCCAGTCGAGGATCAAGGAAAGCCGCGATCAGGCCCGCGATTCGGTCGAGCGCATGCTGCAGAGCTTCATTGCCAGCCTCGATACCGTGGCCGACAGCACTAGTCAGTACCATGCCCGCATCAGCGCCTATTCCAGCGAACTGGCGGAAGTGCGCGACGCCGACCAGCTTCGTCCCATCCTGGCCGCGGTGCAACGTGAAACCGCGACGCTGGAAAACCATGCCCGCACCGTCAGCGCACAGGCCGGCGCGGCGCGCTCGGAACTGCTCGACGCGCAGAAGCGCATCCAGGCGCTGGAAGCCAAGCTGGAGGAAATGAGCGAACTGGCGCGCGAGGATGCGCTGACCCAGAGCCTGAACCGGCGCGGCATGATGGAAGCGCTGGGCCGCGAAATGCAGCGGGCCCGCCGCTACCAGACGCCGCTGTGCGTGTCCCTGCTCGACATCGACAACTTCAAGAAGTTGAACGATAAGCTCGGTCACCAGGCTGGCGACAATGCCCTGGTGCACCTGGTCCGGGTGATTCGTACCACGCTGCGGCAGATGGATGTGATCGCGCGTTTCGGCGGCGAGGAATTCATGCTGCTTCTGCCCAACACCACGCTGCCCGATGCAGTGCAGGCAGTAACCCGCATCCAGCGTGAACTGACCAAGTCCATCTTCATGTACGAGCATCAGAAGGTGCTGGTGACCTTCAGCGCCGGCGCAGCGCTGGTGGGCATCGATGAAGGCCAGGACCAGCTCATCCAGCGGGTCGACGCCGCGCTGTACCAGGCCAAGCGCGAAGGCAAGAACCGGGTAGTGGCGGCCGGCTGACTGGCCGCGACGCAAGCCGTCAGCGGCTTGTGGCCTGCCGCCTGCCGCTTTGCCGCATCTGCCCGGCTTCGTGAAAAAAGCGGCGGCATGACAGCAAGCGGGGATTGCCCCATTTCCGTCATGCCGCCGCAGGTACTGCAGTTGTCGGCTTATGCCTTCGTCATGCGGATCGCGCTGACGTCGGCAGTGAGGTAGCCGACCGCGGCGCCGAAGGCGTTCCTGTAGTTCGCCTTGATCAGCGGATCGAGCGTGGACTTCACGGCGCCGTGGATCGGCAGCCAGTCGCCGGCATGCTGGAAATTGCTCATGATGTAGGTCCAGCCATTGATCTCATCCACCGCATGCAGGCCTGTGGACTCGCCGCCGGACGGGATCGACATAATGCGCGCAAGCTGTCTGGTGTCGACGTTGTAGGCCCACAGGAAGTTGTTGACGTGCTGGCTGCTGTCCTCGCCGATGAAGAGGGTGCGCAGCTTTTCCGAGAACTTCAGGTTGTCGGGATTGGCCACCTTGTCCGGATTGGCGGTGTTGCCCAATGCATCGGCGGGAATGTCCTGGCCCGCCAGCAGCGCTTTCAGGTCGACCGGCATCCATTCGCTGTTGATGGCCGCGCCCGAGGTGTCCTTCACGCCGCCCTTCAGGTTCAGCGCCATCACGGCGCCGGCTACCAGCTGGCTCGGGATCGACACGCCGTTGCCCGGCACGTTGAGCGCATTGCCAGCCACCATCGAACTCTGGCAGTTCTGCAGCGCCGAATAAGCGACCTTGTCGCGGGTGTTGACCGTGGTGCCTTCCATCTTGGTGAAGCCCATTGACGCGCCCACCAGCGAAGCATAGCGATGGGTTTCCAAGAAGGCGGCAGCCTTCTCCATGCCTGGCATGAGCTTGATCCACTCGGTGCGGCCGTTGGCGGCCACTTTGGTATAAGTGGCGTCGGCAGGATCGGCGGTCTTGACATCCATGATGTCGGTTGGCCGCAGCGTGGTGGCTAGGCGCTGGATCTCGGCGCTGCTGGCCGAGCCGAGCCTGATCCAGGTCAGCAGCGCGCCGCTGCCGTTGGGGTCGAGCGAGAAGCCGGCGCCGACCTTGGCCACGTACAGCGTGCCGGAAGATAGGTCTTTTTCCCGGTCGGCCACGAAGACGAAGTAGCCGCTGTTAGTGGCATCGTCGCCCATCATAACGGTGCGGTTGTCCGGCATTACCTGCACCAGTTCATGCGAGATGCGGCCCAGGCAATAATGTTTTTTGATCGACGCCGTGCCATCGGGGTTGACCGTGACTTCGGGCAGGTGGCCGTAGTTGTAGGAATTGGCCACGGTTTCGCTGCCATACAGGTTCTTGCTGAAGGCACGGAACTGGGCGTCGGTCGCAGCGCTGAAGGCATTCGGCTCGTATTCCTCGCTGGACAGATGGGTGCCCCATGGCGACAGACTGGCGCCGCAGGTGATCCACAGTCCGTTGACGGACGAGGTATCGACATTGTGATACTTCACCAGCGCCAGCTTGCCAGTGGCCGGGTCCTGATCCAGCGTCAGTACCGCGATCGGCGACGGCAGCTTGCCGTACATATTGGTCACGCCGTCCTGCGCCAGGCTGGTGTATTCGAACTGCACCACGGCGAACACTGTATTGCCCTTGACGCCATTGACTTTGGCATTCGGCACAGTCAGCAGCGAGGTGCCGTCGGGCGAATCGGAAAAGAACTGGCGCGGGCTGGCCGGCAGGCTGCTGTCGATGATGGGCTGGTTGTAGATGTCGACATAGCCGCCGGCGAGGATGGTGCCGCCATTGCCGTCGGGGACGCGGTCGCCGGTGATAAAGAAGGGCTGGTAGGCCAGCTTGTAGTCGACCTTGCTGGCGTCGCTGTAATTGACGGTCATGGTCGAGCCCACGGTGGTCGTGGCCATCGCCGCCGGCGTGCTCAGGTTGGGCGCCGGCATCGAGCTGAAGCTGGCCGAGGCGAACGTAGCCGTGGTTTTCGGCGCTTCCACTGCTGCGGCGGCGACATTGTCGGAGCCACCGCCGCCGCATCCGGTCAGCAGCGAGGAGGCAAGCGCGGGACCGAGCGGAAACAGCGGCGAGCTGGCGAGGAATTTGAGTGCCTGGCGGCGGGAAAGCGGGGACTTGGTCGTCATCTTTTTCAATGTGCAGTGGGAACGGGTTGCCCTGCTTCGGCTAGCATCGCGACCTTTGCATCCATCATGGCCGCGCAGCGTTCAGGGTGAGTGGAGTATAGGAAGGACGTGTGACGGCCTTATGACAAGGACATCATCGTCGACGGAGGGCTCAGGCGTGACCGGTGCCGGCGTCGTCGTGCCTTGGCTGCAGGGCGTCGCGCAGCGAGCTGATCACAGCCTCGCGCAAGGCACGCCAGGACGGGCCTAATGCCGCATGGCGCTGGTTGATCTCCAACTCAATGCCGAGATAGTCAGTCCCCGTGAAACGGCGCCGCAGATAGGTGGTGAAGCCGTCGGCGGTGCCGGCATAGGGATAGTTCATGCGCACCTTCAGTCCCGGCGCATGCCGGCCGAGCGCAAGCCGCCATTCGCGGCACAGCGCGCGCTCGCCGCCGCGGCGCGGGTCGTAGAGCAGGCCAATGTCGGCATCGCGTACGGCGCCATCAAGCTCCGGCGTAAAGCTGTGGGACGACAGGTGCACCACGCGCAGGCCGCTGGCGATCGTTGCGCCGATGCGGGTTTCCACCGCGTCGCGGTAGGGCAGGTAATACCGCTCGAGCAGCTCGCGGCGCAGTTCGGCGCCGGCATCTCTGGTGAACTCTGAATACAGGCGAGCATGCCGCGGCGACCGGTTCAGCTCGATCAGCAGACGGCTGACGGTGCAGGCATGCAGCGGCGCAGCCAGCGCGGCCGCCAAGTCGCGCGCCATGCGCAGTGCGCCGGGATCATAGCCACGATGGCTGCGCAGGACCTGGCCGTGGCCGGCAAACAGGCGACGGTAGGCGGCGGGAATGCGGTTGCCACCATGCTCGCAACTAATCAGGAAGCCGTCGTCCTTGGTCACATTGACGGCCCCGTCGCGGCGGCCGGCCGTGTGCAATGCCGGCATTGCGCCTCATGGCAGGAAGGCATGGCCCTGCTCCAGGCAATCGCACAGCCGGCGGCAGGCATGCGCAAGGCCCTTGCGTGCGTATGCATCCCGCAGTCGCCGTGCCAGCGTGCCATGCCGCAGGATGGTCTCCAGCGGCGGCGTCCACCAGGCATCTTGCTGGCTGGCCATCATAGGCTGCAGCAGGGCGCGCCAGACGTCGGCTGCAGGCAGGCGCGCCTCGGTAAAGCCAAGCAGCTTCAGGTAGCGGGCGTTGTCGATGATGGCTGCATCGCCATCGCGGATGCAGTCGGTCAGCACGCCGGCCAGCGCTTCGGTGGCGATCTCCTGCTGCGCATCCAGGTCGCCACCGTCATACAGGCGGCGCGTTACATCAACCACGGCGGCGGCCACGGCAAGGTCTGCGCCAGGATGTTCTTGTGTATCGATCACGCGAATCTCTATGGCGTCGCGGTCGAAACGGGCGATGGCGCCGCGTGAATTGAGCCATTCATAACGCAGCACATGGTCCGGGTCCAGCACAGCGATATCGTCATACATGGGCTGCAGGATGCGGGCCTCGTAATCGGCCTGGCTGCGCGCGGTTTCCGGTACTACCAGGCCGGCAATGGATGGCATGCGGTCGGCATTGTGGGTGTAGACATGCATGCGGTAATCTGCGTAGCCGGTATCGCGTCCGTCGGCGAAGGGCGAACTAGCAGCTAGTGCGGGGATCAGCGGCAGCACCAGCCTGATCGCTGCATGCAGTCGGGCGAACTCGTCGTCGCCGGCGAACGGCAGGTTCACATGCATGCTCTGCAGGTTGGACCAGCCATGGCCGCGGCTATCGAAGATGCGGTCGTAGGCCGCGTAGATTTCCTGGTTCTGATGCGGCCACAGCCGGGTTTCGCGGTCCGGGTCCATCCATGGATGCATCGCGCCCGGCATCAGCCGCGCGCCCATGCCGGCAAGGAGGCTATTGATCTGGTCAAGCTCGCCACGGAAGGCGGCCGGCAGGCCGTCGAGCGACGCCGCGGGCGCCAGGTTCTTGACCTCCACTACATGCATCACGAGCTCATTGGACCAGCCCATCCCGCCATGCGTGACCTCATAGTCCTCGCTGCCGGGCGCCGCCGCCAGCAGCCTGTCGGCAATGGGTAGCACGTTCAGGGTCTCGCGATCGACAATCATGTATTCCAGCTCGATGCCGACCCCGCCAAAGGCATGCAGCGGCGCGCTCATGATTTGAGTCCCCGCAACGCCTCGATGCGCTTGTTGAACACGCCCATCACCTCCCGGTACAGCGCATCGCCAAGCACGCCGTCCTCGTTGCCGGCATCCACATTCGGATTGTCGTTGATCTCGATGATGTAACACTGGCCATCCACTTCCTTCAGGTCGACGCCGTAGAAGCCGTCGCCGATCAGGCCGGCCGCGCGCACCGCGATGTCGATCACCTCGTTGGGCACCTCGCCGATCGACAGTGCCTCGGTCTTGCCTTCGCTGGTCTGCGCGCTGTCGTGACGGATGATCTGCCAGTGCCCCGGCGCCATGTAGTACTTGCACACGAACAGCGGCCGGTTGTCCAGCACAGCGATGCGCCAGTCGAATTCCGTTGGCAGATACTGCTGGGCCAGTACCAGTTCCGAATGGCGCAGCAGCTCGCGCACCTTGGCCATCAGTTCCTCCTCGGTGTGGACCTTGGCCACGCCCAGCGAGAAAGCGCCGTCCGGCTGCTTGAGGATGCAGGGCAAGCCCAGCGTCGGGATGATGCGGTCGATATTGTCGGGATGGACCACCAGCGTTCTGGGTATCGGAATGTGGTGACGGGTCAGCAACTCGGCGAGGTATATCTTGTTGGTACAGCGCAGGATGGCATCCGGATCGTCGATCACCACCAGCCCGGCGGCCGCCGCCAGCCGCGAGAGGTGGTAGGTGTAATGGTTGACATTGGTGGTGTCGCGGATGAACAGCGCATCGAACTCGGCTAGGCGGCCGGCGTCGCGCCGCGTGATCAGGCTGGGCTTCATGCCCAGCATGGTGGCGGCCTCGCAGAACTTGTGCAGCGCCTGCGGATTGGAAGGCGCTTCCTCGCGCTGCGGGTCATGCAGGATGGCGATCAGCGGCGCTTCGCTGGCCGGCCGCGTGCTGCGTATTCTCTGCTGCTGCATGTAGGCCAGCACCGACTGGCAGAACACTGCCCGCTCGGCCTCGGGAATCTCGCCCGGCTCGCCGGCGCGTATGGTCATCAGCCGCCAGAAGCCGGCGGTGCGCTTGAAGCGGGCATGCAGGATGGGTGCGGAAAGGGTGCGGAATAATTCCATGCACAGATGCTCGTTGCGGCGGTCGCCGCTGGCATCATGACCGAAGTAAATCCGCAGCTCGACCTGGTCCTGTTCCAGCGGCGCGAAGGTGCAGCTGGCAAGGTCGCCAAGCCTGTCCCTAACGGTCTGCAGCAGCTCGCTCGACTGCAGGTCCTTCAGCGCTTCCACGCCCGGCAGCGGCTGGTGGCCGCGCGCCTCCGCCAGCAGCGACACATAATAGCCATGGCTCTGATAGCGGTAGTTGCTGCACAGGTTGAACACCCGGGTCGAGGCCGACTCGCCAAAGGCCGGGTCGATCAGGTAGTTGCGGGCGGCGATGGCGGTGATGCCGGGAATATCGAATGGCCAGTCTTCCGGCCGGCTTACAACGAACAATATCTTCATCGGGTATCCCGCTGCCTGGCATCCCGTGGTCTGATCACCAGCAGATTGGCGTCATGTGTGACGATGCCCAGCAGCACCGCGCCCAGCACCCGGTCCATGCCCAGCCAGTATTGGTGCGCGCCGGCGAACGGGTTGGGCTGATAGGGGTCTTCCACCAAAACTTTGCGCCGTTCGCGCTCGTAACCGGCCAGCACCACGAAATGGCCGGAGGGCAAGCCACGGATATCGTCCGGCGTGTCGTCGGTGCCGTATTCCCGCATGGCGCGGTAGAGGTAGGTGGAACTCAAGCCAGTGAGCAGCGGAAAGCCGCGCCGCAGCAGGCCCTGCACCAGACCGCGCGTCAAGTCCTTCATGCGCAACTGGCCGCCCAGCCGGAGAAATTCCAGATAGCCTTCGGTCGCATGGCGCAGCCGGTAGTCTGCCTTCACTTCCCGCTGCATGCGCAGCCGCTCGGCGATATTGATGCCGGCCTGGCTGAACCAGCTGGGGTCGAACACGTTCAGGTTATAGGTATAGATCGTGGCGTCATAGCCGCGGCGCAGGGCATCGCAGGCCAGCAGCACGGCAAAGGTGCCGCCCTGCGCCAGCTTACCGGTACGCTCAATCAGGTTGCCCAATGGCTCGTCGTCTCCCCAGTAGCGGTAGATCGCATGCAGGCAGGTAGGGCCACAGGTCGTTTCGTCCGGCTGGGGAAGGATGCTGACAGGAAGCTCGATGCGATTGGTAAGCACGGTGGCGGGCAGTCGATAGCGGCATTGCCAGTCAGATTTGCCATGGCGACAAAAGTTTCGGCCCAACGGTATTTGGCGAGCCAGCAATTCGAATTCGGTCAATCGCTGCACTGATGACAGCGCGGAATGATGCCGGCTGGGAATAAAAAAGCCGGGCGAACCCGGCTTGCTTTTAGTGATGACGATTACTTCGTGGTCGTGGCATTGACCTTGGTTTCCTTGCTGTCTTTCTTCGCTTCGGCTACCTTCTTGTCCGCCTTGGCATGCGCATCTGCCTTGGACTTCTCGGCCTTGGCATCTGCCTTGTTCACGGCTTCCTTCTCATCGGCCTTCGCCTTGGCGATTTTCTCACCGGCCTTGGCATCAGCTTTCTCGGACTTCGCCTCGGCATTGACAGCTGCCTTGGTGGCGGGGGCTGTGGTGGTGGTTGTAGTGGTTGCAGGTGCGACTGGCGTTGTCGTGGTTGTCGTTGCAGGTGCCTGTGCGAAGGCGGCGCTGGCGAACAAGGTAGCAACGGACATGGCGATCAGATTTTTCATAAAGCCCTCATCAAGTGGTTGAGCAGTTTGCCTGCCCCTCACTAACGGGACCTGATGACAGCTAGTTGACCATTAAGATGTAAGCGTTGGTTACGGTTGTAAGCGCGCATGACAAGGTGCATAGTTAGCCATGCCAATCAAGGGAGATATCGATGAACATGATGGATGCGGGCACCTTGCCCGATATCGAGCTGCGCGTTGCCGTTGAGGACGACGCCGCATTGCTGGCCGCGCTGCAGGCTGAGATGGACGACGGCGACCCGGCCGCCACGACCGATGCCGACCATGCCGCGATGCGCGCCGTACTGGCGGACATGGCTGCCTATCCGCACTTTCGGGCCTATATCGTCTACAAGGACAACCAGCCAGTGGCCAGTTTTTCGTTGATGATCTTTGCCTCGCCTTCGCAGGGCGGGCAGCTTCAGGCTTTGCTGGATGCGGTGGTGGTAAGCCGCGCGCAGCGCGGGCGTGGCATCGGTGAGGTGATGGTGCGGGAAGCGCTTTTTATGGCCAGGCAGGCCGGCTGCTACAAGCTGATCCTGTCATCCAATCTGAAACGGCGCGATGCACATCGCTTCTATGAGCAGCTTGGGTTTCGGCAGCATGGGATCAGTTATGGCATGCCGTTGAAGGGGCATGATTAGCTGGTTTGTGGGCCTTGCTGAGAGGGATTTGTAAGGGGTGGTGTTTAAAGGGGATCGGGGTGGTAGGGATTTTGCAATGGCTGTTGCCGTTGCAGCTGCAGTTGCTTTTGACGAGGCAATTAAGTCCCGTTGAGCGCGCCGTGTCAGCGGCACCCGGAGCGGGGCGCAGCTAAACTCGCTACGCTACGCTACGCTGCGCTTCGCTCAGACAGACGCCGCACCTTATCTGCTCCGGGCACCGCTGACACGGCGCGCTCAATCAGATTTCACACCTAACGGCATCGGCATCGGCATCGGCCATTCCAGGTGCTTCTGTAGATGCAGTACCCAACGTGCATCGGATCACAATCTCAAACTAGACTGCGGTCTCAGCCAACTTACTAGATGAATAAAGGGTGCGACGCCCCTGCACTGCACCCTGCCAGCGCCTGCAGACGTCGCACCTGATCAACTCCATGCGCCACTTTCACGGCACGCCCAACTTGTCTCGAAAGTCGCCTGCCGCTCAAGCCCTCAAGCCGCCTGGCCAGCCAGCGCCATCAGGTCCACCACTTCCAAACCCGCCAGGTCCTGTGCCGCATTCCCGGCGAACGCGGCACGGCTGGGCTGCGCATTCTGCAGGTACTGCATGGCCACGGCCTTGAGTTGAAGATCGGTGCATTCGAGCACGCCGTGTCGGAACTGCTCCCGCATCGCCTGGGTAACACCGGCTTCGCGCAGCTGCCATGCCTGCAGCGCTTCATGATGCGGGCTGCGCGGCTTGTCGAGTTCGCCGATCACGCCAATGATGGCTTCCTCGATATGCTCGCGCTGCAGCGGCGCTTCCACCACCCAGGCCACCGCACGAGCAAAGTCTTCGTAGGTGCCGGCAAGCCGTGGGTCGCGGTAGGACAGCATGGTGAAAACGCCGCTGTGCGCCGCATAGCGCGCGGTGCCGCCATAAGCGCCACCCTCCTCGCGCAAGGCCTGGTGCAGCACCTGGTTGGTCATCAGGTTAGCCAGCACGGACAGCACTGGCGCATCCTCATGACCCAGGCGCGGCACCGCCCAGCTCGCGAAGCAGTGGTTGACCTGCGCCGGCGCCATCAGCGCCACGCTGGCCGGCGCGCCACGCTCGCGTTGCGGCGCGGTGGCTGTGCTGTCCGGGTCGGCGCCAGGCACATCGATCAGTCGCGCCAGATGCGCGCCGTCTTCCTCCACGCCTGCGCCGATGATGCGCACCGGCGCAGCCAGGACCCGTTGGTGCAGAGCGGAGAGCCGCTCGCAGATGGCTTGCAAACCATCGTCCGATTCGATCTGGCGCGCCAGGGCGCTGTAGAAGCGCAGCGCGCCGGCGCCGTCGACTGCATCCTGGAAGTGGCGCCGCAGGGAATAGGGCAGCTCCGCTGCAATGGCGGCGTACTGGTCACCCTGGTCGGCCAGGTCCTGCAACTGGTTTTCCGCGATCTGGTCGATCAGGAAGGCGATCCGCTCGCTTTCGTCGAAGCGGGCCTCCCGGATGGAATTCGACAGGAGCTGTGCAATGGCGTCCTGCTCCTCGCGCACATTGCGCGAGGAAAAGGACAGATTGACGCGCAGGGCTGGCCCCTCCGCCTTCAGGGATTCCTGTGCATCGAGGTCCACCGAGAACGATGGCGCCAGCTGCTTGCGCCAGGATGCGGCTTCGGCAAAGTTCATCGCGCCCACGCCGAGATCGGGCAGCAGTTCGGCATACAGGTCCAGCCACGGCCAGTCGGCTTCTTCAAAGGCCGACACGTCGTATACCACCCGGCCATAACTGATGCCGTTGCTGGCAATGCGCAGGCCCAACAGGCGTCCGGCGTCTTCGGGCAAATCGTGCAGGGGCCGCGGCAACGGGCTCACGTCTTGTGGACGGATACGCGGCAACAGGTCGTTGTTGACGGGCTGGCGCTGGCGGGCCAGCAGCGCTTCGGCTTCGGCCGCAATGCGCTGCGCCTCGGTCTCGTCCATTGCGCCAGAGAGCTGCGCAAGGCGTTCCTCCTCGATCGCGTTGCGTGCGTCGAAATAGCGGGCATCCGGCTCCACCGTCACAGTCAGCCGGGTTGGCGCGGCCAGCAGGTCACGCACCATAGATTTGAAGAACTCCGGATGACGGATTTCCTGCTCCAGCTTCGCTAGAGTGGCTTCGCTATCGAAGGCTGTCATGATGTCGCCGCCTGCCATTTCGAATGGCAGCGCCTGCAGCAGCTTGCGCATGCCGTAGGGCAGCTGGCCGCCCTGGATCTCGCGCTGCGAGAAGCGCAGGTCTCGCAGTGCCGCCTGCAACACCGCATGCGGCACGCCGGTCTGCGTGGTCTTTTCCAGGGTGCGCCATATCAGCGCGCGCGCTTCTTCAGTCTGTTCACGGGTCAGGCCTTCCATGCCGAGATGGAATACCAGCTGGCGATGGCTCGGGTCCATCCCATTGAAGGCAGACGGCCTGCCATAGCCAGCCGTTTCCATCGCATGCAACAGCGGCGCCGAAGCGTCGCCCACTAGGCCGGCTTCCAGCAGCTGCGCCCGGTAATACGCCACGGGGTCAGCCGATTCGCCGGCCAGCCAGGCCAGCTGCATGCCGTACTCGTCGTCGCGCGCGGTGGGCGATGGGATGCGGATGGTGGTACTGCGCGGCGCCTCCCATTGCGGCGCCAATTCCGGCATCATGCGCGGCGCCTGGCCTGAGAGCTTGTCCAGCACATGCTCGGCAATGACCCGCTGCACCGCGGCCGGATCGACTGCGCCAGCTGTCATGAACACCGCCTGCGATGGATGGTAGTGGCTGGCGTGGAACTGCTTCAGGTCGTCGTGGGTGAGCGACGGAATCGCCAGCGGGTCGCCGCCCGACTCGACGGCATAGGTGGTGCCGGCAAACAGGATCGCGTCCATGCCCTGGGCCAATGCCCGCATCGGGTCGGCAAATGCGCCCTTCATCTCATTAAACACCACGCCGCCATAACCCAGCTTGCCGTTCTCCAGCGTGTGGCGCCAGCCTTCCTGCAGGAAGTCCAGGTATTCCAGCTGCGGGAAGAACGCCGCGTCCAGGTAGACGCCCAGCAGGTTAAAAAAGTCGGCTTCGCTGGTGCTGGCGAACGGGTACACGGTGCGGTCGGGATAGGTCATCGCATTCATGTAGGTCGCGGTCGAACGGCGCAGCATCGAGAAGAACGGGTCGCGCACCGGGTAGCGGCGCGAGCCGCACAGCGCCAAGTGCTCCAGGATATGCGCGCGGCCGTCGTCCTTGTCGGGCACGGTGGGAAAGGCCACCAGGAAAACCATTTCGGGATCGTCGGTTGCCAGATGAATGTGGCGGGCGCCACTGGCGGGATGTTCGTATTCTTTCAATACTGCCTGCATGACCTTGACGGGCCGGACACGCTTTTCAATGAAGGTCATTGACTAATCCTATTAATGATTTAATTTGTATAGCATTTTATCGCAGATTGCCAGACGCTGCGTCGCAGGCCAGCGCCAGCGATTGCAGCACCTTGCAGCTTTCATCTACTCATCTGGTGGCGCCGTTAGCAAAGATCAATGGCGTGGCGGCGCGAGGGAGTATGACAAAGATCAGCCGCCAGCGTTAGCGCCAGCGCATGACGCAGGTTTTCTGCGCATGACGATTGGGCAGGCTGTTATCGCGTGTGTCTCTGAAGATGCGTTGCTTCCAACCGTTTCCAGGCTACTTGAAGAAGCATTCCGTGTGCTTACCCACTCCCACTCCCACACCGGTCGCCGACCTGACGGCCGTCAAGGCGCGCCAGCAGGCGGCTTGGTCCACCGGCAACTATGCCCTCATCGGCAGCACCCTGCAGATCGTCGGCGGGAATTTGTGCGAGGCGCGCGACCTGCGTTCCGGCATGCGCGTGCTCGATGTCGCTCCCGGCAACGGCAATGCCACGCTCGCGGCGGCCCGCCGCTAGTGCGAGGTCACATCGACCGATTATGTGCCGGCGCTGCTCGACAGCGCCCGCCGGCGCGCCGAAGCTAATGGCTTTTCCATCGAATTCCAGCAAGCCGATGCAGAAAACCTGCCTTTCGCCGATGCGGCCTTCGATGTAGTGCTGTCGACTTTGGGGGTGATGTTCACGCCGGACCAGGAAAAGGCGGCCAGCAAAATGGCACGGGTGTGCCGGCCGGGCGGCCGGAAAGGCCTGGCGAACTGGACGCCGGAAAGCTTCATCGGGCAGGTGTTCAGGACGATAGGGAAATACATCCCGCCTGCGGCAGGCGTGAAGTTGCCGGCATTGTGGGGCACCAGGGCCAGGCTGGAGGAGATGTTTGGCCAGTTCGCCGCGGACATCCTCATCGCAGAACGGGCATTCGTATTACGCTATCGCTCGCCGCAACACTGGCTGGACGTGTTTCACACCTATTACGGCGCGATATGAACAAAGCATTTGGCGCGCTCGATGAGCATGCCCAGCAGGCTTTCGCGCAAGACCTGCTGGACCTGATGGCAAGGCTGAACCGTTCAGGCGATGCCACGCTGGTGCTGCCCAGTCCCTACCTGGAAGTGGTGGTGGAGCGCACGGCCTGAACGCGGCTGCGTCGCAGCCCGGCGATCAGAACTCTTCCCAACCGTCGCCAGCAGTGGCAGCAGGGCGCGCCAGTGCCTTGGGCTTGTGCATGGCGGCAGGCTCCTTTGCGGTGGCCGGCGCCATCGCGGGCAGGGAAGGGGAAGCTGCCGCATGTCTGGCCGTGGCCGGCAGAGCAGGCTGGGCAGGCGCGCCGGTGTCAAGCCTGAAGATGCTGACCTCGCGGGCCAGGCTGCCAGCCTGCTCCTGCAGCGATTGCGCGGCGGCTGCGGCTTCCTCGACCAGCGCGGCATTCTGCTGGGTGACCTGGTCCATCTGTCCAACCGCCTGATTGATCTGGTCGATGCCGCTGCTCTGTTCCTGCGACGCCGCCATGATCTCGGCCATCATGTCGGTCACGCGACGCATGCTGCCTACGATGCCTTCCATGGTTTCTCCGGCATGGCCAACCAGCCAGTATGAATCCGGGGCCGCAGTGACATGATGCCGGGCTTGCATTACCTTGTGACCAGCAACTGATCCCACTATTTTGACGGGCAGCAGATGGGCGCAACCTATTCCACGCTGGAGGATCTCCACCAGTGCTTGACCCACGAATTCGGCCTGGTTGCCGAGGCGCCGCATCGCGGCAGCTGGCGCACCTATTTCTGGAGAAGGGTCGAATGGCATCCGTCGCGGTCGACCCGCACGGTCAAGGTATTGATGGATGCAGCCGGGAGACCATGGAAGATCCAGCTCTGTGTCTCTTCCGACAACAACAACAGCGTCTTTCTGACCGCGCCCTTCATGCATGACGCGCTGAAACAGGCGATTGACGGAGAGATTCGTCAGCTTGCAGGTGCCTTGCAGCGCTGATGGCAGTAGCGGCGCGCCATCAGCTGGCAGCCGCCGGTGTTGGCAGTATCAAACCAGCCTGTCGCGCCTGCGCAAATGAACCAATACCAGCGTTCAAAGGCCCAGGCCAAGCAAGGGCAGGGCCGCTGGTTCCGGCACCTGCGCCGTTTCGCCTTCCAGCGTGAAGCGGAAATTGTCAGCGGCGAACGCGACCGATGTGCCCGGCTGCACCCAGACTTCCAACCTGTCGATCAGCTGGCTCGGGCCGGTCGCGCGGGTCACGAAGCTTTGCGGCGCGGTGTCAAGAAAGGAGAATTGCAGCGTATTGTCCAGCAAGCCGCGAAACAGCCAGGCATCGCCTCGTGCGACCGGTCCCAATGCCGCGATGTCATAGCCGTCAACGGTGAAGTCGCGACCCGTGAACGTGGAAAACACCGTCGGCGCATTGGGCGCACCGGACACTGTGCCTTGCGTCACTGGATTGGCGACCAGCGCGCTGGGCGGGTTGCCGACGCTTGCCGAGAGAACGAAGTTCCGGGCGATTGCTTAATTCATCCGGCTCTCGAACCGGTCGACGCCGGGCCGGAAACCCTCGTCCAGGTTCTCGAAGGTGACCACCGCCGCCACGGATGGCGACATTGCCATGGCTTGCATCAGAAACAGGGCGCAGGCCAGCAGGGCCGCTTTCCAGGAGTTCGGTTTCATGGTGTGTCCTTGGCGTGATGTTGTACCGACGCGGCAACCTTGCCTTGCAGCGGTAATCAGCACGGAAGCCTCCATCCGACTGATGGTGGTGAAATCCAGCGCGATGTTTCTTGTGTCAGGCCAAACAGGTTGTAGATCTCGTGCAGATGCCATCGATCGGCTTGGGACACTATGCCTCAGCTCAAGCGCCGCCGGCCAGTGTCTTCCTTACTGCGCCGCTCCTCGCCATGGGAACGCGCCCGCCAGAGCAGGCCAAGCGCGAGGCTGCCGGCAAGCAGCCACTTGCGATGCATGCTGGCCCAAAGCTGTATGCTGTGGTCATGCGCGCCAGCGCTGTAGGCACCCCTTGCCTCATACGGCCCGGGCACCGGATCCCACAGGTTGGCGGCCCGGTCCGCAGCGACTGGCTCGTCGGTATGCTGCCCCCTGAAACCGGTGCGCGCCAGATAGCGGTCCATCAGGCCCGGCACGAGCTTTTCCGCCAGGATGGTCATGGCCGACGGCCCGCCGACCACTAGTTCGCGTCGTCGCGCATGCGCTGCCCAGTAGATTGCCCGGGCCGCGACTTCCGGCTGGTAATAAAGCCCCATCGGCCTGGGATGCTTGCGCAGGGTGGTCTTGCACCATTCGAACTGCGGCGTGTTCACGCCCGGCATCTCCAGCATCGTCAGATGGATGCCGCTTCCTTCATGCATCAGCTCGGTGCGCAGCGATTCGGTAAAACCCTTGATTGCATGCTTGGCGCCGCAATAGGCCGACTGCAGCGGAATCGAGCGATAGGCAAGCGCCGAGCCGACCTGAACGATCGTCCCGCGCTTGCGCTGCCGCATCCGCTTCAGGGCAGCCATGGTGCCCCATACATAGCCGTGGTAGGTCACGTCGGTCACGCGGCGGTAATCCTCGGGCGAGATCTTTGACAGCGGCGCGAAGATGGTCGCCATCGCGTTATTGATCCAGATATCGATCGGCCCAAGCGCTTCCTCAACGCGGGCGGCGGCCGCTTCGACCTGGTCCGGGTCCGCCACGTCGGTCGGTATGGTAATGGCCTTGGCGCCCAGTCCACGGGCTTCCGCGCATGCCGCCTCCAGGCGGTCGGCATCACGCGCCAGCAAGGCGATGGAAGCGCCATGCCTGGCGAATTCGCGCACGGTGGCGCGACCAATGCCTGCGCTCGCGCCCGTGATGACAACCACTTCAGGATGCTGACTATTGTTCATCACATGCCTCCGGTGAAGAAGCGGCGGCTGTTTTTGTTTGCCAGCCAGGAAGGCATTTGACTGGCATCGGCGGGGCCAGGTTCAATGCATCCGGCGCATGCGGCCCTTGCGCAACGTGCACCCGCCTATATGCCCGGCGCCTTGTCGAACGAGGCCGCAAGGTAGTCGACGAAGGCTTTCACGCGGGTGGTAGCGCGGTGCTGCTGCGGGTAGACCGCGTAGATATCGGCATCGGGCGTGTCGTAGCCGGGAAGCAGGCGAACCAGCCTGCCTTTCTCGATGTAATCCTTCACATCCCATTCTGCGCGCAGTAGGATGCCATTACCGGCAAGGGCCCAGCTGACCGCCACGCCGCCATCGTTGGTGGTCAGATTGCCGCGGATGCGCACGTTCTGCTCGCCGGATTCCGCCGCCGCCTTGCCCTTCTGCCGCCCGTGGGTGAAGCGCCAGACGCCGTATTCATCGCCTTGCCGGATGCCAATGCAATTGTGCTTGCTCAGTTCCTGCGGCGTTTTCGGCTCGCCATGGCGCTTCAGGTAGCCGGGCGAGGCGCACACGATGCGGCGGTTCCTGGCAAGAAGGCAGGCAACGGCGCGGGTGTCCGGCGGCGGGCCGAAGCGCACGCAGACATCGTAGGCATCGTCGGACAGCGGCGGCGGCGCAACCGTCAGGTGCAGCTGCACGTCGACGTCGCCGTACTGCTGCACGAAGCTGCGCGCCAGCGGCGCGACGTAGCTGCGGCCAAAGCCTAGCGTGGCATTGACCCGCAGCAGCCCCTTGGGCGTCTGCCTGGTGCCCCACAACACGTCTTCCAGATCATCGATCTCGCCAAGGATGCGGCGCGCGCCTTCGAGATAGGCCTCGCCTTCTGGCGTGAGGCTCATGCGACGGGTAGTGCGGTTGACCAGGTTCAGGCTCAGCCGCGACTCCATCAGCGCCAGCCGCTTGCTCACGGCTGCCGTGGTGATGCCCAGCTCGCGGGCGGCGGACGCCAGGCTGCCGCAGGACACCAGCGTGGAGAAGAAGCTGAAATCGGCGGGATTGATCGCCTTGGGCATAATTAACTTTAGGTAAATGACAGTCTTACTTTTTAGCCGAGATTTAATATGCAGTCAACTTAGAATCGCCTCCCTGACAGCGTCATCACATGCACAGGAGACGACCGTGAAGCATCTACTAACGTTGAACCATTTGATCAGGGCGCTGTTGCCTGCCTGCTCGGCGCGGCCAGCCTGTGTGCCGCGCAGGGATGGCCCGCCAAGCCGGTGACCATCGTGGTGCCTTTTCCCGCAGGTGGCACCACCGACGTGCTGGCGCGCGCCATTGCCACCAGGCTCGGCCCCGTGATCAACCAGAGCGTGATCGTTGACAACCGGCCCGGCGCCGGCGCCACGCTGGGCGCGGCGTCGGTGGCCATGGCAGCGCCGGACGGCCATACCCTGCTGATGGGCGCTGTGGATCACACCATTGCCACCAGCGTGTACAGGAAGCTTTCCTACAGTTTCCAGAAAGACTTCGCGCCCATTACCACGGTGGCGCTCGTGCCGAACGTGCTGGTGGTCAGCAGCACCATGCCCTACAAAACTGTGGCCGACTTGGTTGCCGATGCGAAGTCCGCCCTTGGCAAGCTGAGCTACGGCTCCAACGGCAATGGCACGGCCCAGCACCTGATTGGCACCCAATTCCAGATGATTAGCGGCGCCAGCATCCTGCACGTGCCCTACAAGGACAGCGCACCGCTGACGACCGACATGCTGGGCGGCCAGGTCGATATGTCCTTCGACACCGTCACGCCGGTGCTGTCCTTCATAGGCAGGGCAAGCTCAAGCCCCTGGCAGTGACTACCGCTCGCCGCTCCTCCGCACTGCCGGACGTGCCCACGATGCAGGAAGCGGGCATCGCCGGGCTGGATATCGGCACCTGGTTCGGCCTACTGGCGCCGGCGGCCACGCCCAGGGACATTACTGAAAAGCTCAACCGGGAAATCGTCAGGATCATCCACACCCCGGAATTCCAGAAACAGATGGCTGACATTGGCATCGAGCCGATGGGCAACAGCCAGCAGGAGATGGCGAGGCAGATCGCGGAAGAAACCGAAAAGTTTGCAGTGCTGCTTAAAAACGGCAACGTCAGAATCGATTGAACGAGGAAACCATGATAGTCATTGAAGACAAGAAAGCGGCAAGGGAAGCAGCAGTCAGGTCGCGGACCGATGTGATGGCGAAGTTCACCGCCTATGTCGGCAAGCGGCTGCCCACCGATGTGGAGTACAAGCTGGCCGACCTGCGCAGCAAGGAAACCCATCCGCTGGCCAAGGCGGTGTACCAGTCGATGAAGGAAAACCAGGAAGCGGCAGACCGGCTGGACCGGTCAAGCTGCCAGGATACCGGGGTGATCCAGTACTTCATCAATGACGGCGCGAAGTTCCCGCTGCTGGGCGAACTGGAAGACATCCTGCGCGAAGCCACGCTGGAAGCCACCCGCAAGGGCCCGCTGCGCCACAACGCGGTGGAAACCTTCACCGAGAAGAACACCAGCACCAATACCGGCTCGAAGATTCCTTGGCTTGACTGGGAGATCACACCCAATGAGGACAGCGTGACCATCGATGGGTATATGGCCGGCGGCGGCTGCACGCTGCCGGGTGCGACCAAGGTGCTGATGCCGGGCTAAGGCTACGAAGGCGTGGCGGAGTTCGTGTTCGATGTGATCACGTGGCGCGGTGTCAATGCCTGTCCGCCGCTGCTGGTGGGCGTGGGCGTGTCGACCTCGGCCGAGACTGCGGCCCGGCTATCGAAGAAAGCCATATTGCGGCCGGTCGATTCGCGCCATCCGAACGAGAACGCGGCAAGGATGGAAGCGCTGCTGGAGAAAGGCCTAAATGAAGTCGGCCTCGGGCGGCGGGGCCTAACGGGCAATGCCAGCGTGATGGGCGTCAATATCGAATCGTCGGCACGCCATCCATCGAAGATAGGCGTGGCGGTATCCACCGGCTGCTGGGCGCATCGCCGCGGCTGCATCAGGATCAATGCCGATCTGAGCCATCACATCGTTTCGCACCAGGGAGTAACGCTGTGAACGCCGTGAAAAAAATACTGACCACGCCAATCAAAGATGAAGACCTGGCAGACCTCAACGTGGGCGACGTGGTCTACCTGACCGGACAACTGGTGACTTGCCGCGACGTGGCGCACCGCCGGCTGATCGAGCTGGGGCGCGAGTTGCCAGTCAATCTTGAAGGCGGCGCGGTCTTCCATGCCGGCCCCATTGTGCGTCAGAAAGAGGATGGCGACTAGGAGATGGTATCGATCGGACCGACCACCAGCATGCGCATGGAAAAGTTCGAGAAAGAATTCATCAGGCAGACCGGGGTGAAGCTGGTGGTGGGCAAGGGCGGCCTAGGCGCCGAGACTGCCGCCGGCTGCGTCGAGAACAAGGCGGTGCATGCGATCTTCCCCGGCGGCTGTGCGGTGCTGGCTGCCACCAAGGTGGAAAAGATCGAAGACGCCGAATGGAAGGACCTCGGTATGCCGGAAACCCTGTGGATCAACAAGGTCAATGAATTCGGACCGCTGATCATTTCCATCGACACAAAAGGCAATAACCTGATCGAGCAGAACAAGGCGCGCTTCAATGAGAAGAAGAAGCCGATCCTGGAGCGGATCAATGCGCAGGTGAAGTTTATTTCTTGAATGCACGTGTAGTGGCGCCGATTCATGGCCGGGCGATTGCCTGGCCATGGCGGCTTACGTGATGAAGCCCGTCAGACCCGTTGCTCAGTGCTTGCCGTCATGCTTCACCTGCTGGCCTGGCGCGCCACTCTTGCCATGGGTGGACGATGAAGTCTTGTCATGCGCATAGCCGGACGCGCCGGGCGCAGGTTGGGCAGCGCTGCCTGAAGCGTCGGATGTGGTCATGCCGCTCGGGCCGCTTGCACTTGCGCTGCTGCCCGGGCGACTCGCGCTGCTAGCAGTGCCGCCAGCGTTGCTTCGCGTTCCAGCCGAAGAACCGCCGCTGCCCGATGTCGAGGCGCTAACGCCGCTGCCGCTCGTGCTCGCACTGCCTGTCGTGCCGTCGGTGCTGCCAGTGCTACCAGTGCTACCTGTGCCGCTCGTTGTCGTCGTGCTGCTGCTCTGCGCCTTGCGCACGCCCGTGCCGCCATCGGCATGCCGGCCTGCGGCGAAGCCGCTGCTGTCCGTGGTGCTGGTGCTGCCGGTGGTGGCACCTGTCTGCGCGTAGGCGGTGGCGGAAGCGGCGGTGATGAATGCTGCTACCAGATAAGCGTATCGTTCAGTTTTGCGTCGCATGGTTTCTCCTTGAAGTTGGCTCCCGCTTCCAGGGATGCGTGCTTGCGTGAGTTACCCTTATGGAGTCCATGCGTCCCGCCAAGGTTCTGTCCAGGTTGTAACAAATTGTCAGACTGAACAATTTTCACTTCGGCAAACCGCGGGAACGCCTTGCCGAACCGGTTCCGCGCCATAGCGCCCGCCATAGCGTGCGCTATGCAGGATTGCGGGAAGAAGGGCCTCAGTCCTTTTGCGGATCGTGCCCCCAGTTCATCAGCGAGTAGCGCCAGTCGCTGGTGGCGGGATCGCTCCTGCTGGGGCCCTGCGCCAGATGACGATGCACATAGCCGACGACTTGGCGCATGTGCGCCAAGTCGTCCTCGCTCAGGTCGGCCGCCGGCTTATGCAACAGATCGATAATGCGCCGGCCGGACTGGTGTCCCACCGATTCGCTGCTGCCCTGCTTTTGCCCGACCCGCTTCGAATCGTCGCTGCCGAGCCATTTCTCCAGCTGCGCTGGTGTCATGTTGACTGCCTGCTTGAAATCGGCAATGGTCTTGCGCTTTTCGTCGTTCTGGTCTTTGCTGCCTGCGTTTGTATTCATGGGCTTTTCCAATCAAGGGACATGGCGTATTTCGCACCGGCCTGGCTGAGCAAGTCCGAAGCGGTCGTCGATTCCTTTTTTGGACAAGCGTGTCAAGGAAGGTTTCGCTGTGATTGCTACGTGATGCCGGCGCGCGCAATAAAGGCCCTGTTTTTATCAACCTGGCCAAGCGTAGCCTGGGTTGAGGAAAAACGAAACCCGGGGCCTCACCGTTCACTAACTCCAAGCCGCATTTGCAAACCATCAGGGATGAAGCGCATTGCAATAGAGCGATGTGAAGGATAGCCTGCGCCGAACGGCCATCCCACGGCAGGCAAGGCCAGCGCTTGCAAGCCTATTTGCTTCGCGTTATTGAAGGAGGAAACGGGATGACGTCGCCATTGAAGTCGAAGGTTAGGTTTGAAGATATAAGGATCAGCTCGGGTTTCGCTTCGCTCAACCCAAGCTACGGTTGCTACGCTTGCTCCGACAAGTAGGTCCTTTGCTTATCCGCACAGATGCCTGGCAGCCTGGACATTCAGCCCGAACACAAGCAGCATGTCTGCACCCCTCTATAGCCATGGAGCACACATCATGACAACACAAGGTTTCGTCGTCTCCCATGCCAAGGACGCCAGCTTCACGCGCGGCCTGCGCTCCTTCTTCGAATATCGCGACCTGGGTATCAAGGATGCGACGGCCGGCAGGGTAGCCGCGCATGTGATCCGGGCAGCGGCCGGGACCGATTTTTCCAGCCAGCCTCATGCCCATGCAACCAGCTTCCAGCTGGTGTACGTCCTCAAGGGCTGGATCGAGTTCGAGTATGAAGGCCAAGGGCGGGTCCGCCTGGAAGCCGGCTCCTGCGTGCATCAGCCGCCGGGCATACGCCATCGCGAAGTCGGCCATAGCGACGACGTCGAAATGCTCGAGATCGTGATGCCCGGCGACTTCACCACCCATGAGGTGGAGGCGGTCTAGGGTCACCGCCGGCGCGTGTCGCCAGCGCCGGGTGCATGAGACGGCTACGCGCTTGTTGCAGGCGCTGCCTCGCGCCTGTTTGACGCACTCGCAGGAGGCTTTGCTGCACCGCCTGCTGCTTCGCCATTGGCGTGGATCAGGTACTGGCCCGGGTCGCCCTTCAGCCAGAGCGGATGGCGGCCCCGGCCAGTCCATGTCCTGCCCGATGTCGGATCCTGGTATTTCGGCGACGCACTACCATTACCCGCGGCTGTACGCTTGACCCTGCCGGCTGGCCCGGACGTCCTTGCGCTGCCGGTATCTGCGGCCTTGCGTCCTCTCCTGGCCGGTGCATGGACGCTGCCTGCCTTGGATGCAGCCGATGTACTGGCTGTCTGGCCGGGTTTTCTGCCGCGCCTGGGCGGCTTGCCGATCGCGGCCGGCGCGCCGAGCAACGGGCCTGCTTCCTTCGTCGCCTGATATTGTGCCTGCAGGCCGTCCCGTGAAACGCTGACAGCGTCGATCTGCTGCAGTGCCTTTTCCAGTTCCGCCACCTGATGCGCCCACAGATTCAGTACGCTGCGCGCATGCTCGAGGTCTGCTTGGAGTAACGCCCTTGCCGATGCGAGGTTGCTGATCATGACTCCTCCTTATTAGGCGCCGGCTTTTGCCACGATTAACTGCGGCTTCTCATGAATCGCCTGTGCGCAGTGCAAAGTCTGCACGAATGCAAGAAAAATGGCCACGCATTTAGCGCAAGCAATATGCAAGACTTGCTTTCGGGCGCATTTCCAGGGCATGGCTCGTGCCCGCCGCTGCGGTACTGCTTGTAGCATGCATGAGCCTCGTTGCGAGGTCAGCCGGCAAGCAGTTCATTGCAGAGGTCAGTCCCGGCGTAACGGCGCAGCTTTTCTGATCCACGCCAAATCCGGTCAAACTCGTCTATTGACACTGGCATGTTGGGCGAGCAGCCTTGGCTCGCTCCACATTCTTCTATCAGATGACATTCCGCTTCTTTTCATGCGAGGACATCATGCTGGAAACACTACATCCCGACCCGAGCTTTCATCCATCGCCGCGGCTGGCGATGGAGGCTGAACCTGAACATCTTGCCTATACCGTGCTGCTGTCGCCGGACAGGTCACAGCCGGACGCCCTGGCCGTGATCGATGTCGACACGCAGTCAGGCAGCTATGGCACCGTCATCAGCCGCCTGGCCATGCCCAACACCGGCGATGAATTCCACCATTTCGGCTGGAATGCCTGCAGCTCGGCGCTTTCCCCGCTGTCCGGCCATGCCTTCCTACAGCGCAGGTATCTGATCATTCCCGGCATCCATTCGTCGCGCGTTTACATCGTCGACACCCAGCCCGATCCGAGGAACCCCAGGCTGGTTAAAACCATCGAGCCCGAGGAGCTGATGCGCAAGACCGGCTATTCGCGTCCCCATACCGTGCATTGCGGACCGGAGGGTATCTACATCAGCACGCTGGGCGGCGCAGGCGTCGATGGCACCGAAGGGCCGCCGGGCGTGTTCATCATGGACTGCGAAACCTTCGAAATACTGGGCCGCTGGGAGATCGACCGCGGGCCGCAGAAGCTGCATTACGACTTCTGGTGGAACCTGCCACGCGACTACATGGTATCGAGCGAATGGGGCCTGCCGCCGCAGTTCGAAAACGGCATCGTGCCGGAAGACCTTCTGGCCAACAAGTATGGCCACGCAGTGCATTTCTGGAACCTGCGCGAGCGCCGGCATGTGCAGACCATCGACCTCGGCGCCAACCACCAGATGGCGCTGGAGATCCGGCCAGCGCATGACCCCACCCGCGAGTACGGCTTTCTGGGCGTGGTGGTCGACACCACCAACCTGGAAGGATCGATCTGGACCTGGTATCGCGAGAACGGCAAGTTCCAGATCAGGAAGACGGCCACGGTGCCGCCCGAGGCGGCCGACCCGGCGCAGCTGCCGCCACTGCTGAAGGGCTTCGGCGCGGTGCCACCGCTCATCAGCGATATCGACCTCTCCCTCGACGACCGCTTCCTGTACGTTGCCTGCTGGGGCACCGGCGAGCTGCGGCAATACGACGTCACCGATCCGATGAAGCCGGTGCTGGCAGGCAGCGTGCGCATCGGTGGCATCGTGCAGCGGGGAAGCCATCCGAATGGCAAGCCCTTTGGCGGCGGACCGCAGATGACCGAGATCAGCCGTGACGGCAAGCGGGTGTATTTCACCAACTCGCTCTATAGCAGCTGGGACAAGCAGTTCTATCCGGACGGCATCGGCGGCGCTCAGGTGATGTGCCATGTGGGCGCGAACGGCGGTATCGAACTCGATCCGCACTTCCATGTGGACTTCGGCCCGCACTACGCCGCGCATCAGATCCGGCTGCAGGGCGGCGACTGCTCGACCGATTCCTTCTGCTATCCATCGGCTTGAACAGCACCACGGCGCTCTGGCTGACCATCATCGCGCTCGGTTTGTACCATGGCCTCAATCCCGCGATGGGCTGGCCGCTTGCGGTGGCCAATGCAATGGCGGACCGCCGCGCCCGGTCCCTGTTCGCCACGCTGCTGCCGCTGAGCGGCGGACACCTGATGGCCATGGCGGTGGTGCTGGCGCCGCTGGCCTGGCTGGGCTGGTATGTGCAATACGGCCGCGCCATCCGGATCGGTGCCGGCCTAGCGCTGCTGCTGCTGGGCCTGTTCAAGCTGTTCTGGCGGCGACATCCGCGGGCGCTGGCGCGCATCCCGCCGACCCGGCTTGCATGGTGGTCCTTCCTGATGGCCACTGCCCATGGCGCCGGCCTGATGCTGGCGCCCTTCATGCTGGGCCTTTGCGTGGCAACAGGGCCGGCGCCGGGCGCGGCCGGAATGGGCCATGCCGCGGTGATGAACTACACGGCGCGCTCGACGCTGGGCATCGCGGCGCTGGTCACCGCCGTCCATACCCTGGCCGGCTTCGTCGCTGCCATTGGCATGGCCTGGCTGGTATATCGCTACCTCGGCCTGCGCTTTCTGCGGCAGGCCTGGCTGAACCTGGATCTGGTGTGGGGGGCCAGCCTAGCAGTGGCCGGCGCTGCCGGCATCGCGCTGGCAATATGACGCCGTCGTGCATCGATGCGCCGCGGTGCTTGTATCATGCGCCGATAAGACCTACATGGAGATAGCCGGAAATGAACGAGCAGATGACATCGGAACAGCAGGGCGATGCCGCGGCGGATGCTGACGCCATCCTTTCCTGCATGCAGGAAGCGGTGGTGTATTCGGATCTGAAAGGCATCATCAGGCTATGGAACAAGGGCGCGGAGCATGTCTTCGGGTTCACGGCGGAAGAGGCGGTCGGGCAGAGCGTGGACATCATCATCCCGGAAAAGCTGAGGAAGGCGCACTGGGCCGGTTTCAACAAGGCGGTCGAGCATGGCGACATCCTGTCTGCGCCCGGCTCGCGCATGACGCGGGCGCTGAAGAAGAATGGCGATGCGCTGTATGTCGACATGAGCTTTGCCATGGTCAGGAACCAAGCCGGCGAAATGATAGGCTCGCTGGCCGTAGCGCGCGATGCCACTGCCCGTTACATGGCCGAGCGCGCAGCCAGAGTGGCTGCCTCGGGTGCAACGCCCGCGGCCTAGGCAGGCAAGGCGGCCGGGATTGCGCCCGCGGCCGCGTCGCCGGCATGCGCCGGATCAGGCCGGCGCTGCCACCATGCCTTCGCCGTGCATGCCGGCTTGCGTCGTCTCGTGCAGCGCCTGCTCGGTTTCCAGGGCCTGCGCCACTTCCTTTACCTTCACGTAGCGGTACTGGTTGTTAACCGGATAAAGCCGGACAGTGCCGGACTTGATCAGGCTGGTAACCCGCCCGGGAGATACGCGCAACTTGCGGGCCGCCGAGGTCGGATTGTTCAGACCCAGCGCAGCGGCCCGGTGCTCCTTCCATTGCGCCGAGTCTTCTGACTGGTCCAGCCGCACCAGCAAGCGATCCAGCAGGGAATCCGACTGCCTGTTTGCAAAAATCGATTTATAGACTGCGGTCATTACTGCCCTTCTTCTGTTTCCGATGCCAGGCAAGGCATGCTGGGGCCGGGCCTGGCGTGGCTTCGGGTCAAGATTCTACTGGGCTGGTCAGGGCCTGTCTGTCTTGCATATGCAACGTCGTCGGCTTGACAGAACGCCACCTGTCTTGACTGAAATCTTCCTGGCCGGAAGCCGGTAGACAGGGAAAGAAGCAACCTGCTTCAGAATCCCTCTGGCGCTGCCGTTAATAAATTCTGACCAAGGAAAAGGACCATCGAATGGACGTCACCGGCATTGCAAAATTGTCTACGGCACTGACAACGGCCAAGACCAGCGAGGAGGTCGGCACGACGGTGCTGAAGAAGGCGCTCGACCTGTCGGCTTCCACCGCCTCGGCGCTGATTGCCGCGGCAGCGCCCGCTCCCACACCAGTCGCGCGGCAGCCAGCCCATGTTGGGCAGAACATCGACACTACCGCCTGACCTTCCGGCATACCGACAGTCCCAGAACGGCGCCTTGCCGCATCCATTGCGGCAAGGTGCCGTTTTCGCTGGGCCGGCCTGAAATGCCGCCAAATATGGCTGCCCGTCCGCCAGCGCCGAACGGGATGGCGCGCTAAACAGTGGTACATCGTGAAAACTTCGTGCATAATATGGAATGTGTCTTATGTCTTATAGAAGACTTAATTAAAGATAAAGATTTGATCGCGCCGCAAGGCCGGTCTGCCCACCACGTTCCACCGTGCTCCGCCAGTGGGTCAGGTGAGCAGACATGGTGCGCCGACCGCAAGCCTGCGCAGGCGATGATTTGCAGAAAACGACTCCCCAGAACCTTCGCCACATTCCAAGGAAAAAGCGCATGAGCAGCGATCCGACCATCATCTACACGCTAACCGACGAGGCGCCCCTGCTGGCGACCCACGCCTTCCTGCCTGTCGTCAGCACCTTCGCCAAGCCGGCCGGCATCCGCATCGAGCAGAGCGACATCTCGGTTGCTGCCCGCATCCTGGGCAATTTCGCCGACTACCTGAAGCCCGAGCAGCGCGTACCCGACACCCTGGCCGAACTCGGCAAGAAGACGCTGGAGCCGGATGCCAACATCATCAAGCTGCCCAACATCAGCGCATCGATGCCGCAGCTGCTGGCCGCGATCAAGGAACTGCAGGAAAAGGGCTACAACCTGCCTGACTACCCGGTCGACCCCAAGACCGACGAAGAAAAAGCGATCAAGGCACGCTACGGCAAGTGCATCGGCTCAGCGGTCAACCCGGTCCTGCGCGAAGGCAATTCCGACCGCCGCGCGCCGCGCGCCGTGAAGGAATATGCACGCAAGAACCCGCATTCGATGGCAGAATGGTCGCAGGCATCGCGCACCCATGTGTCGCACATGCATGACGGCGACTTCTACCATGGCGAGAAGTCCATGACCCTGGACCGCGCGCGCGACGTGAAGATGGAAATCCTCACCAAGAGCGGCAAGACCATCGTCCTGAAGCCCAAGGTATCGCTGCTCGAAGGCGAGATCATCGACTCGATGTTCATGAGCTACAAGGCGCTGTGCGACTTCTATGAGCGCCAGATTGACGATGCTTATAAGTCCGGCGTGATGTTCTCGCTGCACGTGAAGGCCACCATGATGAAGGTGTCGCATCCGATCGTGTTCGGCCACTGCGTGCGCATCTTCTACAAACAGGCATTCGAGAAGCACCGCGAGCTGTTCGACAGCCTCGGCGTGAATGTCGACAACGGCATGGTCGACCTGTACAACAAGATCGCCAAGCTGCCCGACTCGCAGCGCGAGGAAGTCATGCGCGACATCCACGCTTGCCACGAGAACCGGCCCGAACTGGCGATGGTGGATTCGGCCAAGGGCATCACCAACTTTCATTCGCCCAGCGACGTGATCGTCGACGCCTCGATGCCGGCAATGATCCGCGCCGGCGGCAAGATGTACGGCGCCGACGGCCGCCTGAAGGAAGTCAAGGCGGTGATCCCGGAAAGCACCTTCGCCCGCATCTACCAGGAAATTATCAACTTCTGCAAATGGCATGGCGCATTCGACCCGCGCACCATGGGCACCGTGCCCAACGTGGGCCTGATGGCGCAGCAGGCGGAAGAATACGGCTCGCACGACAAGACCTTCGAGATCCCCGAAGACGGCGTGGCCAACATCACCGATCTCGCCACCGGGGAAGTGCTGCTGTCGCAGAACGTGGAGAAGGGCGACATCTGGCGCATGTGCCAGGTCAAGGACGCGCCGATCCGCGACTGGGTCAAGCTGGCCGTTACCCGTTGCCGCAACTCGGGCATGCCCGCCGTGTTCTGGCTGGACCCGTACCGTCCCCACGAGAACGAACTGATCAAGAAGGTCCGTACCTACCTGAAGGATCACGACACTACCGGCCTGGACATCCAGATCATGTCGCAGGTGCGCGCGATGCGTTACACCCTGGAGCGCGTAATGCGCGGCCTGGACACCATCTCCGTGACCGGCAACATCCTACGCGACTACCTGACCGACCTATTCCCGATCATGGAACTGGGCACCAGCGCGAAGATGCTTTCCATCGTGCCGCTGATGGCGGGCGGCGGCCTGTATGAAACCGGTGCCGGCGGCTCCGCGCCCAAGCATGTGCAGCAGCTGGTACAGGAAAACCATCTGCGCTGGGATTCGCTGGGCGAGTTCCTGGCGCTGGCGGTGAGCTTCGAAGACCTCGGCATCAAGACTGGCAATGCCCGCGCCAAGATCCTGGCCAAGACGCTCGACGCTGCCACCGGGAAGCTGCTGGACAACCGCAAATCGCCTTCGCCCAAGACCGGCGAGCTCGACAACCGCGGCAGCCAGTTCTACCTGTCGATGTACTGGGCACAGGAATTAGCCGCGCAGACCGAAGATGCCGAACTGGCCGCCTACTTCGCGCCGCTGGCCAAGCAACTGACCGAGAACGAGCAGAAGATCGTAGCCGAGCTGCTGGAAGTGCAGGGCAAGCCGGCGGACATCGGCGGCTATTACAAGGCTGACGAAGCCAAGGTGAAAGCCGTGATGCGCCCGAGCGCCACCTTCAACGCGGCGCTGGACACCCTCGGCGCCTGATGAAGCAAACGGCGCGCCGCCAGGCGCGCCGGTGCCGGGGCGATCCTTCCTTGCTCTGACTGATCACAGCGAATTACGGGGTTCGGTGGAATGCTCCTTCGGGGTATTCCACTCTACGATCGCGACGGACGGCAGTTGCTTTAACAGCGGCCCTTGCCGTGAAATTCCCTTGAGCGCGCCGTGACGGCGTTGCCTGAAGCGAATAAGGTGCGGCGTCTTTCGTAAGGTGGAATACCCCGAAGGAGCATTCCACATTGGTCGATCAAGCAAAGGCGTTGCATTTATCTGTCGTTCTAAAGCTAAAATCAACATCCAAATCGCCAGTACTGCCGTGCCTTGCCGGGTGACGCAAGGCGATTGCACCGCCGTGGAGACAAGCCGGGAGTCCATCCCGGCGGCCGGGTTATGTTTTTGCTCTGCCAAAAAAGTAGCTAAAAAGCGGCCCCAATGATCGCGCCCTGCTGACGCAGGGTTCTCTTGTCAGCGGTACCCGGAGCGGGGCGCGGCTAAACTTGCTCCACTTCGGTGCGCTCAGACAGACCCGCACCTTTTCCCGCTCCGGGCATCGCTGACACGGCGCGCTCAACGGGACTTCACTGCAACGGCAACTATCGCTGCGCGTAAGTCAAAACCAACAGCACTGGCAAAATGGATGAACTGCCCTTCGGTGCATTTCACTCGTTGGCTGACGCCGCATTATTGCTCGAGCCAGGCAGCGCCCAGCAAATCGCTGCAAACCCTCCGACAAAACGCAATGCGCCCGGCGCACTGTCTTCCGTGGCCGGCAAGGAGGGCGGCACGGTGGCCTGGGATGCTGGCGAGAATGAACGCAACGCTTCCTGATCGGTGGCCCGGGCCTCACGCGCGCCGGCTCATACCTTTCGTGCGCGTGCGGCGCCGTCGTACCAGTCGTTTTCCAGCGGCCCCTGCACAGCGCGGTCGCGTACCTTCAGCAGCGTGAACATGCCACCCATGCCGATCGGCCCGTACGGTCCCTGGCCGCTCATCATCGGCAGGGTATTGTCGGGCATGGGCATGCGCATGGAGGCCATCTCGTGCATGCCATTAGTCCCCATCGGCATGTAGCCCGGCACCATGCTGCGCAGGGTGGCATGGGCTTCGCCGGCATCCGTGCCCAGCATGGTCGGCACGCCGTGGCCCATTGCATTCATCGCATGATGCGACTTGTGGCAATGCAGCGCCCAGTCGCCGGCTTCCTCAGCAATGAACTCGATTACCCGCATCTGTCCTGGCGCGACATCCACCGTTACCTCGGGCCAGCGCGCCGATTTCGGCACCCAGCCGCCGTCGGTACCGGTCACTTCAAAGCTGTGCCCATGCAGGTGGATGGGATGGCTGTCCATACTCAGGTTGCCGATGCGGATGCGCACCCGTTCACCGCGCAGCGCAAACAGCGTTTCGATGCCGGGAAACACCCGGCTGTTCCAGGTCCAGGTATTGAAGTCGGTCATGGTGCCCACCCGCGGCACCAAGGTGCCGGGCTGGATGTCGTAGGCATTGATGACGAAGGCATAGTCCCGGTCCACCCGCATCGTCCTTGCGTCCTTCGGATGCACCACGATGCAGCCCATCATGCCCATGGCCATCTGCATCATATCGTCGGCATGCGGGTGGTACATGAAGCTGCCCGAGCGGCGCGCCATGAACTCATACTGCCATGTGTCGCCGGGCGCAATCGCCGCCTGGGTGACGCCGGCCACGCCATCCATGCCGTTCGGCACCGGCATGCCATGCCAGTGCACTGTGGTCGGCTCCGGCAGCTGGTTGGTGACGAAGATGCGCACCCGCTCGCCCTCGATCATTTCCAGCGTCGGTCCCGGGGACCGGCCGTTGTAGCCCCACAGCTTGGCCTTCATGCCGGGCGCGATCTCCTGCGCCACGGGCTGGGCCACGAGATGGAATTCCCTTGCGCCGTCGCGCAGGCGAAACGGCAGCGACCAGCCATTGAGCGTCGTCACAGGCCTCACGCCGAGCATAGCAAGCGGCGGTCGCTGCATGCCGGCGGGTGCCATCGAAGGAGGCGGCAGGTCCGCCTGTGCAGCCGGTGATATGGCATGGGCGCCAATTAGTGTGGCGCTGCCCTGCAGGAATTGTCGTCTGGATATCATGGCTCAGTGGTCTCCCGCATGGGGCAGGGCAATGCGTGCCGGGCTCATCGCGACCGCTGCCGGCGCAGCCAGCTTGCCCATGCCGGCCAGTGCCTGCTGCAGGTCCACTTCGGCAAGCCAGAATTCACGCTGCGCCGCCGCGCAGCGTGCGCCGGCGTCGATATGCGTCGCGGTGCCGGCAATAAGTTCGAACACGCCTGTCAGCATGCCGTTGTAGCGCCGGCCCTGTTCCTCCGCAATGCGCTGTGCCAGGGGCAGCATCACGTCGCAGGCATGGCGTGCCAGCTCAAGCCGCGAGCGATAAGCTATCCAGGCGCCGCGCACTTCGGCGCGGGCGCGCAGCGCGGTGGAGTCCAGCATGGCCTGGTGCGCTTCATGCAGGGCGGGTTGGGCGGTCCCGGCCTCGTGGCGGGCAACGGCTGCGCGCACTGCCTGCATGTCTGCCCGCTGCGATACCGCGATCGCTTCCAAGCCTTCGGCGTTGACGCCCGATGGCGGAAGGTCGGGGAGCCGGTCGGGGAGCCGGATTTTTTCGATTGACATGCCCCAGATGCCGGTACGGTACTGCAACTGTTCCCGCAGCAGCCGGGCGTTGGCATCGCGCTGCGCCTTCAGCGCCATCGTCTGCGCATGCAGCTGCTGCGCCTTGAGCAGGTCCAGCGCGGCGGCGCTGCCGACCTGGCGCATGGTTCTGGCAAGCTCCTGGCCGGCGCCGGACAGCCTGACCGCCTCGTTCGCGTGGCGCAAGGCCTGCCTTGCTGCGATGGCCCGGACCCAGTCGCGCCGCGTGGCGAAGACCCAGTCGCCAATGACATCCGCCGCTGCGGTCTGGATATCGGTATCGGATGGCGCCTCGCCCGGCCTTGTCGCTGCAAGAACTTGCTGCGAGCGCAGCGCAGACGCCGCCAGCCAGCTGACGAGATGGATGGTCAGCGTGCGTTCGACCTTGCTTTCCGCCGCGCCATAGGATCGTGCCGCATCCGTTCCGGGCGCTGGCGTGTAGGCTAAGCGCAGCCGGCTTGCGGCATCGATATGCAGCGCGGCGAAGTGCGGCGTCAGGGCCGGATGCAGCAGGGCCAGCTCGGCAGCCGCTTCCTGGCTCAGCGGCTGCGCAAGGAGACGGTCCTGGCGCTCCCGCAGGGCTGCAGCGGACTGGCTGGCAATCTGGTTCGGCACGGAAGCGCCGCCGCTGGATGGCGGCAACGAAGCGCAGCCGGCCAGGGCCGCAAGAGCAGTCGCCGGCAGCAGCCTGGCGACAGAAGTAAGGCGCCGCTTCATGGCTTGAACACCGCCGTCACCAGCATGTCCGGGCCTGCTGGCGCGATGGCGACGCCAACCCGTTCGCCCTCGCGCAGCTGGCGGAGCACAGCCGCGCTGGCCGCCCTGAACTGCATGGTCATCGCCGGCATGTGCAGGCGCGCTATCGGTCCATGCTCCAGCAGCACTTCACCAGTGCGCCGGTTGACCGACAACACCCGGGCAAGGGTATCGGCCTGCGCCGCCCCGGCGTTGTGTTGCGCGCTCTGGCGCACCGCCACCACGCCCCAGGGCAAGGCAGGCGGGTCGGCTGCCGGCATTCTGGCAAGGCCGCTGTCGTACTCCAGCAGCGCCGTGGCGGCCGCCGGATTGGCGGGGCCGCCTTCGCTGGCGCTGTCGGCCGCCGCCGGCGGGCACAGCAGCCACAGCGCCAGCAGGGCACGCGCGCTGGCGGAGTGGCGCATGGCCTGGTCCCGTTGCATCAGGGCTGCACGATTGCCCGGGCCGGACCGGTCAGGTCAAGGATATGCATGCCGGAGTTGGCGCGGTCCACCGCGTAGATGTAGCCGCGGTCGTCGGTTTCGACGTTGTTCGTCTGGATGGCGACCTTGCAGCGATCGGCGCCGTCGACCTTGATGCAGCGCTTGTCGGTATTGGGCGTGACAGCCGGGATGTAATAGCCAACTTCCCTGGGGGACCAGGGGTCGCGGATGTCGACGGCCCGGATGCCGGCATTGAAGTAGGCCAGGAAGATCAGCTTCTTGTGATACTTCGAGGTCATGTTCTCGTTTGACGAGTGGCTGCCGAAACGGCCCCCGCGCGAGCAGAAGTTGCCGTTGGCTTCCGGCACCTGGAAGTTCGATACGCCCCATGGCTTGGTCTCGGTGGTGATATCGACCATGTACATCATCTGCCGGTTTTCCTGGCATTCATTGCGCAGCGACTCATTGACCACCAGCAGCATGTCGCGGGTGCGGCCTTCCTTGTTCTTCGCAAATTCCGGAATGTCCATGCCCAGCAGGGGCAGCGTGGTATGCGCGCCCAGGCGTGGCGAGGTATAGAAGGTCGTGATGACCGGATAAGTGAGGTTCTCGTCGGTGGGCTCGAACGGGTCCTTGGCGGACGGGTTCCCGCGCAAGAGCTTTTCACGGTCGATGATCTGGATCACGCCATTGAGGAAGGTGTTGTAGCCGAAGTAGATACGGCTGCCGAGCCGGATCGGCCCATGCATGTCGTAATCGGCGCCGCGCAGCGAGTCGGGCGAGCCGGGCTGCTGGCCGACCAGACCGAAATTGCGGATGAAGCGCGGCTTGGCCGGATCGCTCAGATCATAGACCTGGGTCATGCGCCGGGTCTTCCAGCCCGGAGCGCCGGAAATCAGGTAGGCAATGCCGGTGTCGCATTCCCAGAAGTTCTTGTGGGTGTCGCGCAGGTTGCCGGTGATGCGCGATACCAGGCTGGGCTTTTCTGGCGCCGATACATCCCAGATCTCATGCGCGCTGCCGCCGAAGGTGCGCAGCATGTAGACCTTGCCCTGCTCGGCATGGGGCAGGGTCTTGCCGCTGCAGACCCTCACCATCTGCGCGCCGCCGGCTTCGCCTTCGCCTTCCTCGCCGGGAAGATGGGTGAGGTAGCGTGGCGCCTTCGGATCGGTCACGTCGACGATGGAGGTGCCGTTGTATTCGTCCTTGCCAGTGAGCGGATTGGGCTGCTTGCCGCCATGGTGGCCGACATAGGCGATCCAGCGGTCTCCCTGCTGCTGTATGGTGGGCTGGTAGGCGGTGCGGGCCTGCAGGTCATTGTGGCCGAGCAGTTGCATGTTGCTGGCTTCTTCCTTCTCCTGCGCATGTACGCTGGCGCATGCCAAAAGCGATGCTGCGCAGGTGAGCGAGGCGGCGAAGAGTTTCGGGAATGTGGCGCTTGTTCCGGATTTCACGTCTGTCTCCTGATGATTATTCATGGTTGAAAACCGGAAGACATGCGATCGATACGGATGAGGCGCAGGCTCCAGGCGCAGCCATCCATGTCCCGGCGCTACCTGGCGCGCTCCCGGCTGCTCGACTGCACCGGGCGCTGCCATTGCGTCAGGCGTTCTTCGACGCCCGTACGCATTACTGCCTTCATGCTTCGAACCCGGCCCGGCCTATTCGACCTTGCCGATCTTCTGCACCACGTCCGCCATCTTGCGTGCATCCGCATTCAAGTAGGTCTGGAACTCGGGCGCATCCATATACATGATGGAGCTGCCGGAGCCGTTGATGGCGGCATTAACCGCCGGATCGTCGGCAGCCTTGTGCGCCGCCGCCCGAAGCTTTTCCACTACCGCGTCCGGCGTGCCGGCCGGCACGAACAGGCCGGCCCATTGCGCATACTCCAGCGGGTAGCCGGCCTGCTTCAGGGTCGGCACGCCGGGCAGGGAAGCCAGCGGTCCTTCGCCCCAGTGGGCAAGCGCCTTGAGCTTGCCAGCCTTGATCTGCTGCAGCACGCTGGCCGGGCCGGTGGCCACCGCGTCGACTTGGCCGCTCAAGAGCGCCACCAGCGCCGGGCCGGCGCCGGTATAGGGCACATGCAGCATGCGGAAGTCGGCCCGGGACTTGAGCATTTCCATTGGCACATGCATGGTGCCGTAGTTGCCCGACGACGCGAAGCTGAACTTGCCAGGCTTGCTCTTCATGTCGGCGACGAATTCCTGCAGGTTCTTCCATGGCGCATCGCTGCGCACCACCAGCACCACCGGGTCGGCGGTGAAGCGGGCGATGGGCTTCAGTTGCGACAGCTGAAACAGCGAGGTCTTGCCATTGACCTTGTCCGCTTCCGGGATGGTGGTCATCGATGCCAGCGACATCAGCACGGTGTAGCCGTCGGGCGGCGCCTTGGCCACGGCCGCCATGCCGATTGCGCCGCCAGCGCCGGCCTTGTTCTCGACGATCACCGACTGCTTCAGCTCGCGCGCCATGGCCTGCGCCACCGGCCTGCCCACCGTATCGGCCACGCCGCCAGGCGGAAACGGCACCACCATGGTGATGGGTTTGGCCGGCCAGTTATCCTGGGCCACCACAATGGTCGGAAGGGCTGCCATCAGCGCGGCGCCCGCCGCGGTCAGAAAACTCAGTCGTGCTGCAAACTTGTACATTGTTTGTCTCCATTGATGTTCTTATGCGACGCAGCCCCGTCCGCCATCGGGCGCGGCGGGGCTGCCATTTCTATCGGACGGAAGACCTGTCGGCCGCCCGCCTTATTCCATGCGGTTGACCAGCGTGCCAATGCCTTCAATCTCCAGGCGCATTTCGTCGCCCGGCTTCAGGAACTTTGGCGGCGTGAAGCCAATGCCCACGCCTGCGGCGGTACCGGTGGCGATCACATCGCCGGCTTCCAGCGTCATGCCGGCCGACAGCACTTCGATGATGGTCGGGATGTCGAAGATCAGGTCGCCGGTGTTGGCGTTCTGGCGCAGTTCGCCGTTGATCCAGGTCTTCAGCTGCAGGTTTTCCGGCTCGATCTCATCCGAAGTCACAATCACCGGGCCCATCGGGCAGAAGGTGTCGAGCGCCTTGCCGAGGAACCACTGGCGTGCCTTCTTCTGCAGGTCGCGCGCGGTGATGTCGTTGACGATGGTGTAGCCCCAGACATGCTTGTAGGCGTCGGCCTTCTTAATGCCGAGGCCGCCGCTGCCGATGATTACGGTCAGCTCATTCTCATAGTCGACTTCCTGGGTGGCCTGCTGATGGCACTTCACCGCGTCGTTCGGGCCGACAATGGTCGATGCCGGCTTGGTGAACACCGACGGCAGCGGCGAGATGTCTTCCTTGGAGCCGTCGAAGCCGGACTTGTTGAATTCCTTCGCATGCTCGTGATAGTTCTTGCCGACCATGAAGAGATTGCGGCGCGGCGTCGACAGCGGCGCCAGGATCCGGATGCCTTCCAGCGGCTTGCCTTCGCCGCTGGTCTTCAGTTGCGTGGCCGGCTCGGGCACGGCGCGGATCAGGTCGACCATGTCGCCGTTGAAGCCCGACAGCGCATCGGCCACCGGCCAGTAGCGCGACAGCTCGCGGTCGACGATGGCAACGGTGGGAACGCCGTTCAGTTCTATGGTCGCAAAACGCATGCTCACTCTCCTTGATGCAAATTGGTTTTAAGATGAACCAAGTTAAACCAAGGACCGACCAATGTCAACCCGTGAAATCGCCTTTCAGTACAAGCCAATAAACGATTGCTTGCCCGCATTGGATCAACAGCATTAGCAATTGAGCTGATTCAACAGGCAATTGGTTTATAATTTCAACCATTTCCAGGAGGGCGCATGTACTCGTCAGACACCTTGCATGAATTCCGTCATTTCCTGCTGGACGAGCTGCGTTCAGGCCGGCTGCATGGCGGCGACCGCCTGCCGACCGAGCGCGAGCTGTCCGAGACATGGCATATCGGGCGCAGCGTAGTGCGGCGGGTGCTGTCGGAGCTCAAGGAGCAGGGCCTGATCACCCAGGTGGTGGGCAGCGGCACCTATGTCAGCGCCGATGCCAGCGAGAAGCTGCAGGCCGGCGCTGCCCAGGTCACCGCGATGGAGACCAGCCCGGCCGAACTGATGGAAGTGCGGGTGCTGCTCGAGCCGGTCGTGATGCAGCTGGCCATCCGCCATGCCACGCCGGCCGACTTCATGAAGATGGAGGAATGCTGCGCCCGTGCCGAAGCGGCGCGGACCCTGAAGGAATTCGAGCACTGGGACGGCGCGTTGCATCAGACGATTGCGGACGCCACGCACAACAACTTCGCCCGCAGCATGTTCCAGCTGATGAACAGCGTGCGTGAGCAGGGCGATTGGGGCGTGCTGAAAAAGCGCAGCGTGACGCCGGAGCGGCGTGCCATCTATGAAAAGGAGCACCGCGACCTGGTGGCCGCGCTGAAGGCGCGCGATGCCGAAGCGGCGCGCGAACTGATGGAAGCGCACCTCGTGCAGGTCCGGCGAAACATGTTCGGCTATTGAGGCTGGCCGCATGCGGGCAAGGACGCCCCGTTTGGGGCATTGCTTGCCCTATACTTCCGGCCTCAGGAGAGATCATGGCCAAAACCATTCCACCGCTGAATCCATTGCGGGTATTCGAAGCTGTTGCGCGACTCGGCAGCTTCACACGCGGCGCTGACGAGCTGCATGTGAGCCAGTCCGCCGTGAGCCGGCAGATCTCGCTGCTGGAAGACTATCTGCAGGTGAAGCTGTTCAACCGGGAGCAGCGCGGCATCAGCCTGACCGACGCCGGCCGGCGCTATCAGCAAGAAGTCAGCCCGGCATTTGCCCGGATTGCCGCCGCGACCCAGGACCTGCTGGCCAACAACCGCAGCGGGCCGCTACGGGTACGCGCCTACACTACCTTTGCCGCCAAGTGGCTGATGCGCCGGCTGCCGCTGTTCCAGCAGGCGCATCCGGAGATCGACGTACGCTTGAGCACCGATGTCGCTCCGGCGGACTTTGCCAGCGATGAGATCGACCTCGCGATCCAGTTTGGCGACGGCAACTGGCCCGAGCTGCAATGCGAGCGCCTGCTGGGCGACCGCATCACGCCGGTCTGCAGCCCGGCCCTGCTCAATAGGCCCGGTGCGCCACTGCAGACCCTGGACGACCTGAAGCATCATCGACTGCTGCATTCGCATTACCGCAGTAATGACTGGCCCTACTGGTTCAAAGCGGTGGGACGACCGGACTTGACCGAGCATCGGGACAGCATGGTGTTTTCCAGTTCGATCCTGACGTATCAGGCTGCGGTGGAAGGGCTGGGGGTGGCAATCGGGCAGATCAGCCTTCTGGACCAGGAGCTGGAAAGCGGCGCGCTGGTGTGCCCGTTCGAGACGGTGACGCGGCCTGGATTCGCCTATTACCTGCTGCTGCCGCGGCGGGATACGATGCCGGCCAAGGTGGGGGTGTTTCGGGAATGGCTGCTAGATGAGACGCGGCGGGCGGGTACATGACCCAATGAGGTTGCCATGACCATTGCTGTCAGCGTGGCGTTTCAACCCCGGTTAAGCGGGCCGTGTTGGAGATACGCCGAGCGGTCAAAATGTCGCTTTTGTAGGCTGGAATACCCCAAAGGGGCATTGCACCATTGGCCGATCAGGAAAGTCGGTCGACGATCCGATCCCGGTTTGCGAACGGCGGTGCAATGCGCTTCGGCTATTGCACCCTTGTATTGTTCCATCAGCGCGTAGCCCGTAGCCTGGGTTGAGCGCAGTGAAACCCGGGTGCAAGCACAACTGCAACTGCTGTGGAATGCCCCTTCGGGGTATTCCACCCTACCACTACAGCCGGTGCCACGCCTGTCCCTGGCCCGGCCAACATCGCGACGTCGGACTGATCCTGGCCTCGGGCCAGGATGATATGCCACGTAACCAGGCGGGCTCTTACGCCAGCTTCACCAGCGCATCCACCGCCACCACGCCCTCGCCGGCGACGCGCACGATCAAGGGATTGATCTCCGCCTCCGCCACCTTCAGGTCCGGCAGCAGCGCCAGCCCGGAAAGCGCAACGATGGCCTGGGCCAACGCGTCGAGGTCGCCGGCCGGCTTGCCGCGGTAGCCGGCAAGGGCCTGCAATGCCTTGACCTCGCCGATCATTTCCCGCGCGGTGTCCATATCCACCGGCGCTAGCCGCATGCTGCGGTCGCGATAGATCTCGGTCAGCACGCCGCCGGCGGCCAGCATCACCAGCGGACCGACCTGGGCATCGAGCCGGTAGCCTATCAACACTTCGCCCACGCCACGCACCATGCTCTGCGCCAGGATGCGCTCGACCGTGGTGCCAGGCCGGCGCGCTGCGACCTCGGTGGAAATGGTTTTCATGGCTTGCAGCAGGCCGACATGGTCCTGTATGCCCAGCACCACGCCGCCGACGTCGGTCTTGTGAGCGATGTCGGCATGCAGCACCTTGGCCGCCAGCGGATAGGCCAGGCCATGTACGGCGTACGTGTCGGCGGCAGCAATCGCGGCGACCGGCGCATGGGCAACGCCAATGCGCTCCAGCAGACCATAAGCCTGCAGTTCATCCAGCATGCGCGGTGTGGCATCCGCCTGCGTGGGCGTGGCCTGCGCCCGCGGCGCGCGGCGTGCAAAGGCGGCGGCGATGGCATCGGCGCAGGCTTCGGGCGTACGGAAATTGGGCACGCCGGCGGCCGACAGCAGCGCCAGCGCCTGCGGCGCTTCCGGCACCAGGAAGGCCACCAGCGGCTTGAGTCCGTCCCTGCTGTCGACGATGGGACGTACCGCTAGGTCGGGATGGTAGCGAGCAGAGGAGCCAGCCACCGCCACGATCAGGTCGAACTCCGGCGCGGCCGACATCACGTCGATCGCCGCCTTCATCACTTCATAGCGGGTGCCGGCCAGCGTCAGGTCGACGATGGCGCCATGGCCCACTTTCACGCCGGCCTCGGCGAGCCGGGCGAAGGTCTCGCCGGACGGGGTCTCGACATGCACGCCGCGCATGCCAAGCTGGTCCACTACCATGGCCGCACCGCCGCCGGTGGTGGTGATCACGCCCACCCGTGGCGACTTGCGATGGACCAGCGGCATACGCGCCATCAGCGGCAGGCATTCAATGAATGCTTCCAAGGTTTCGACCCGGGCTATGCCGCAGTCCTTGAGGAAGGTGTCGGCTACATCGTCCTCGCCGGCCAGTGCGCCGGTATGGGACACCGCCAGTTCCGCCGCGGCCGCCGAGCGGCCCAGCTTGTAGGCCGCTACCGGCTTGCCGCGCGCGGCGGCGGCCAGCGCGAACTCGCGCAGCCGGTCGCCCTTGCGTATGGTCTCCAGGAACAGCAGGTAGCCGGTAATGTCCGGGTCGTCCAGCGTGGCAAGGCAGATCTCGCCGATGCCAAGGTCGGCCTCATTGCCCACCGAGACCAGGCCGGCAAAGCCGATGCCGCGCTCCTTGCCGCGCGATACCAGCGCGCCGATCATGCTGCCGCTGTGCGAGGCCACGAAGATGCCGCCCGGCGGCAGTTCCGGCTCGGCGAAGGCGGCATTGGCGGTGATCATGCAGCGCCGGTGCACGTTCACCACGCCCAGGCTATTCGGCCCCACCACCCGGATGCCGGTGCGAGCGCAGATGGCGCGCAGCTGCTCCTCGCGCGCCAGGCCTTCCGGTCCGGCTTCGGAAAAGCCGTTGGCCAGGATGCTAGCAACCCGGATGCCGGCAGCCGCGCATTCCTCCAGCGCCGGCAGCACCAGATCGGTCGGCGTGACGATGTAGGCATGGTCGGGCACTTCGGGCAGCGCCGCCACGGACGGCCAGGCGCGTTCGCCAAGCACCGTGTCGCGGCGCGGATTGACCGGATAGATCGCGCCCTCAAAGCCGGCGCGGCGCAGGAACAGCACCGGGCGGCCGGAGGTCTTAGCTGGATCGTCGGAAGCGCCAATGATGGCGATGCTGCGCGGAGAGAAGAGCGCCTGTCCAAGGCTGGCGTCGGGTGTGGCGGGCATGCTGTGCTTGTCCTTCGAATCAACAATGAGCGGAGTGGGCGGAAGGCCTCCGGGCAGCTGTGAGGCAAAGCGCCGGGCCGCAGCGATTATTGCATCGGCGCTGTCGGCCGGCCATTTCCGATTTGGTATGCAGCTATGCCTTTTTGTAAAGCCAGGATCCGGCTGCCATGAGTTTTTCTCATGCAGGCTTGCATAACCGGAAATTGTCAAAGCACCGACCCGGGCGCACACTGCAGCGTAATCAGCAGCATGAAACCGACGATTGATCAACGAGGACCAGAATGAATTTCGAACTGAGTGAAGAGCACCGTGCCTTTACCGATTCCGTACGCCGCTTTGCGCAGGACAAGCTAGCGCCAGGCGCGCTGGCACGTGCCCACGACACCCGCTATCCGTGGGACGTGGCCGCCATGCTGGCCGAGCAGGGCCTACTGGGTATCGCCTTCGATGATGCCGATGGCGGCCAGGGCGGCACGCTGATGCATGCGGTCCTAGCGATCCAGGAAGTCGCGCTGGCCTGCCCGAAGAGCGCAGACATCGTCCAGGCCGGCAACTTCGGCCCGATCCGCACCTTCGTCGAATATGCCAGCGCCGGGCAGAAGGAGCGCTTCCTGCCCGACCTGCTGGCCGGCAGGAAGCTGATCGCATTGGGCATGAGCGAACCCGATGCCGGCTCGGCCGTAACCGAGCTCAAGACTAGCGCCACCGAAGACGGTGACGGCTATCTGATCAATGGCAGCAAGGTGTTTTCCACCCACAGCCCGGAAGCGGACCTGTTCCTGATCTATGTGCGCTTCGGCCCTGGCGTCGATGGCATCGGCTCGGTGCTGGTGGAACGCGGCACACCTGGCTTTACCGTTGGCGAGCCCTCATCCTTCATGAGCGGCGAGCAGTGGAGCCAGCTCTATTTCGAGAATTGCCGCATACCGCGCGCCAACGTGCTGCTGGGCCTGGGCGGCTTCAAGAAACAGATTGCGGGCTTCAATGTCGAGCGGCTGGGCAATTCCTCGCGCTCGCTGGCGCTGGGCCGCTATGCCTTCAACATTGCACGCGAACATGCGGCCACCCGCAAGCAGTTCGGCCGCCCGCTGTGCGAGTTCCAGGGCATCCAGTGGAAATTTGCGGAAATGACGATGAAGCTCGAAGCCGCGCAGCTGCTGCTGTATCGCGCCGCGCTGGAAGGCGAGCATGGCCTGCCGTCCGCGCAAAGCACCGCAATGGCCAAGCTTGCCTGCAACCAGGCCGGCTGGGACGTGGCCAATGAAGCGCTCCAGGTGCTGGGCGCCATGGGCTATAGCCAGGAAATGCTGATCGAGTATTGCGTGCGCCGCACCCGTGGCTGGATGATAGCCGGCGGCTCGATCGAGATGTTGAAGAACCGGATCGCCGAAGGCGTGTTCGGCCGGTCCTTTCCGCAGCGCGCCGCCAAGGCGGCCTGAGAGCTTGTCCTGGCTTTACAAAAAATAACGATCAAGGAGACCTTCATGAAATTCAATGCCACCCTGCGCAAGTTCGCCCTGCCGGCGATCGGCGCCGCCCTTGCCCTGCTTGCGCAGAATGCGCCAGCCCAGGACCCGGCCTGGCCCGCCAGGCCGGTTAACATGATCGTCGGCTTCTCCGCCGGCGGCACGACCGACATCATCGCCCGCATGCTGGGCGTCGAGCTGTCGAAGATATGGAACCAGTCGGTGATCGTGGAAAACCGTCCCGGCGCGGGCGGCAATATCGCCGGAGCCGCCGTGGCCAAGGCCGCGCCCGACGGCTATACCCTGTTCATGGGCTCCACCGGCCCGCTGTCGGTCAACACCAGCCTGTACAAGCGCATGCCCTTCGACCATCTGAAGGACTTCACGCCGATCTCGCTGGTGGCCGACGTGCCCAACATGCTGATCGTCAATCCGAAGACCATGCCGGCCAATAACTTCAAGGAATTCATGACGCTACTGAAGGCCAATCCGGGCAAGTACTTCTATGCCTCCACCGGCAGCGGCACCGCCTCCCACCTGGCCACCGAGCTGCTGAAGTCGCAGGCCAATGTGGAAGCGACCCATGTGCCGTACAAGGGCGCGGTCGCGCTGAATGACCTGCTGGGCGGTGACTCGGTGCACTTCATGTTCGCCACGATTCCGTCGGCGGTGCAGCATGTGCGCAGTGGCCGGCTCAAGGCGCTGGCGCTGTCGAGCAAGAAGCGTTCAACCGGCTTGCCCGACATCCCGACCGTGGCCGAATCCGGCTACCCCAATTTCGATGCCAGCTCTTGGTTCGGCCTGGTAGGACCGGCCAACATGCCGAAGGCCGTGACGGAAAAGATATCGGCCGACATTGCCCGCGTGCTGGCGATGCCCGAGATACGTGCCAAGTTCATCGAGCAGGGCGCCGAACCGGTCGGCTCGACGCCGCGTGAATTCGGCCAGTACATGAAGGACGAAACGGTGAAATGGGCAAACGTTGTCAGGATTTCCGGCGCCACCGCCGAGTAAGGGAGTAAGGCATGTACGTTGTTGAACAGTTTGCGCAGTTCGCCGTTGACTACCGCGGCGCGGCGATGGTGCCGGAAGTCGTGCATCACGCCAAGCGCGCCGTGATCGACTGGCATGCGGCCGCATTGCCGGGCGCGGTGCTGCCGCCGGCCACATCGCTGGAACGGGCCTTGTCGGAAGAGCTAGGCCACGGGAGCGCCCGCCTGATGCTGGGCCAGCCAGCCACCGTGAGGCTGGCGGCGCTGGTCAATGGCACCGCCTCGCATATCGTGGAAGTGGACGACATCTTCCGCGAAGCGATCTACCATCCGGGCGCGCCCACCATTGCGGCGGCGCTGGCTATGGCCCGGTCGCGCAAGGTGTCGGGCGAGGCCTTTTTGCGCGCGGTGGTGGTGGGCTACGAGATTTCCACCCGCATCGGCGCTGCGATGGGCCGCGCGCATTACCGGCACTGGCATAACACCGGCACCATAGGCTGCTTCGGCGCGGCGGCGGCGGCGGCTGAGATACTGGGGCTGGACCAGGCCCGCTTTGCGCATGCGCTCGCCACCGTGGCCACCTTCGCCGCCGGACTGCAGCAGGCCTTCCGCATGGATTCGATGTCTAAGCCGCTGCATGCCGGCCGCGCCGCCGAGGCCGGCGTCACCGCGGCGCTGGCGGCGGCGCAGGGCGTGACCGGCTCGCTCGACATTCTAGAAGGCGAAGCCGGCCTGGGTCGCGCGATGAGTGACAACCCCGACTGGGAAAAAGCGGTGGCGACCCTGGGCCGCGACTTTCATATCACCCGCATCACGTTCAAGAACCACGCCTGCTGTGGCCATACCTTCGCGCCGATCGATGGCGCGCTGGCGCTGCAGGCGCAGCACGGTATACGGGCTGAAGACATCGAGCAGATCAGTATCGGCACCTATCGCGCCGCGCTGGAAGTGGCCGGCTATGAAAATCCGGCCACGCCCGCGGAAGCGCGCTTCTCGGTCAAGTACACGGTGGCCAGTGCGCTGATCCATGGCAGCGTGCGCCTGGCCGCGTTCGAGCCGGCGCGCATGAACGATGCGGCGACCCGCGCGCTGATGAAGAAGATCGCGCTGACGCTCGATCCGGAACTGGACGCTGCCTTCCCCGGCCAACGCGCCGCCCGTCTCGAGATCCGGCTGCGCGATGGCCAAGTGCTGTCCTGGCTGCAGCCGTTTCGCAAGGGCGATCCGGAAGCGCCGCTGTCGGACCGGGAACTGGAGCAGAAATACCGAGAACTGGCGGACCCGGTGCTGGGAAGCGAGGCCGCGGGCGCGCTGCTGGGAAAACTCCATCGCCTGGACGAATTGCCAGGTCTTGAAACGCTCTGAGCCTGTGAGCCGGCGCGGCGCCGGCAGACTTTTATGGACAAACGAGACATGGCAACATCGAATGAACCGGGTGACGGCCTGCATCACGGCATGGTCGACACCAGCCTGGGCAAGCTGCATTACGTCAGCGCTGGCAATGGCACGCCGCTGGTACTGATCCACGGCGGCTTTGGCAACTGGCTGCATTGGCGCGACAACATCGCCGCGCTGGCGCAGCACCACACGGTCTTTGCAATCGACCTGCCGGGCTTTGGTCTTTCATGTGATGCCGCGCCGCAAAGCGATATTGACGGCCTGGCGCGTCCGGTCGGCGAAGCCATCGCCGGCCTGCGTGCCACGCTGGCGCCGCCGCTGCGCGACACGCGGCCGGGCATCGCCGCCTTTTCCTTCGGCACCGCGGTTGCAGTGCGGGTTGCCTTGCTGTTTCCGGATGCGGTGGCCGGGCTGCTGCTGGTCAATCCGCCCGGCTTGGGCCAGGTGTCGGAGGAAGTCAAGGCGTTGCAGGCCCGTGCGGCCGAGGCGGCACGCAACCAGGGCCTGCGCGCTGGCCTTGCGATTACGCTCAATGAGCTGATGGTGAAGAATCCAGCGCTGGCCACGCCAGAGGCGCTCGACCTGCTGGAACAATGCGTACGGCAGAACCGCTTCGTTTCCCGCCAGCTGTCGCGCTCGGTGCATTTGCGGCCGATGCTGGCGGCCCTGCAGATGCCCGTACATGTGGTGCTGGGACGGGACGACCCGCACCAGCGGCATGAACTCGCCCAGCGTCGCGACTGGCTTGCGCAGAACCTCGGGCCCGAGTCGGTTAGCGTGATTGCCGATTCCGGTCACTGGCTGCAGTATGAACAGGCGGCACGCTTTAATGCGCTGGCCTTGCGCTTCTTCAGCCAGGCGCAGTCATGAAGATCGCAATCCTCGACGACTACCAGAATGCCGTGCGTTCGCTGGCTTGCTTCCGGCTGCTGAATGGCCATGAGGTCACGGTCTGGAACGACCATGTGGAAGATATCGACCTGCTGGCCAGCCGGCTTGCCGACACGGAAGTGCTGGTGCTGATCCGCGAGCGCAGCAGCATCAGCGCAGCGCTGCTGGAGCGCTTGCCGCGCCTGAAGCTGATCAGCCAGCATGGCGTGACGCCCCATATAGACCTGGCCGCCTGCAGCCGGCATGGCGTGCTGGTGTCGGCCGGGCAGTATGGTCGGCCTTCATATGCGACGGCGGAATTCACCTGGGGACTGATCCTCGGCGCGCTGCGCCACATACCGCAGGAAGTGGCCCGCCTGAAGGCCGGGCACTGGCAGTCGACCATGGGCGACGTGCTGCATGGCCGCACCCTCGGCATCTTCGGCTACGGCCGGATCGGCGCGCTGGTTGCCGGCTATGGCCGCGCATTCGGCATGCGGGTGCTGGTCTGGGGCCGCGACACCACGTTGGACAAGGCACGCGCAGACGGCCATCTCAACGCCGCCAGCCAGCGCGAGCTGTTCGAGCTGTCCGACGTGCTGAGCCTGCATATCCGACTGACCGATGCCACGCGCGGCATCGTCACTGCCGACCATCTAGCGCTGATGAAGCCGGATGCAATGATCGTCAACACCAGCCGCGCCGAACTGATCGAAGCCGGAGCGCTAGAAGAGGCGCTGCGGGCGGGACGGCCGGGCCGGGCTGCGGTGGACGTGTACGAGCATGAGCCGGTGGCGACGGACCATCCCCTACTTGCGCTGCCGAATGCGGTATGCACGCCGCACCTTGGCTACGTCGAGCGCGATGCCTATGAATTTGGGTTCGAGAAGGTGTTCGAGCAGATCCTGGCTTATGTGGCGGGTGCGCCGGTGCATGTGGTTAATGCGGCGATGCTGAAGGCGGAAGCGGCCAGGCGAGCGAGATAGGGCTGGTATTGGCCGTGGGGCACTCGCCGCTTTTGTGGAGTGCAATACTCGAAAGGCATTGCACCATGCGTCGCAGACCGCGCTGGCCTGGTCCACCAACTTTGTTGCTCGACCTCGGTAGAATGTCCCTTCTGGGTATTCCACCGCCGCTTGCCAACCGCGACGTCATTGTCGGCTACCTTCATCGCTCGACCCATGGTGGAATGCCCCTTCGGGGATTCCACCCTACGCCAGACCGGCAGCCAGCGGGCCAGCCAGTGGACCGGGGCAGCGGGGCGGTGGCGTCGGGTATTGCCGGGTTTGTCATTTGGCTGCGCGCCGATGCCCAAAGCTCAGGCGTCCAGCCTCGCTCGTCCACGGTTGGTACCAGGCGCCAGCGCCTGCGGCGAACACGCCGGTTGCAGCCCCTCGGCACCGGCCAGCGCGGCCAGGCGGTCGCGGTCTTGCTCGGACTGCCATCCTTCGGTGACATCGTTCCATGCCAGAAAAACCGTCAGCGCGCAGGCCCGGTAATAGCCGCCGGCCTCGGGGAAAAGCGCGTCGACGCGCCGCTCCGCCGTCCCGGCCTGCAAGATCAACTCCCTGATGCGGTTTTCTGCGATATCGGTCAGGTTACGGTAAAAACAAAGCGGCTGTGCCATGGCATCTCTCCTTTGGGAAAGAGCATGCCATGGTACCCGTTAGTTTCTACAGAGAAACTAATGATTCCTTGATCCAGACCAATATCAACGCAGGTGATGCACCTTTGCCTGCCCGTACACCGGGGTTGGGATGCCTTCCATGCGCGCCTTCAGCTGCAGCGACAGGTAGCGCGAATAGTGCCGCGACTGATGCAGATTGCCCCCATGGAACCACATGTTTTCCTGCGCGGTCGGCTTCCACATGTTGCGCAATTCGCCTTCCCACGGGCCGGGGTCCTTAGTAGTGGCCGAGCCCAGGCCCCAGCATTTTCCGACCTTGTCCGCCACTTCCGGCGAGACCAACTGCGCCACCCAGCCATTCATCGAGCCATAGCCGGTGGCATATACCAGTAGGTCGGCCGGCAGTTCGGTGCCGTCGCTCAACTCTACCGAGTTGGCCTTGATGCGCCGGATGTCGACCCGGCTCTTCAACCTGATGCTGCCGTTGGCCACCAGTTCGGAGGCGCCGACATCGATGTAATAGCCGGAGCCGCGCCGCAGGTATTTCATGAAGAGGCCCGAGCCGTCGTCGCCGAAGTCCAGCATGAAGCCGGCCTTTTCCAGCCGCTCGTAGAGGTCGGCATCGCGCTTCTTCATTTCCTCGTACACCGGGATATGGAAGGTATGCATGATCTTGTACGGCACCGAGGCGAAGGTGAGGTCGGCCTTGTCGGTGGTGATGCCGTTGGCCACCGCCTGCTCCGAATATAGTCCGCCCAACGCCAGCTCCATCAGCGACTCGGATGGCGCGATGTGGGTGGAGCTACGCTGGATCATGGTGACGTCTGCGCCGTTTTCCCACAGGTCGGCGCAGATGTCATGGGCCGAATTGTTCGCGCCCAGCATCACCGCCTTCTTGCCGGCAAAGGCCTCGCCGCCGGGATGTTTGCTGGAGTGGTGCTGCACGCCCTGGAAGTCTTCCGCGCCCTCGATCTTCGGCACATTCGGAAAGCCCGACACGCCCAGGGCGAATACCAGCTGCTTCGGGCGCAGCGTCACGTCTTCGCCATTGCGCCTGACCAGCACTTCCCATTCCTTCTTCCCTTCATCGAAGCGGGCGCTGACGGCCTCGGTACTGCTCCAGTAGTTCAGCTCCATCACCTTGGTATACATCTCCAGCCAGTCGCCGACCTTGTCCTTGGGCGCGAACACGGGCCAGTCGTCCGGGAAAGGCAGGTAGGGCAGGTGGTCGTACCAGACCGGATCGTGCAGGCAGAGCGACTTGTAACGGTTGCGCCAGGAGTCGCCAGCGCGCGGATTGCGCTCGACGATGATGGTCGGCACGTCCAGGCGCTTCAGGCGCGCGCCGAGCGCAATGCCGCCCTGGCCGCCGCCGATGATCAGGCAATAGGGCTGGGTGCTGTAGCCCAGCTCGCGTTCCTCCTGCTGGCGCTTCTCCAGCCAGGACAGCCGGCCCTTCTGCACGCCATGCTCGGCGCCCTTGGCGCGCCGCTCGCCAGTCTTTTCCTCATGCCCCTTCAGTTCGGTCATCGTGGTCAAGAGCGTCCAGGCCCGGCCGTCCTTCAGGCGCAGATGGCCGCGGCCGCGGGCCACGCCGGTCTCGAAGGTCAGCCAGGCATCAACCACGCCGTCGGCTTCGGTCGCATCGCCTTCCAAGCGCCAATTCGAGGGCGCGGTGTCGGCCAGGCGCGCCGCCAGCATGTCGCGCACCTGCTGCCGGCCTTCCATGGTCTTGATGTTCCAAGTAAAGCTAACTAGGTCGCGCCAGTAGCAGTCTTCCTGGAACAGCGCGGCCACGGCGTCCAGGTCGTTGCTCTTCAAGGCCACGCCGAATTCTTCCAGCCAGCCTGCCGCCGCTTGGGTGGGGGTAATCATCATTTGTCTGCCTCCATGATATGAATAGCCCGGCTCGTGCCGGTCATCGTCTTTCGCAAGCCGCGTGCCAGCGCCGCCTGCGCCTAGCGCGGACTGCGGGCAGGCATGCAAGCCTATGAATCAAAAGAATCCGTCAGCGAGGCAGGCTGCCGCGCATGGGAGGCATGCGGGCGCGCTGGACCGGCTGTGCGGCACCTGCGCCGTCACCCGGCCTGTGACAGGTGTCACAGCTGTGACACTTGCAGGACGCCAGCCGCCCGGTGCGTGCTCAGGCTTGCGTATGGTTAGGGCTGACGATGCCCAGCCGTTTCATGCGCCGGTACAAGGTCATGCGCCACGCCCATGCGGGACGCGGCCAGCGTCACGTTCCAGCGGCATTCATGCAGCAGCGCTTCGAGCTGCCGCGCCGGCGTGTCGGCCGCGGCGGCAGCCGGTGCTTCGAGGGCGCCAGACATGGCCATGCCGTCCGGCAGGTCGGCCGGCTCGATGCGGTGGCCGCTACAGACCGCGACCGCATATTCCAGCACGTTGCGCAGTTCCCGCAGATTGCCCGGCCAGCGATGGCTATGCAGCAGCTGTGCGGTGTCGGCGGCCAGCTCGGGCGCATGCTGCATGCCGTTGCGCCTGGCATGGGCGCGCAGCATCTGGTCCATCATCCAGGCCAGGTCCTGGCGCAGCCGCAGCGGCGGAAGCGCAAGGCGCGCGCCGTTGAGGCGGTAGTACAGGTCGTCGCGGAAGCGGCCTTCGCGCACCAACGCCTCCAGCGCGCAGTGGGTGGCCGCGATCACCCGGATGTCGACCTGCACCGGCCGCGACGCGCCAATCGGCAGCACTTCCTTTTCCGCCAGCACCCGCAGCAGCCTGGCCTGCAGATGGCGCGGCATGTCGCCGATCTCGTCCAGGAACAGGGTGCCGCCATGCGCCTCGGCGATCAGGCCGCGCTTGCCTTTCTGGGCCGCGCCGGAAAAGCTGCCGGGCAGATAGCCAAACAGCTCGCTCTCGATCAGCGTCTCGGGTATGGCCGCACAATTGACGGCGATGAAGGGGCCGCGCCGGCGCTCGCTGCTTTCATGCAGGGCCTTAGCGAAGTATTCCTTGCCGGTGCCGGTTTCCCCGGTCAGCAGGAGGCTGACCGGCGTGTTGACCAGCCTGGCGGCACGCTCGATCTGGCGGTCCAACAGTGCATCGCCGCCGGACAGCGCCGCCAGCGGCGCCGGGATCTGCCGTGCTTGGGCTGCCTGCACGGCCTGTGCCTGGCGTGCCGGCGGTGGTGCCGCCAGCAGGAACAGGATGCGCCTGCTGCCGTTGACCACCACCGCGCGCCGGTCGGCCGGCGCGGTCTGTAGATAGCGGCCGAGGTGGTTGTAGTCGAGCTGCAGGAGCTGTTCGATATGCCGGCCCAAGAGCGGCGGCGCGCCCGGCGTTTCCAGCAGCAGCTGGGCGCGGCGGTTGTAGCCGGCGACATGGCCGGAGGCGTCCAGCGCCAGCAGGTATTCCGGGCTGACTTCCAGAAACTACGGCGCCGAGGCGAGCCGCAGCACCCATTCCTGGCCGAAGCGGCGCAGGAAGCCCGCGTCCTCCACCCGCTGCGCCGCCATCTTCACTAGTTGCAGCGCCAGGTGCTGGCTGGCCTTGGGCTGGGGCGAGGTAAGGGCGGAGATGTCCAGCACCGCATTCAGGCGGCCGTCACTGCCATAGACCGGCGCGGTGCTGCAGGTGAGCGGAATGTGGGTCGCGTCGAAGTGGTCGTCCTGGTGCACAGTCAGCGCTTCGCCTGTGCTGATGCAGGTGCCAACGCCGCAGGTGCCGGCATGGCGCTCGCTCCAGTCGGCGCCGAGATAGAGGCCAGCCTTGCGCAGGCTGCGGTCCAGCTGCAGGTCGCCGATGAAGTCGACCGTGACGCCGCACGCATTGGTGAGCAGCACCACATAGCCGAGGCCGGCCACCTGCTGGTAAAGCGATTCCAAGCCATGGCGGGCAATGCGCAGGAAGTCTTCCATCTGGTCCTGGTGCTCGCGCAGCACCGGCCCCGGAAGAATCACGGCCTCGCGCATGCAGGTCGGGTCGAGCCGATGGTCGTTGACGCAGCGCAGCCATGAGCTGCGTATCACGTCATCATGCGCCACCGCTTCGGGCGGCACCGCCGCGGCCGCGCCGCCATGGTCCGCCACGCGCAAAACGGTGGCGATGTGTTCGCGTTGCTGATGCCGCATGCGGGTCTCCTTGCGCCGGATCGGTGTCCGGCTGCGTTGTGAGGCACAGAAAGCAGGCTGCTAGTCTAATACCAATCTCGTCCGTAACGTGCCATGAACCGCGATTGGCAGCAGGGACCTTGCCCAGGCTGTCCCGTAAAGCCCTCGCCGACGCTTGCTTGGCGCGGCCGGCTGCGACAGACTTGGCCTATCCCAAGGCTGACGCAGCCGCCAATTCAACAGGAGCCTTCCATGGACGTGACCGCGCTTTTATCGCAGCTGGGCGTGCAGCCCGGCAGGCTGGACCCGGCTGGCCTGCAGTCCGTCTCGCCGATCGACGGCAGGCCGCTGGCCGGGATCGCAACCAGTTCTGTGAGCCAGGCCGACGCCGCCGTCGGCCGCGCTCACCAGGCTTATCTCGCCTGGCGCGACGTGCCGGCGCCGCGGCGCGGCGAGCTGGTGCGGCTGTTTGGCGATGTGCTGCGCGAGCACAAGGCGCCGCTGGGCCGGCTGATCACGCTGGAAACCGGCAAGATCCTGCAGGAAGGGCTAGGCGAGGTGCAGGAGATGATCGACATCTGCGACTTCGCGCTGGGCCTGTCGCGCCAGTTGTACGGGCTGACGATGGCATCGGAGCGGCCGGGCCACCGGCTGATGGAAACCTGGCATCCGCTAGGCGTGTGTGGCGTGCTGTCGGCCTTCAACTTCCCGGCAGCGGTGTGGGCCTGGAATGCCGCGCTGGCCTGGGTCTGCGGCGACAGCGTGGTCTGGAAGCCCTCCGAAAGAACGCCGCTCACGGCGCTGGCCTGCGCCGCCCTGTTCGGCCAGGCTTGTCAGCGTTTCGGCGCAGCGCCGTCCGGCCTGCTTGAAGTGCTGCAGGGCGGTCATGCGCTGGCGGCGCAGCTGGTGGACGATGGCCGCGTGCCGCTGCTCTCGGCCACCGGCTCGACCCGCATGGGCCGGGAAGTGGCGCCTCGGGTGGCGGCCCGGTTCGGGCGCGCCATCCTCGAACTTGGCGGCAACAACGCTGCAGTGGTGACGCCCAGCGCCAACCTGGCGCTGACCCTGCGCGCCATCGTCTTCGCCGCCGCGGGCACCGCCGGCCAGCGCTGCACCAGCCTGCGTCGCCTGTTTGTCCATGCCGACCTGCATCAGCGCCTACTGCCGCCGCTGAAGGAGGCGATGAAGGGGCTGCGCATCGGCGATCCGCTGCTGCCTGAAACCCTGGTCGGCCCGCTGATCGACGGCGCCGCCTTCGACGCGATGCAGCGCGCCCTGGCAGTTGCGTCCGGACAGGGCGGCACGGTGCATGGCGGCGAAAAAGTAATGGTGCCGGGCTGCGAGCGCGGCCACTATGTGCGGCCGGCGCTGGTAGAGATGCCGACCCAGACCGGCATCGTGTGCGAGGAAACCTTTGCGCCCATTCTCTATGTGATGCGCTTCCACAGCCTGGAGGAAGCCATCGCGCTCAACAATGCCGTGCCGCAGGGCCTGTCTTCATCGATCTTCACGACGGACATGCGGGAAGCCGAACGCTTCATGTCGGCTGCCGGCAGCGACTGCGGCATCGTCAATGTCAATGTCGGGCCGTCCGGCGCCGAAATCGGCGGCGCCTTTGGCGGCAACAAGGAGACCGGCGGCGGCCGCGAGTCCGGCTCGGATGCCTGGAAGGGCTATATGCAGCGCGCTACCAACACCATCAATTACTCGGATCAGCTGCCACTGGCCCAGGGCATTGCCTTCGATCTGTAGGGTAAGTCGCGGCCGGGCTGCCGGGTGATCTACTGGCAATCCCTTTTGATGGACATTTCCCGGTATGCGGGTGATGAAACCTGGCTATGTCCAAACGATGCCCGCAGCGCGAACCACGTCCACAAGCGACTTCGCCCGATCTGGTAAACCCATGTCTTGACCAGCACAGGAAGGTGCCGAACTGAATGCCGCAAACCCCGTAGCCGCTACCCACCCCCTGGATGACCGCAGCCGCATCTTCGCCATCGTCGCCGCCTCCTCTAGCAACCTGGTCGAGTGGTTCGACTTCTATATCTACTCGTTCACATCGTTGTACTTTGCCCATGCGTTTTTCCCGTCCGGTAATCTAACCACCCAGTTGCTCAACACCGCTGGCGTGTTTGCCGCCGGCTTCCTGATGCGGCCCATTGGCGGCTGGATGTTCGGCCGGATCGCCGACAAGCGCGCCCGCAAGACAGCCATGCTGATATCAGTATTCATGATGTGCGGCGGCTCGCTGCTCATTGCCTACCTGCCGACCTATGCCAGCTTCGGCACGCTCGCGCCCGCTTTGCTGCTGCTGGCGCGGCTGTTGCAGAGCTTGTCGGTCGGCGGTGAATACGGCACCAGCGCGACCTACATGACCGAAGTGGCGCTAAAGGGGCGGCGCGGTTTCTTCGCATCCTTCCAGTACGTGACCCTGATCGGCGGCCAGTTGCTGGCAGTGCTGGTGCTGGTGGTGCTGCAGCAGTTGCTCACCACGGAACAACTGCGCGACTGGGGCTGGCGCATCCCCTTCGTGCTAGGCGCGCTGGCCGCACTGGTAGCGCTTTACCTGCGCCGCACCCTGTCCGAGACTTCCACCGCCGAGAGCCGTGGCGCCAAGGAGGCCGGCAGTTTCGCCGGCCTGATGCAGCGCAAGGGTGCCTTCTTCACCGTGATCGCCTTCACCGCCGGGGCTCGCTGATCTTCTACACCTTCACCACCTACATGCAGAAGTACCTTGTCAACACGGCCGGCATGTATGCCAAGACCGCCAGCCTGGTTATGACCTGCGCGCTATTTGTCTACATGCTGATGCAGCCGCTCTTCGGCGCGCTGTCTGACCGCATCGGGCGCCGCACGTCGATGCCCTGGTTCGGCGGCCTGGCCACGCTATGCACCGTGCCTATCCTCTATGCGCTGGCCGGCGTGCGCAGCCCTTATGCCGCATTCGTGCTGGTACTCGGCGCGCTGGCCATCGTCAGCTTCTATACCTCCATCAGCGGGCTAATCAACTCGGAGATGTTCTCGCCGGAAATCAGGGCGCTTGGCGTCGGCCTTTCCTATGCGCTGGGCAATGCCATCTTCGGCGGCTCGGCCGAGTATGTTGCGCTGTGGCTCAAGTCGGCCGGGCACGAAGCCAGCTTCTATTGGTATGTGACGGCGATGTGTGCGATCGCCTTCGTGGTCTGCTTAAGGATGCGCGACCCCGCCAAGGTGGGTTATCTGAAGGATGCTGCCTGAAGGGAAAAACGGGGAGACGCGGCCACACGCGTCTTCCCCATCTTTAACGCGCGACAGACGCCGGGCGCACGCCTGCAATCGAAGTAATGGGCACGCAACCGTAGCCTGATTGGCCTGTATGCACGGTAAAGCAACGTCATTGCATGAAAAAAATCACAATTTTTTCATCTATTTCAAGCACTTGCCTTTAATATTGGCGAGCCGTCCCAAAATGCGGCAAGATCCGGTTGAATTAAATTAAAGGTTTGCAATGATTGCCATTTATCGGGCAGTGGTATCCCTTGTACTCGCCATGGGGTTGGCGCAGCCGGCTCTGGGCCAGAGCAGCGCGGCCGGGCTTCAGGCCGCCATCGATCCCAGGTGGACTTCGAGCTTCGACGCTTTCGCCAATGCTGATAAGCAACAGATGCCGGCGCCGGGCGGCGTGCTGTTCGTCGGCAGTTCGTCGATACGCCTCTGGGACAACCTGGAACAGCAGTTCAACACCGCGCCCATCGTGGTCAAGCGCGGCTTCGGCGGTTCCCGCATGGAAGACTGCGCCGCCCACCTGAGCCGCCTGGTGATTCCCTACAAACCGCGCACGGTTGTGATCTATGCCGGCGAGAACGACTTGGCCGAAGGCCGCCGGCCGGAACAGGTGCTGAAGAGCTTCACCCGCTTCGTCGAGGGCGTGCGCGCCGCCCTGCCGGCTACCCGCATCGCCTATGTATCAATCAAGCCGAGCATTGCCCGTGCCGGCATGCTGGACGACATCCGCGCCACCAATGCCCTGATCAGCGACTATGTGTCGCAGCTGGACAATGCCCGCTATATCGATGTCTTCACGCCTATGCTCGACAGCCGTGGCGCGCCGCGCGCCGAACTGTTCCGGGAAGACAGGCTGCATCTGAACCAGGCCGGCTATGCGCTGTGGCACGACCTGATCTCGCCGTCGCTCAGGTAGGCAGGTCGGATTCGGCCGCACTGGCGGCTCGGGTCTGGCTGCGCCGGGCGCGCTGCAGTTCCTGCTCCTTGCGCGCCGCCAGCATGCGCTGTTGCTCCTCGCGGTCGATGTACAGGGTGACCAGTGCGGTGGCATACAGCGCAGCCAAGCCGGCCGCCATCATCAGCACATCCAGCAGCAATGGCCGGCCTGGACGGTACTCCCCGGCAATCGTCAGCGCCGCAAGCACCACCACCAGGTGCATGCAGAACACCGGCAGCGAGGCCGACCCCAGCTTTTCCAGGAAGCCGATACGTGGCAGCCGCTCGCTCAGGCGCGGCCCGACATGCATGATCACCACCAGCAGTGCGAACAGGTTCAGCATGCGCAGCGGCCCCAGTTTCCATTTGTCAAAGAGCTGATTGATCAGGGATTCGGCATGTCCCGGCACCGGAATCTGCCCCGCCGTATGGCGCCAGATGAGGCAGACTAGCACCACCAGGACGGCGCCCGCCAGCAGGGCCTGCGGAAAGGGTTTGCGGTGATCCAGTCGGCCCTGCGCGGTGGCGGCGCCCATCCACAGCCCGAACAGCCAGAGGAATTGCCACGACAGGGTTTCAAACGAGCCGGTTTCGCTAAACGGCACCCGCAGCCCGATATGGCGCGCCAGCACTTCGTACAGCCCCTGCGACAGCGGGAACTGGCCGCATGCCCACAGCGCCACGCTGATGACGAACACGCCGGTCCAGCCGCGCTGCATCGCAAAGGCCAGCACGAAGGGGCTAGCGAACAGCAGCAGGATGTAGAGCGGAAGGATGTCGAGCAGCGGCGGATTGTAGATCAGCAGCAGCGCGCCCGGCAGGGCGGCCCATGGGTCGGACAGGTAAAAGCCGATCAGGTTGGTCAGCGCCGGTTGGTCGAGCTTCAGGCCGAGCAGTGCAATGGCCGAAAACAGGAACAGTAGCAGGGTGGCGTGGCAGGCATACACGGTGGTAACGCGCCGGAAGAAGGCTTTCTTCATCGCCGGTATCCCGGCCTTCTGCGCCCGTCCGGTGTAGATCAGGCCTGCCATGAAGGCTGACAGCATCACGAAACCCTCGGCAGCTGACACATAGCCGAAAGGCTGGCCGAGCTTGTCGGAAAACCGGGTCGGCAGATGCGTGGTGAACATCATTACCAGCATGAAGCCCCGGAGCAGATCCAGTTCCCACCGTCGATTCATGGTCATTCACCTGTCGAGTAACGGGACAGTCTGCCGGAAAAGCGATGACGGGGATTTGATTGAAAACACCGATGGAATAGGACGAGGAATTATCGGTATTGTGTAAATGGAAAAGCCATAAAGATGGCAATCGGATGTTTAAATTGCGCAATACGGAGAGGAGAATTCGTCGAGCAGTCAAAACATGTTTCCTGGGTAATCGGAATTAGGAATATTAATCTCGTAAAAAATATTAAATTTTCCATGTTCACATTCTCTGGTTCCTAGCCGCCAGAATCCGGAAAGCATGGTGAGTCACCCGGTGAGTAGGTCAGAAATGCCAGGAAATCAGGAAATTTATGTAATTACGTGCGCGATCGCACATACATTCTTGTTATTTCGTGCGCATTGTAAAATTGTTGTGTCGAATAAATTTACAATAATGAAACTAGTTACATTCAGTAACTTGTTAAGTCGTTGATTTTAAAAAATGTTGGCAACTTGGCACGTTTCCTGCTGATTAGTCCATGAGAGCAATCTCGCCATAATTAATCAAACTGGAACCGGAAAAATGAAAAACGCAATTCGCAAGACCCTGATCGCATGCGCAGTAACCGCCTCCTTCGCTGCCAGCTCGGGCGCCATGGCACAGAGCTTCCCTGACTTCACTGTAAACGAAGGCGCCATCGCCGGTGCCCTGGCTCAGACCGTCAACGCCGACAAGATCACCGGCAACTACGTGGAAGTCATCACCTTCGCCGGCTCCGAAACCAGCGGCACCTTCAATGTGTCCCTGAAGTGGAATGCCGGCCAGTTTGTCGGTAACAATGGTTCCACCCCACTGGCCAGCCAGCTTGGTAGCACGTCGTCCAGCCAGTACGGCCTGTACGCGCTGTACCAAGGCACCGGCACCTTCAACACCACCGCATCCGGCACCGTATTCAGCTTCGCGCCGGGCGGCAGCCTGAGCCTGTTTGCCGACGCGCAGGCCAACACCCAGTTCGGTCAGCCAACCAATGGCGCACTGGGTTTCACTACCAGCAACAATGCGGATGACGTGCTGATCGCTACCGGCACCCCAACCTCCGGCGAAGGCCGCCTCGACCCCAGCCTGAGCACCTGCGGCGCCACCAAAGGCATCAACTGCGGCAGCTTCGGCGCCTCGTCGACGTTCAACCTGACCGGCGCCGGCAGCGAGTATTTTGTTGCGCCCAACCCGTTCTATAACATTTCCTTCCAGTCGGGCCAGCTCAACAACTTCAACCCGACCGGCACCCAAGTCATCAACGGTTCGCTCGACGTGATCTTCGGTGGTTCCTCGGAAGTGCCGGAACCGGCAACCGTGGCCATGATTGGTCTGGGCCTGCTGGGCCTGGGCTTGTCCCGTCGTCGTAAGCAAGCCTGATGATGCCCGCCGCCTGCATGGGCGGCGCGTATAGACGTAATGAGAAACCACGGCGCTTTGCGGCTGTGGTTTTTTTGCCTGTGCCGTACGGTTCAAGCAATTTTGCAAGAGACATGATGAGATAAATTTGACTCTGGCCAGTTGCGATGCAGGGCGCCCGGGCTGCCACAGGCAGGCGCTGCAAGGGTGGCAACGCGGCAGCACGCTGACCAGGGCCGCCGATAAGCACTGTTACTTCCGGACGGGTACCTTATACTGCATGACGCCCGGCAAGGCTCTGACATGCTGGGACCGGCCCGCGCAGACTGCCCCGGCGCGGCACAGGCCAGCGCGACACGGGCAACATCCATCAATCAAAGCAGCCCGACATGCAGCCTTCCCAACGCCTCCGGCGTTATTTCCCCTTCCTGTCATGGCCGCGCCCGACACGGCATTCCCTGAAACGCGATGTCTGGGCCGGCATCACCGTCGGCCTGGTGCTGGTGCCGCAGGCGCTGGCCTATGCGACGCTGGCCGGCATGCCGCCATACACTGGCCTGTATGCCGCGCTGCTACCCAGCATCATCGGCATGCTATGGGGTTCGTCGCCGCTGCTGGCTGTGGGGCCGGTGGCGCTCACCTCCATCCTGGTGTTCGGCTCGCTATCCTCCATGGCAGCGCCGGAAACAGGCGCATGGATCGCGCTGGCTATCTGGCTGGCGCTGTATTCGGGCTTGTTCCAGTTGCTGCTAGGCGTGTTCCGCATGGGCAGCATTGCGAACCTGGTGTCGCAGCCGGTAGTAACAGGCTTCATCAACGCCGCTGCTGTCATCATCATGCTGTCGCAGCTGCCGCAGTTGCTGGGCATCGCCTTCCATCCGCGGCAGTGGTCCGTGCCCGCCGAATTCGTTACCCTGTCGCGAGGCACGCCCATCACCGCTGCCTTCGGCTGCAGCGCCATCCTGCTGCTGGTCCTGCTGAAGCGCTATGCTCCCAGGCTGCCGGGCGTGCTGCTGGTCACCGTGCTGGGCATCCTCGCCAGCCGGCTGCTGGACTATGCCGGCCACGGCGGCGCCATCGTCGGCGAGCTGCCGTCGAGTTTGCCGACGATGGCTTTGCCGCCCGCGATCTCCTTCGATAGCCACCGCGAACTGTGGCTGGGCGCACTGATTCTGGCCATCGTCAGCTTCACCGAGGCCATGTCGAGCTGCCGCGTGATCGCCCGCAAGCAGCGCGAGCGCTGGGATGAAAACCAGGAGCTGATTGGCCAAGGGCTGGCCAAGATGACCAGCGGCCTGTGCGGCGCCTTCCCGGTCAGCGGCTCGATCTCGCGCTCGGCGCTGAACCTGTATGCCGGCGCCACCAGCGCCTGGTCGTCGCTGGTGGCGGCGCTGTGCGTGCTGTTCTCGCTGCTGTTCCTGACCGGCTTCATCCATGACCTGCCGTACGCGGTGCTGGCGGCGATGATCATGGTGCCGGTGTTCAACCTGCTGGATTTCGGCGCCTTCCGCCGCCTCTTCCATATCTCGCGCGACGACGCGGCGGTGGCCGCCGTGACCTTCATCGTCACCCTGTCGTTCTCGCCGCGGCTGCACTTCGGCGTTTTCGCCGGTCTGGGCCTGACCATGGTGACTTTCCTGTACCGGCGCGCCCATCCGCGCATCATCGAGGTCGCGCTGCATGCCGACGGCACCCTGCGCGACCGCACCCGCTTCGACCTGCCGCCATTGGCGCCCGACCTGCTGGCGGTGCGCATGGACTCGGCCCTGAACTTCCTCACCGCGGCCGCGCTGGAGCGCTTCATCGTCGAACGGCAGAGCGCCGACCCCGGCGTGCGGCGGGTGCTGCTGTCGGCCTCGGGCATCAATGATATCGACGCCAGCGGCGTGGACCTGCTGGAGGCGCTGGCGCTGAATTTGCAGGCGCAGAACGTGGAGCTGAATCTGGCGGCAGTGAAGAAGCAGGTGTGGGAAGTGATGGAGCGGGCGGGATTGATCGCGATGATCGGGGAGGGGCATTTGTTCAATACCGACCGGGAAGCGGTCAGCCTGTTGGCGGGCACGACGGCGCAGCCGCGCTGAACCGGATGGGGCGCGACACAATGGCTTGATCTGATGGCAGGGCGAGACGCCAAAGACCGAAACGTTGCCTGATGTTCCCGGCGCGGGAACCAGTGTTGCAGCTTGCCGCGTCGCAGTGGCCGGACGTCGCGGATGTCAGCGGCTGCGGCCAGCCGCCGCCGCGACGGTGATGGCCCCCGGCACATCCTTGATGAAGTCGCGGAACAAGGGAAACAGCAGCCGGTTTCCGTAGCCGCTCACATGGCCGGTGTCGAAGAACGTTGGTCTACCGTCGAGGAAGGCGCTGCATTGCCCGGCCGGCGGGCACAGCGCCGGAAACGGCTCCCGGATGCGGGTGTTGCGCACGTCCTCGCCCAGCTTGCGCATTGCCGCCACTACCGGACTGCGCAGATGCAGCAGCAGGGCGCGCGGCATGGCGGTGCCGCCCTTGGAGACCGGGTTGGTGCGGCTATAGCTTTCCGAGCACATGTAGAGGGTCGAACGGAAGATGGGCTTTGGCGCCTCGAGCGCGATGCGCGCCGGTGGCGCTCAGCCGGCGCAGGATGCGTTCTGCCTCCGCGCTTGCCTCTTCCCTTGTCCTGACCGCGTCCGGCCCGAATATTTTCGCTTCAACGTCTTCGGCGCCGTTCGGGTTTTCCTGTCCGGAAAAGCGCGGCAGTCGCAACGATGGCAGGAACACCACGTCGCCCGGCCGCACCCAGGTCAGCATGTCCTTGATGGCGGCCTCGCCGTTTTCCCTGCAGCGCTCGCTCGATTCGGAGCCAAGCAGGCTGAGGAAGGCGCAGCCGCCGTTGCGGTAAAAGTAGACCGGCGCGCCGGTCTCCATCACATACTGCATATACATCGGCGCCTAGCCCGGCGCGTGGAAATCGCCGATGGCAAGGATGCGCGGCGCCGTGTCGGACTGGCCGCGGTTTTCGCGCCGGTAGGTCAAGAAGTGTTCCTTGGCGATGCCTGTCTTGCTGGTGCTGACGACGCGGCCGGGCAGCGCGGCACTCTCGCTGCTGCCGTAGGGGTACCAGTCCTGCGCATGGCGCGCAACCGTGCTCACCGAGACGGCTGGCTGCGCCTTGTTGATGAGGTTCATGATTCAGAAAAACGAAACGATCGCGTCCAGGCCCGCCGCCACGACGGCATATCTCGGCGCGCGTCGCAGCGCCGGCAGCTGCCGCACCGGCTTTTCCACCCACTGGTAGAGCGTACTTAGCACCGGCGCAATGGCGCCCGGGAAGGGCACGCCATGCAGATCGGCCCATGACGAAGCCGTAGCCGACTAGCAGCAGCGAGATGCCAGGTCCGATGCATGGCGATGCCGCCGCCGGCGTCGAGGATTGGCCGAACCGGCATCCGCGCAATACCATGAACTGATACAGCAGCACACCCGCGCCCAATTGCCGGAAGCGGCTGGTGATCAGGTATAAGGCGAAGGTCGGGTTGGTCCGGCCCAGCCACACCGCATGCAGAAGGGACAGCAGCGTCACGCCGGCGAAGAGCCGGAAGGTGCGGCGGCGGCCGGCACCGGCGGCAAGCCAGCCGAAGAAGAGCAGCGGGAACACAAAATAGAACTGCTCTTCCACGCCGAGCGACCAGGTGTAGGTGCAGGGATTGAATTCGGCGACCGGCGAGAAACAGTCGTTGCTGCACTTGGCCGGCAGCAGACTGCAGGCCATCCATGGCGCGCGCATCCCGCCGTAAGCCACTGCGCCAGGGCTTTCGTTGGATGTGGCGCCAAAACCTTCCTTGCGTTTGGAGCAGCGATCAGCCTACGCCGCGCTTTCGCGCGGCCGGTTCCGCGGACTGCGTCATGGTGCCAACCTGCCTCTGTTGAGGTCGTCGGACTGCAGCGGCTTTGCCTTCCTGCTGCCGCGCTGCCTGCTAGCGTAGCAGGTCGGTCCCGATCTGCATCATCTGCGCCGGATACTGGATGTGGGTGTAATAGATGCTGTGCATGCGCTCGTCGAGGAAGACGCGGCAGATGTCGGCGCTCGGATCGCCCACGCCAATGTCGAGATGCGCGGTGGTATCCCCGTCCGGCACCGTGATGCGCACGACCTACCTGGCATGCGCGATCGTCACTTCCTTGCGCGCTGCCAGTTGCGGCACTACCGGCGCGCTGCTGCCTCCCTGCGGGTCGCTGTCGAAAATCTTCTTGTCGAGATGAATCTCGATCAGGCAATACGGTTCTTTATTGCGGTAATGCACGCGGCGCAGCCGTTCGTAGGCCGGGCCGGGCAGGCCGAAGTCCAGCGCCGGCGCCAGCGGCTGGCTGGCATCGCCCTGCAGAGGCAGCAAGCGTATCTTCAGGCCGGCCACCTTCCTGACCAGCTCCCCCATGCTGCTGGCCAGCTTGAACCAGCGCTGCTCCGACATAAGCGCCTTCAATCAGTGCGAGCGTTTTTCCCCTTGGGCGCACGCTCTGCATCGATGGCCAGCCGCTTCAGATGGATGGCGTGTCTGCCAGCAGCGCCATCATGCGCATTGCGTCGCGCGGCGCATGGCCGTGGATATCGTTATTGAAGAACACATAGGCGCCGTCAGTTGATGCGGCGCGGTGCGCGTGCAACTGCGCCAAGTCGGCCAGCAGCGCATCGTCGTCATAGCTGCTGGCATACAGCGTGCCCGGCCCGTGGCGGCGCAGGTAGAGGAAGTCGCAGGTTGGCACCAGCGGCGTGCTGAATTCGGGCCAGTCCGAGGCTACCAGTGCGGCGCCGTAGCGTTCGAGCAGGGACAGGGTGGCGGCGGCGAACCAGGAGGCATGCCGGATTTCCAGCGCGGCCCGCAGGCCGTGTCCGGCAAGCAGCGCCAGCACCGGCTCCAGCCGCGCCAGGTCGATCTGCATCTGGCCGGGCAGCTGCAGCAGCACCGGGCCGCGCTTGTCGGGCGCAATGCGCAGCGCGCCGCTGATGAAATAGGCCAGCAGGTCGGCGCCCTGGCGCACGCCGCCTTCGCTGTGCAGCTTGAGGCGCCGCCGATGCGTGACCGACTGCGGCGCCTTGAGCACCATCCTGCTGCCTTCGGGGAGTACGCCGGCCCAGGCCGCCACCGTGTCGGGTGGCGGTATGCGGTAGAAGGTGGAATTGATTTCGATAGCCGTCATGCGCTCCAGCGCATAGGCCAGCCGGTCCTTTACGCCGCGTGGATAGAAGACACCGTTGTTCCAGTGGCGGTACTGATAACCGCTGGTGCCGATATAGAGCTGCATGCCAGGTGCTTGGAGATTACGGCCGTCGGAAGATCACCACATGCTGCCACGGCAGGGTGGTTACGGTTTGCTGCCAGACCAGTCCGCTGGCTTCCACCTCGCGCCGTATGCCGGCTTCGCTCATTTTGTGCAGCGGCTTGATCGGCACCCGATCGTCCTCGGCGCGGTACTCCACCAAGACCAGCCTGCCGCCCGGCTTCAGTGCCCGCGCCACGCTGTCGAGGATTTCCCGTGGATGGCTCAGCTCATGGTAGACGTCCACCATCAGCGCCAGGTCGATGGCCCCCGGCGGCAGGCCGGTGTCGGTTGCCGTGCCCAGCACCGGCTGCACATTGCGCACGCCGCGTCGGCGCATGCTGTCCTCCAGCAAAACCAGCATCTGCGGCTGCACATCCACCGCATACACCCGGCCGTTGTCGCCGATGCGCGCGGCGATGCGCCCGGCATAGTAGCCGGTGCCGGCGCCGACATCGGCCACCGCCATGCCGGGCGCAAGCCCCAGCGCGGCCAGCAGTAGCTCGGGCCGCTCCTCGCGCTCACGGCTGCCGCGCTCCAGCCAGTCGGCGCCGGGGTAGCCCATTACTTGGGCGATCTCGCGGCCCATATAGGTCTTGCCGATGCCGTCGCGGCTGGGCGCGATGCTGCCGTAGGCGGCTTCGCGCGCCGCGCCGGGCTGCATGATGCATAGCAGGCACAGCGCCAGACAGGCAATTGATCTGCGCATTCCAGGCTCCCGGATCTGGTGGTGACCCGCAAGCTTAGCCCAAGCTGGCTGGCCGCCGCACGAGGCTGCGCAATGCCTGCCTGCTACCAGCCTTCCAGCACGATCTTGCCGCGCGCCTGGTGCGACTCGATCAGCGCGTGCGCTTGTTTCAGGTTGGCGGCATTGATGCTGCCGAAATGCTGGTTGAGCGTGGTGCGTATCGTGCCGGCGTCGACCAGCTGCGCCACCCGGCTCAGGATCGCATGCTGGGCCGCCATGTCGGCAGTGCCGAACAGGGAACGGGTGAACATGAATTCCCAGTGCACCGATGCGCTCTTGCGCTTGAGCAGGCGGATGTCGATCAGGTCGGGGTCGTCGATCAGCCCGAACTTGCCCTGCGGCGCAATGCATGCGGCGATTTCGGCGAAATGCTGGTCGGTATGGGACAGGCTGACGATATACTCCGGTTGGGGCAGGCCGAGCCGTTCCAGCTCGCGCGACAGCGGCTGGCCATGGTCGATCGCGTGGTGCGCGCCGAGCTGGCGTATCCAGTCCTGCGACTGCGGCCGCGAGGCGGTGCCGACCACGGTCAGGCCGGTCAGCTGGCGCGCCAGCTGCACGATAATGGAGCCGACGCCGCCGGCCGCCCCGATCACCAGCAGCGACTTGCCGCCGGCATCGCCGCCGACCGGGATCTCCAGCCGCTGGAACAGCATCTCCCATGCGGTCAGGCTGGTCAAAGGCAGCGCCGCGGCTTCGGCGAAGCCCAGCGATGCCGGCATCGGGCCGACGATGCGCTCGTCCACTAGCTGCAGTTCCGCATAGCTGCCCTGGCGCGCAATCGAGCCGGCATACCAGACCCGGTCGCCTGGCCTGAACAGCGTGACCTCGGGGCCGACCGCCCGTACCACGCCAGCGGCGTCCCAACCCAGTATCTTGGCCTGGCCGGGCTCGGGCGCGACATTGGCGCGGACCTTGGTGTCAACCGGGTTGACCGACACGGCCCTGACCTCGACCAGCAGGTCGCTTCCCTGGGCAACCGGATCCGGCAGGGTGGCATCAAGCAGCGCCTCGGGGTGCTCGATCTTGTGGCTGGTATGGTAGACCACGGCTTTCATTCTGGTTCTCCTTGGGGGAATGGCGGTTTGGAGGGATTTTCCGTTATCCGGATTGATTGATAAACTGCCCGCCAACTGCTTCTGTTTCAATCACCCGTTGAAAATACGCCATTTACAAGACCTGGAAATCTTTGTCGCCGCCGCCGAGGCCGCTGGCCTGTCAGCCGCGGCGCGCCGGCTGGGCCTGTCGCCGGCGGTGGCGAGCGCCGCGCTGAAGCGGCTGGAACAGGACCTGGGCGTTGCGCTCCTGGTGCGCACCACCCGCAGCATGCGCCTGACCGCCGCCGGCGAGTGCCTGATGGAACGCGCCCGGCCGCTGCTGGAAGGGCTGGCCGAGGTAGAGCGGGAACTGGAGGCAGGGCATGCCATCGTCGAAGGCCAGTTGCAGATATCGATGCCGTCCGACCTTGGCCGGCATGTGCTGCTGCCGTGGCTCAGCCGGTTCCAGGCCCAGTATCCACGGGTGCGGCTGCGCATGCAGCTGTCGGACCGGTTAGCCAATGTGTACCGCGAGCCGGTGGATATCGCAATCCGCTTCGGGCATCCGGCCGATTCCGGCATGGTGGCACTGCCGCTGCTGGCCGAGAACCGCCGCATCCTGTGCGCCGCGCCCTCCTATGTGGCCAGGCGCGGCGCGCCGTCGTCGCCTGCCGAGCTGCGCCACCACAACTGCCTGTGTTTCATGCTCGACGAAACCGTCTACAACCGCTGGCAGTTCGCCAGGGATGGCCAGCAGCTCAACGTGGTGGTGGACGGCGACCGCGTCGCCGATGATTCCGACGTGGTCAGGCGCTGGGCGATCGCAGGGGAAGGCATTGCCTACCGTTCCCGCATCGATATCCAGCACGACTTGGCGGGTGGCCGGCTGGTAGCGCTGTGCCCGGACTGGCAGGGCGAAAATGTGCCGCTCTACCTGCTGTGCGCCGGCCGGCGCCAGCTGTCGCCGCTGGTACGGTTACTGCATCAGTTTCTGGTTGAGCAATGTGCAACGTTGGGACACTAAAAAAGCTTGCCTCGCCATCTGCCGGGCCCCGCCGCATGACGCAGGTCTTGCAGCGTGCAAATAAAGTCGCTACAGCGTTCCTGCCAGCTTACGATGAAGCACCCAGCACACGCTAAAAAGGGAGACAGCATGGCATTGAAAATTGGATTCGCATCGCTCGCACTGGTCGCGCTCGCCGGCTGCGGCGGCGGCACTTCGGTAACGGTCGACGGCGTGCCGGAGCCGTCCAGGCGCACCTTCCTCTTCTGGAGCGGCAGCAACAGCGGCGAGCGCGTGGTCGACGTCAACAATGACGCCTTCGCATTCTTCAGCGATACCGGCTGCCTGTATAACTTTCGCACCGGGCGCGAGAACCTGGGCTTTTGCCTCAATGCCGGCGGCGACCGGGTGCGTTACGGTGTGCTGGCAATGCGCATCGTCAATGTCACCTCGGCGGCGGGCACCTGCATTGCCGCCCTGGTGGAAGAGAGCACGGCCCAGTTCGTCGACATCGAGACCGATGCCTTCGACCGGGAAATCGTGGCCGTCACCGCGCTGCGGCCCAGTCCCTGTTTTTAAGAGACGAGGCGTGAAGCGGAACGATGTCCGCTTCACAGCACGGCGCCGGTATGCCAGCTACCGCTTTCAGATCGCTTCTGGCGCGATGTCGGATGCGCCGCAATGCGGATGCTGGAAGCCGGTTGGCGTGCCGCTGGCAAAGATGATGTTGTCGGTGTTGTTCGGGCCAACGCCGCTGGGCACCTTGTCCAGGCCGGCTGCCCGCCGCATGCGATAGGCAATCACATGGTCGGCACAGGCCGTATCACCGGAAAGGCCCAGCCCGCCGATCACTTTGCCATCCACATACAGCGGCACGCCGCCGCCGAAGGTGATGATGCCGCCCGGCACTCGTCCTATGCCGCTGCCTTGGGCCAGGTAATCAGGATTGAAGGGATTGGAATTATTCAACCCGTACAGCGAGCCGCCGGGCTGGGTGGGCGCATACAGGTTGGCTGTGGACAGGGCCAGCTGATCATTGCTGAAGCCATTGGCCGTGTTGGCCTTGGCAATGGCAATGGCGCGGCTGCCCGGCCAGGCGTCTCCCAGACGGATCACCGAGCACAGCACGCCCTGGCGGTCGATGACGGCCGACCACATGCGGCTGGGCGAAAACAGCCCCCCGTTGTTCTGCGTGGCCACGCTGGCGAGCTGCTGCTGCACCCGCGCCACGGTGGCGTCGGGTATGCCGCAGGGCTTGTTGCCCTGCCCATTGCCGTCGTCGGCCAGGGTGAGGGTGCTGATGCCTGCCAGCGCAATGGTAAGAAGGGCATTCTGTTTTCTTGACTTCATGTTTGTCTCCTGATCCAGGTGTTGACACGGTGGTGCAGAGTTCAGGCTCTGCGGACGCAACCCGGCACGCCGCCGATGCCGGCGGCCTGTCTAGTTGAATGGAAGCGTTAACGCCGGCGGGCGGATGATGCAAAAAAGAAACCGGCAATCAACTTTAAGGTGGAAGTAATTGTCGATCACCGAACGGTGGAGCTTTTGTGGAAGATCAAGCGTAGCGAAGCGGCTTATTAAATTGCGCTGGTGGTTGGTATGGCGTGGGATCGGTAGTTTTTGGAATGGTTGTCAAGCCTTTGGCAATTCTGGATGCTCGGAAGCTGACGAGGCTGCAGTGCTGGCCTTTGCGTTGATGCTTAAGAATTTCGATGGCGACAGTGCTGCCCGTGCGTTGCCAGGTGACGCGACACCGCTGCACTGCCGTGGAGACAAGCCTGAAGTCCGCCCCGGCGGCCGGGGCACTTTTTTGCTGCGCCAAAAAAGGCGACCTGTTGAGCACGCCCCGCTGATGCGGCGCGCTCAACGGGCGTTTGAACGGCAACCGCAACGGCAACGGCAACTTCAGCCGCCTCTGTAGGGCGCAGTACCCGAAGGGCATTGCACCACGGGTCGCAGACCAGGATGGCATGGGGCGACAGCCTTCCTCGATCGACCCATGGTGCAATGCCCCTGCGGGGTATTGCACTCTACTGACGCCGCACCTTTTCCCTCTCCGGCTAACGCCGCCACGGTTGGCTCAACCGGACTTGAACGGCAACGGCAACGTTTGTTTTCATAGCGCGCGCCATGCAAAGCGGAACGCACCATGGACTGCAGAAGATAGAGATCCGACCTGGCTCCGGATCAACCGTACGGTGCAATGTCTCTTCCCGGATCGCAGCCTGCACAAACTGACCCACCTACGCGCCTACGCATTAATGCCTCACGCTGCTTTCAATCAGGCAGCGCGTCACCAGCGGCGGCGCTTCGCCGACATGGAAGGCCAGCTTGCGCTCGCGCAGCGCGACATCTGCCGCCGTCACCCGGTCGAAGCGGCGCAGGTGCTCGGTCCAGGATTCATCGACGATCTGCTCCAGGTAGCGGCCCGGCTCGCCCAGGTCGCGCAACAGGTCCCAGGACAGTGCGCCCTGGCGCAGGCGGCTGCGCCGGCTCTCCTGCATCAGCGCCATGAATTCGGCAGACCGGGCCGGGTCGATCAGGTATTCGATCGTCACCTGCACATGGCCCGTGCGCGGTGGGTCGTTCGCCACCGGCACCTTGAAGTCACGCGACGGCGTCAGGTCTTCCTCGATGCCGAGGTCGGTCACCAGCAGGTGCGCGCCCATCATCGCTGTCACGCCGGTGACCGAGGCGATCAACAGGCTGGTCTGCACCGAGGTGATGGTCGCCACCTGGCCCCACAGCGCCGCGCCGAGCGCGCTGCCGCCCATGATGGACATCTGGTAGATCGACATGCCGCGTGCCCGGACCCAGTCCGGCAGCGCCAGCTGGGCCGACACGCTGAGCGAGTTGGCGGTGGTGATCCAGGCCATGCCGGCAACGAACATCGCGGTCGCCGCAAGGTAGATATTGGGAGACAGCGCCACGGCGGCAGTGGCCAGCGACTGCAGCGCCGCGCCGCGCATCACTAGCGTGTCGCGAGCCATCAGCTGGCGCAGCCGTGGCAGGAACATCGCCGCCACGATCGCGCCGCTGCCCATGGCCGCCAGCAGCACGGTGTAGGCAGCCGCATTGCCGCCGCCTAGGCTGCGCGCCACCAGCGGCAGCAGCGCAAGCAGCGCGGTGGAATGCAGGAAGAACAGCGAAATGCGCAGCAGCACCGACTTCAGCCGGCCCGACTGCAGCACAAACTGCATGCCGACCCGCATGGCGGAAAACAGCCGCTCCCGGCCCAGCGGGCTGGGTTTGTGCTCGCGCCGCCAACGCATGATCACGAATGCCGATGCCACCGACAGCACCGCGTTGAGCACGAATACATAGGCGCTGCCCAGGCTGGCGATCACGGCGCCGGCTACCAGCGGGCCGACGATGCGCGAGGCATTCATCGCCACGCCGTTCAGTGCCAGCGCGGCCGGCAGCTGCGCACGCGGCACCAGTTCCGGCACGCTAGCCGCAAACACCGGCCAGCGCATCGCCAGGCCAATGCCATTGGCGAAGGTCAGCGCCAGCAGCAACGGCGCGGTCATGACACCCGAGAGCACGGTGACGCACAGCACCAGCGCCACCGCGGCCACCCAGAACTGGGTCAGGATGAAATAGCGCCTGCGGTCGAGGATGTCGGCCAGCGCGCCGCTGGGCAGGCCGAGCAGGAACACCGGCAGGGTGGACGCGGTCTGCACCAGCGCCACCCAGATCGGCGAGGACGACAGCGAGGTCATCATCCAGGCCGAGGCCACGTCATTCATCCACATGCCGATGTTGGCGGCCAGCCAGACGCACCACAGCATGCGGAACACGGGCTGGCCCAGCGGCGCCAGCGCAGACTGCGGCCGCGCCGCGGGGCTGGGCCTTGCGGATGTTTCGGGCGCTTCGGGCTGGCGGGCTTCCGGCATGGCCATCCTCAGGACTTGTAGCCAGGGTCGGTGCGGTCGAGCTTCCTCAGCAGCGCCGGCCATTCCATCAGGCCGTAGGGGCGGCGGGTGCCCGGCTGGTAGTTGTTCCAGGTTTCCTCCAGCACCTGCTGCGGCACCTTCGCATACGGACTGTTGGCCGCCATCGCCGCCAGCTGCGAGCGGCAGGCCAGCTCCAGCCGGTGCATCCAGTTGAAGGCCTCGCCAACGGAGCGGCCCACCGTTAGCACGCCATGGTTGCGCAGGATCAGGGCCTCGCCGTGGCCGAGGTCGGCGATCAGCGATGCCTGTTCCGATTCATTCAGCACCACGCCTTGGTAATCGTGATAGCCAATCTTCAGGAAACGCATCGCGGTCTGGGTCAGCGGCAGCAGGCCGCATTCCAGCGACGACACCGCCATCGAGGCCCAGCTGTGGGTATGGATCACGCAGCCGACATCGGGCCGGGCCGCATGCACGGCGGTATGGATCACCGCGCCGGCCTTGTTGACGCCGTAATTCAGCTCGCCGAAGTCGGGGCCGGAAATGATCCTGCCGTCATGGTCCACCTTCAGCAGGCAGGAAGCGGTGATCTCCTCATACATCATGCCGTAGGGATTGATCAGGTAAGTGCCTTCCTCGCCGGGGACGCGGGCCGAGATGTGGTTGGCCATCATGTCGGACATGCCATACATCTCGACCAGCCGATAGCAGGCTGCCAGGTTGACCCGCGCTTCCCATTCCTCGAGCGAGCACTGCCCCTTCATTGATGAGATCTGCAGCACGCCGTCTTGCACCATGTCGTCTCCTCCAGTGTTGTGTGATGTGGTCTGCCCTCAGGGCATCAGATTGTTCATGGCCTGTCCGTCGCGCCAGCGCGCCAGGTTGTCCAGGAAGATCCCGGCCACGGCCGCGTAGTGGCCGCTGGTATGGCCGGCGGTATGGGGCGACAGCATGGCATTGTCCAGCGCCCACAGCGGCGATGTTTCCGCTAGCGGCTCGTGGGCATATACATCCAGGAAGGCGCCGGCGAGGCGACGCTCGCGCAAGGCGGCAATCAGGTCGGGCTCGACCACGACCTCACCGCGCGCCACATTGATCAGCTGCGCGCCCGGCGGCAAGAGCGCCAGTCGGCGGGCATCGATCAGGTTGCGGGTGTCGTCGGTCAGCGGGCAGGCCAGCACCAGCCAGTCGGCCTGCGCCAATGCCTCGTCTAGCCGCGCCAGCGGCAGCACCAGGTCGCAGGGCGGCGCCGCCGCATCGCTGCGGCGCACGCCGATGACACGCAGGTGCAGCGCCTTGAACAGCCGTGCCGCTTCCAGGCCGATCGGCCCAAGGCCCACGATCACTGCGGTCTGGCCGCGCAGGTCGCGCGGCGCCCGGTCGCCCAGCAGCGGCTCCCAGGCGCGGCGGCGCTGGGCATCCATTAGTTCGGACAGGCGCCGGTTCAGCGCCAGCATGCCGGTTAGCACCATTTGCGCCACCGCTTCCGCATTGGCGCCGGAGGACGTGGTGACGGTCACGCCACGCGCGCGCAGCTCGGGATAGATCGGCCGGTCGGCGCCGGCCGAATGGGCATGCACCCAGGACAGCCCCGGCGCGGCCTGCAGCACCCGGTAGAACTGCTGCAGCGATTCGGTGAGTTCATGCTTGGTTGACTTGCCGGTCACGTCGCGGCTGATGAAGGCGATATCGATGTTGCGGCCGACGCCGTCGCTGTCCTGCATGGCCTCTTCTGGACTGACCAGGCGGTAAGGCGTCTGATGGAAGAGTTGCGCGATGCGTGGGCCCAGGTAACGTGCCGCCTGGTCCGACAGCAGGATGACCGGCGCCTGCCGGTCCTGGCCATTCAGAGTCATGTTGCTTTTCGGGTTGCTGTTGCAGGTGAGTGTCACCGATTGTACAGAGCGGGCGACGGCGCGAGTTGACGAAACGGAAAAGCAGCGTTCTCCCTTGCAGCCCGGATCGGCGATAATCGCGACTGCCGCGCCGCCAAACCCGCAGCGCGTCCCGGCCGTCGCCGGCAACCTCCCGAACGGGACAATCACATCAATCGCATGACCAAGAAGCTCGACACCCACCTGCTGGAAATCTTCGTTGCCGTGGTGGAGAGAAAGAGCCTGACCCAGGCCGGCGTCGACATGCACCTGGTGGTGTCGGCCATCAGCAAGCGCATGGATGAGCTGGAGCGCCACGTCGGCAAGGCGCTTCTGAAGCGCCACGGCCGCGGCATCGCGCCGACCGCCGCCGGCGAGCTGCTGTACCTACATGCCAAGCGCATCCTGAAGAGCCTGCGCGCGGCCGACCAGGCGTTGGCCGAATTCGACAGCAGTGGCGTGCACAAGATACGGCTGCTGGCCAACCAGACCAGCATCGTCCAGAGCCTGCCGGCCGAGATCGCCCGCTTTCTGGCCAGCCATGCCAACACCTCCATCGAGCTGACCGAGGGCCATAGCGCCGAGATCCCGGCCATGGTGCATGAAGGCCATGCCGATGTCGGCATCTATCATGCGCAGCATCCGGCGGCCGGCGTGCTGTCCTGGCCCTACCGGCAGGACCGGGTAGGGCTGGTAGTGCCGGCCGGGCATCCGCTGGCGGCGCGCCGGCAGGTGCTGTTTGAGGAGGCGCTGGACTTCCCGCTGGTGGGCGCCTTTCCGCGCCACAGCCTGGACCGCTTCCTGGAACTGGCCGGCAATTCCCTGTCGCGCCCGCCCACGGTGGTGCTGTCGGTATCGAACTTCGAGGCGCGCTGCCACATGGTCAAGGAAGGCGTAGGCATTGCGATGCTGCCGGAAGACATCGCCCGGCGCTACACCGGCGGGCTGGGTCTGGAACTGGTGCAGATTGCCGATGCCTGGGCCAGCCGCCAGTTCTATGCCTGCATGCGCGAGCCCGAGGCCGGCGGCAGCCATGCGGCCAACCTGCTGGCGCATCTTTGCCACACCACCGTTGGCAGTGACAACCCGGCGCCGGCCTGAAGCCGTGCCGCTGACACTTGGTTATTCCCGCGACGCTGCCTTACTATCCGGCAGGGCCTGCGCCTGGCGACATGGCCGGCGACAGCGCATTAAAACAATTCAGGAGACTAGATAATGGGACAGATCATCGTGCAGCGCGACGGCGCCGTCGGCACCGTGGTGATATCCAACCCGGCGAAATTCAATGCGATGACGGCCGAGATGTGGCGCACCCTGCCTATCAGGGTAGCCGAGCTGGATGCCGACCCCGACGTGCGGGTGATCGTGCTGACCGGCGACGGCGACCGCGCTTTCGTGTCGGGCGCCGACATTTCCCAGTTCGGCGACGAGCGCACCGACCCGGAAGCCCTGGCCGCCTACAACGCCGCGCTGGATGACGCCTTCAGCGCGCCGCTGAAGGCCAGCAAGCCCACCATCGCGAAGATACGCGGCATCTGCATGGGCGGCGGCCTGGGCCTGGCGGCCGGCTGCGACATCCGTATCTGCGCCGACGACGCCCGCTTCCGCATGCCGGCGGCGCGCCTGTCCCTAGGCTACAACCAGGCCGGCGTGCATCGCTTCGCTGCGCTCATCGGCGTGCAGAACACCTATGACATCTTCTTCACCGCGCGCATCTTCGATGCCGAGGAGGCGCTGCGCATGGGCTTTGTCAGCCGTGTCGCCAGCGTCGATGGGCTGGATGCGGCGGTGGCCGGGTTCACTGGCGCGATTGCCGAGAATGCGCCCTTGACGGCGAAGTCGGTGAAGCTGACGATGAATGCCTACCTGGAGCGGCTGGGCGAGGTGCAGCGGCCCGACGTGCAGGCCGCCATCGATGCCGCCAACCTGAGCGAGGACTATCGGGAAGGCGTGCGCGCCTTCGGCGAGAAGCGTCCGCCGCGCTTCACCGGCCGCTGATGCTGCAGTGGGCCAGCACCGGCGCCGCTGCCAGCGCTGGCTGCGGCAATCGCCTTCCTCTTCCTTTCACGCCTTCACCGGACAGCACCGCAAGATCATGACCACCAGACCCATTCCCGTCCGATGAAGCCCCCGGCCACCTCCGGCGCAGCGCCGGCCCCGGCGCCTGCATCGGCCGCATCCCCCGTATCGCCGGCGCACAGCCTGCACGCCCAGTTGGTGCTGACCGCGGCCATGGCGCTGTGGGGCCTGAACATTCCGGCGGTGCGAGTGCTGGCCGGCCGCTTCGACTTCGCCACGTTGGCGGCGGTGCGCATGTTCTTCACCTGCTGCGTGTTTGCCGTGCTGGCGCTGCGTGCCGGCGGCCGCCTGCCAGTGATAGAGCGTCGCCACTGGCCGCTGCTGCTGGCCTGCAGCCTGCTGATGGTATATGGTAACCAAGTTTTCTTCACCAGCGGCATGGCGCGCACCAGCGCCACCAACAGCGCGCTGATCGTCGCGCTCGGGCCGCTGGTGTCCTCGCTGCTGGCCGCCATCGCCTTCCGCGAGCGGCTGGCGCTGCCGCGCTTGGCCGGAATCGCACTCGGCCTAGCGGGGGTGGTGGGCGTGATCCTGCATCGTCCCGGCGCCGGGGTGGGCACAGCCGGCATCGGCGATTTGCTGGTCGGCGCCTCGGTGATGAGCTTTGCGCTGGGCGGCGTGCTGGTGCAGCGGCTGGCGCGCCAGCTCGACGTGCTGGCCATCAGCTGGGGCATCTACCTGGTCGGCAGCCTACTCCTGGCCCTGCATGCAGTCGTGGCCGGCTTCGACCAGCGCATCCTGTCCCCGGACTGGCACTCATGGTCGCTAATCCTGTTTTCGGGCGTGGCGGCCTCGGCCATCGGCAACTTGATCTGGAACCGCTCGATCGGCATCCTCGGCATCAGCCGAACCGCGCTGTTTCTGAACTGGGTGCCGCTGTTTGCCATCGCCTTCGCGGTAGCCTTTTTGGGCGAGCCGTTTTCATGGTGGCTAGTGTTCGGCTTTGGCTGCGTGGTCTGCGGCACCTGGCTCGGCGCCGTGCGGAGGAGATAATGGAACTGCGCCAGCTGCGCTACTTCGTGCGCGTGGTCGAACTGGGCAGCATGGGCCGCGCCGCGCTCGACCTTGGCGTGGTGACCTCGGCGCTGAGCCAGCAGATCAGCCGGCTCGAAAGCGAACTCTCCACCCGGCTCTTGCAGCGCACTTCCACCGGCGTGGTGCCCACCGACGCCGGCCTGGCCTTCTGGCGCCAGGCCCAGCTGGCGCTGCGCCATGCCGACGACGCGGTGCGGGCGGCCCAGCTGGCGCGGCTGTCGGGCCATGTCAGCGTCGGCCTGCCGCCCAGCACCAGCGCAGTGCTGGGTTTGCCCTTCATGGCGGCAATGCGCGAGCGGTATCCTGAAGTGCGGCTGCACTTGGTGGAAAGCCTGTCGGGCAACCTGACCTCGATGCTACGTGCCCGCCAGCTCGACCTGGCGGTGCTGTTCCAGGCCGACCGCGGCCAGCGCTGGAGCGTGCTGCCGGTGCTGGACGAGCGCCTGTTCCTGATCGCGTGGCCCGGCCTAGCCGGCTTGCCGGATCGTGAACGGGTCGAGGTCGGCGAGCTGGCCGACCTGCCGCTGATCCTGCCCAGCAACCAGCATGGCCTGCGGGCACTGCTCAATGCCGCCTCCAGCCGCGGCCGCTATGCATTGAACGTGGTGGCCGAGATCGATGGCCTGGCGCTGCTGATGGATGCAGTGCGGGCCGGCTATGGCGCTACCATCCAGCCGGGCGCTGCCCTGGCGCGACTCGCCGGCGAGCCGCTGGTCACGCTGGAAGTGGCTGACAGCGCGGCGCGCCGTCCCAACCTCCTGACCAGCCTGTCGGACGATGAACTGTCGCCGGCCGGCCTGGCGGCGCGGGTGGTGCTGCAAGGCGTGATGCGCGAACTGGTGCAGCAGGGACGCTGGCCGGGTGCCACCCTTCACGAATCGTGAAGGCCCATTGCCGCCGGGGCGCTGGCGGCAATGGGCCTAGGCCGTTACAGTCCCTGTCATTGAGCCGGGAGACTGACGATGTACGACGTATTGGTGATTGGCGGCGGAAACGCCGCCCTGTGTGCCGCCCTGATGGCGCGCGAGGCGGGTGCCTCGGTATTGGTGCTGGAATCGGCCCCGCGTGCATGGCGTGGCGGCAATTCCCAGCACACCCGCAACCTGCGCTGCATGCACGATGCGCCGCAGGATGTGCTGGTGGAGGCCTATCCCGAGGAAGAATACTGGCAGGATCTGCTGAAGGTAACCGGCGGCCTGACCGACGAGAAGCTGGCTCGCCTGACCATACGCGCCTCGTCCAACTGCCGACCATGGATGCAGAAGCATGGCGTGCGCTTCCAGCCGCCACTGTCGGGCGCACTGCATGTGGCGCGCACCAATGCCTTCTTCATGGGCGGCGGCAAGGCCCTGGTCAATGCCTATTACCGCAGTGCCGAGGCGATGGGCGTGAAGATGCTGTACGAGACCCCGGTCGATGCGATCGAACTCAATGAAGGTCGTTTCGTGGCCGCCCGCAGCGGCGCGCGCCGCTTCGAGGCCCGCGCCTGCGTGCTGGCGGCCGGCGGCTTCGAGTCCAACCGCGAATGGCTGCGCGAGGCCTGGGGCCAGAACGAGGCCGGCGAATGGCCGGCCGACAATTTCCTAATCCGCGGCACCCGCTTTAACCAGGGCGTGCTGCTGAAATACATGATCGATGTCGGCGCCGACGTGATCGGCGATCCATCGCAATCGCATTGCGTGGCGATCGACGCCCGCGCGCCGCTGTACGACGGCGGAATCTGCACCCGCATCGACTGCGTCTCGCTGGGCGTGGTGGTCAACCGCCATGCCGAGCGCTTCTACGACGAGGGCGAGGACTTCTGGCCCAAGCGCTATGCGATCTGGGGCCGCCTCGTGGCCGGCCAGCCCGGACAGATTGGCTATTCCATCATCGACGCCAAGGCAGTGGGGCGCTTCATGCCGCCGGTGTTCCCCGGCACGGTGGCGGGCAGCCTGCCCGAGCTGGCCGACAAGCTGGGCCTGCCACGCGAGCAGTTCATGCGCACCCTGTCGGACTACAACGCCGCCTGTCGCGTCGGCACCTTTGACCACACCGCGCTCGACGACTGCCATACCGAGGGCCTGGCGCCGGCCAAGACCCACTGGGCGCGGCCGATCGATACCGCGCCTTTCTATGCCTATCCGCTGCGGCCGGGCATCACCTTCACCTATCTCGGCCTGAAGGTCGACGAGCATGCCGCGGTCCATTTTGGCGGCCAGCCCAGCGATAACCTGTTTGTCGCCGGTGAAATGATGGCCGGCAATGTGCTGGGCAAGGGCTATACCGCCGGCGTCGGCATGTCGATCGGCACCGCCTTCGGCCGCATTGCCGGCACCCGCGCTGCCGCGGCTGCGGCGGCCATGCAAGCGAAACAAGGAAAACACCATGCAGCAGCTTGAAGCGCTGGTGCGCGATGCGCGCGACCAGGTATCCCCTTCCGAAGACCGAGTATTGCGCAATGCCGGCGGCCCGCAACCGGAATTTCAGGTGATGGCCCTGACCGGGCCCGAAGCCGAAGTGGCGCGCCAGATGCAGATCTGCAATGCCTGCCGCTATTGCGAAGGTTTCTGCGCCGTGTTCCCGGCGATGACGCGCAGGCTGGAATTCGGCAAGGCCGACGTCAACTACCTGGCCAATCTGTGCCACAACTGCGGCGCCTGCTATCACGCCTGCCAGTACGCGCCGCCGCATGAATTCGCGGTCAACGTGCCGCATGCGATGGCGACGGTGCGCGGCCAGACTTATGCCGAGTATGCCTGGCCGCCGGCATTGGGCGTGCTCTACAAGCGCAACGGCCTGACAGTGGCCCTGGCCCTGGCGGCTGGCCTGGCGCTGTTCCTGGTGCTGGCGCTGGCGCGCAATGGCACGCTGCTGCATGCGCCGCTGGCCGGCAACTTTTACGCGATCTTTCCGCATAACCTGATGGCAGCGATGTTTGGCGCCGTGTTCGGCTTCGCGGTGCTGGCGCTGGGCATCGGCGTGACGCGCTTCTGGCGCGACGTGTCGCCGGGCCAGGCCTCCGCCCCGGCGGTGGTGGAAGCGGCGAGGAATGCGCTGACGCTGAAGTATCTGGACGGTGGCCATGGCGACGGCTGCAACGAGGAAGACGACCGTTTCACGCTGGCGCGGCGGCGCTTCCATCATTTCACCTTCTACGGATTTATGCTGTGCTTCGCCGCCACCTCGGTGGCAACGCTGTACCACTATCTGCTGGGCCTGCCCGCGCCGTATGCGCTGATCAGCCTGCCGGTACTGCTCGGCACCGCCGGCGGCATCGGGCTGCTGATCGGCCCGGCCGGCCTGCTGTGGCTGAACCTCAGGCGGGACCCTGCGCAGGGCGACGTGAAGCAGCGGCCCATGGATCGTGGCTTCATCGCGTTGCTGCTCTTGACCAGCGCCACCGGCCTGGCCCTGCTGGCCTGGCGCGGCAGCGGCGCAATGGCGTTGCTGCTGGCGGTCCATCTGGGCGTGGTAATGGCGCTGTTTGCCACCCTGCCATACGGTAAATTCGCGCATGGCATCTATCGCAGCGCGGCCTTGCTGAAGTCGGCCATCGAAAAGCGACAGGCCAACAAGCTGCAGTTGGGCTCGGACTGAGCCGCTGCTTCCGAAGCGCCTGACCTCGTGCCTGTGACACGCCTGCCCGGCGCACCAGGCGCTCTGCCTGCGCATGTCCACCAGAACAAACAAGGAGACTTACATGACTTTCCCATCCGGCCGCCGCTTCACGCTCAAAGCCATCACGCTCGTACTTGCCACCATGCCCTTGTTAGCCGCGGCGCAGGACTATCCCAAGCGCCCGATCACCTTGGTAGTGCCTTTCGCGGCCGGCGGCGGCACGGACAGCATCGCCCGCGAACTGGGCAAGTTCCTTTCCGACCGCCTGGGTCAGCCGGTAGTGGTGGACAACCGCGGCGGCGGCGGCGGCGCGATCGCCGCCAAGTCGGTCGCCCGCGCCGACCCGGACGGCTACACCCTGCTGTTCGTGACCTCCACCTTCGTTACTCATGCGGCCACCGACAGGAAGGCGTCATATGACGTGAAGAAGGACTTCACGCCGATCGCGATGATAGGCCGCGGCCCGCTGATGATCGTCACGACCAGGGGCATGGGCTTCAAAAGCGTCAAGGATCTGGTGGCCCTCAGCAAAAGCAGGCCCGAAGGCCTGGACTTCTGTTCCTCGGGCGCCGGCAGCGTCACCCATCTGGCTGGCGAATTGTTCGTGCAGAAGACGGGCGCCAAGCTGACGCATGTGCCCTACAAGGGCAGCGGCCCGGCCACCATCGACTTCCTTGCCGGCCGCACCCACGCCTTCTTTGCGACCTTTCCGACCATGCTGCAATACGTGAAGTCAGGCGCGGTCGACATGATCGCCACCACCGGCGCGCAGCGCTCGCCCCTGTTTCCCAAAGTGCCCACGGTAGCGGAAGCCGGCATTCCCGACTACAACATCACTACCTGGTGGGGCATCGTCGCCCCCGCCGGACTCCCGGCGCCTATCGTCACCCGGCTCAACGCGCTGGTCAACGAGGCCTCCGCCAAGGAACCGTTGAAGGGACGGTTGGTCAGCGAGGGAGCGGAAGCCTATAGCGCTACGCCGGCGGAGTTCGGAACCATGCTGGGGGCGGAGCTTGCGATGTGGCGGGAAGTGGTGAAGACGGGGAATATCAAGGTGGATTGAGGGCGTTGGGCTTCTGCCCTCTGCCGTTGCAGTTGCAGTTGCAGTTGCTTTTGGAGTGGCTGTTGCAGTGAAGCCCCGTTGAGCGCGCCGTGTCAGCGGTGCCTGGAGGGGGAAAAGGTGCGGCGTCTATCTAAGCGCAGCGCAGTGAGTTTAGCCGCGCCCCGCTCCGGGTACTGCTGACACGGGGACCCCGCGCAGCGGGGCGAGATCACCGCTGCCGCCTTTTTTGGTTACTTTTTTGGCGGAGCAAAAAAGTAACCCGGCCGCCGGGACGGACTCTCGGCTTGTCTCCACAGCAGTGCGGTCGCCTTGTTTCACCCGGCAAGGCACTGGCAGCACTGTCGGTTTTGTCGTTCAACGTATGTTGAGCAAAACCCCTAACTTCAAAAGCAACTGCTGCTTCGCAGTGACGTCCTTACGCCTGATAAAACAACACGCCTGCACTGTCGTCATGACCAGGCCGGGTGTTCGCCCCGGCAGGCGACCTACTTCTTTTGCTTCGCCAAAAGAAGTAGGCCAGAAAAGGCGACCCGGTAATCGCGCGAGGTCCCTGTGCCGTCGACGCCTGAAGCGGGTCGCGGCTAAACTCACTGCGCTCAAACAGACGCCGCACCTTATCCGCTTCAGCCATCGACGGCACGGCGCGCTCAACGGGACTTGAACTGCCACTTAAAAAGCAACGGCAACGGCCAAAGGTCAAAGCAAAGGCCCCCGCCCCATCGTGCCAGGCACGCTACCCTAACCCCAGTGCCCTCATTCCCGTTATGCCAACAGCGGCCACGCTCTCCGATTAATTAACGAATGGCAGCCCGGCACTGATGCCGCTCAGGTTCACACTCAGCGGAAGGCGGGTGTAATAGTTGAAATACTGCGGATGGTAGCCAAACACCACGAGGCCCAATTCGTCGCTGCCATGCAAAAGCATGCTCACCCCTGGCAGTGTCACCGTCTGGGTGCCGAAGCCCAGTATTGGCTGTACCTGATCATGCACCAGCTGCTGGCGGCCGTCGGCGGTCTTGCGCACCAAGCCCAGGAACAGGATGGGCGGGTTGTCCACGGCTGCCTGCAGCGCGTTGGTCGGTGAAACGGTGAGCGTGACCGTGGGCGTGCCAAGCAGCTTGCGGTCGCTGCCAGAAGGCTGTGCCAGCCTCACCACCGTGCCGGCCTCGGGGCCGGTATAGGACTTCATCAGCGGGGAGGCCAGGGTGGCAGGGTCGTTTGGAATGATCACCGGCGCCAGCAGCGCAGGCACGCCGGCCACCACGTTCTGCACTGCCGATGGCGTGGCTGTGGCGCTGACGCCGCCGCGCTGGATCAGCGGCGCGCCGGGCGGATTCGTGCCCAGCTTCGCCACTTCATGGCAGCCTCCCTCGGCGGTCTCGCCTTTTGCGCCATTGGTGGCGCTGCCATCTTCCAGCACGGCGCGCAGGTCAGGCACGGTCAGGTAGTCGGCGGAGTAGCTAGCATTGAGCCGCGCATCGACCAGGTTTTGCGAGAGAAAGGAAAACGCCAGCCGCGCCACCGGAATCGACTTGCCGCCGCAGGACACGTTCTCCTCGGTGAACTTGTCCCAACTGGTATTGCTGACGAGCACGTCCGGATGGCCGAAGCGTACAGCCATGAACTTCGAGTCCGGATTGGCCTTGCGGTAGCACTGGAAAGCGTCGAAGCCTTCATTCAGGTTGAACAGGATGTCGTTGGACGACTGGATGAAGAAGGCCGGTATGCCGGGCTGCCGCATGCTGGCGCTGTTGTTCTCGCAATAGGACACCGCACTGTGCCGGTACATGGTCTGGCTGAAATTCGGGCTGACCCGGTTGAAGGTGCTGGCATCCACGAAGGCCTGATAGGTGAAGGGTTCCGCGCGGCCGAGACCGGCTGCGCCGACGCCCACCAGCAACGCCAGGTATTCGCTCTTGGGCGTGTTGTAGAGGCTGTAGCGCAGGTCGTACCAGGTGGAAGTCGGGACGATGGCGTCGATCCGCTTGTCGACACCGGCACCTATGGTCTGGAAACCGCCGCCATAGCTCAGGCCAACGCCGCCCACGACCGGGTCGAGCGCGCCGTCGCGGTTCTTGCGGTGCGCCAGGCGCGGCAGGTTGGCCTGCGCCCAGTCGATGATGGCCTTGACATCGCGGCCTTCGATCTCCGGGTCCATCACATTGGCGAAGCCGCCGGAGTCACCAAAGCCGCGCTGGTCGAAACTGATTACATACCAGCCCTGACCGCCGGTCTTGCCGCCTTGGGCGCCACTGGTCAGGGCCAGCTTGGCGGTCTGCAGCGGCGTGTTGGCAGCGGCGTCATAGGCGGTGGTGTCGAGGTCGCGGGTGCGCTTTCCGCCCCAGCCATGGCCTTCCAGGAGCAGTGGGGCCGCATTGCCGATAGGGATGTCCGGCACATACACCGTGAATGCGATTACAGCGCCGTCGGCCGATACCGTGCTGGCATCGAAGCGGCGCGCGGTTTGGGCTGGCGCGGTATCGTTCAGCGACACCAGGCCAGCCTGGTCAATCGTGGAAGCGAGAGTCTGGGTGGTGTCGGTCAGCAGGGTGGCGGCGGTTTTGGTCGGCAGCGCCGTAGCGAGTTCGTTATTGCCGCAGGCGGCAAGCATGGCGGACAGGGTGAATGCGCCGGCGGCGCGCCATGATAGGGATGTCATTTGTCTTCCTCCGTGTACCGGCAGTATGGAACCGCCGCGTGATCTGTTTTTGTGCAGCAATATTCAGACCGTGAAGTAGAAAAACTTGTTCCGGAATGGCGTTGATCGTACGCAATAGAACGGTCGTGCGAAACGGAGTTTCATGTAAAAAGGGCCTGCTGTGATCGGCAGGCCCTTTCTTTCCATACAGAAATCGATGGCTTCAGTAACCGTAGTAATGGCGTTGATAACGCTCGCGCGAGTACGGCCGCTCATAGCCGCTTTCGATCACCACCGTCGCCGGCTGGGCCTGGTAGACCGGGGCCGGCTGGTAGTACACCTGCGGCGGCGGCGCTGGCTGGTAATAGGTGCGTGGCGCTTCGTAGTAGGTGGGGGCTGGCGGCGGCTGGTAGTAGGTTTGTGGCGGCGCGTAGCTGGGAGCCGCATTGGCGTTGGCGATGATGGAGCCGACTACCAGCGCGCCCAGCACGCCGGCCACCACCGCTGCGCCGTTGTTGCCGCCATGGCCGCCGTGGCCACGGTGGCCGCCGTTGCCGTGATAGCGGCCGCCGTCGGCAAGGGCCGGGCTGGACAGCGAGGCAGCCAGCAGTCCGGCGGCCGCGATGGTGGAAATCAGGGTCTTGCTACGCATGGCTATGTCCTTTCCAGGAAACCGCCGGCAACGACCGGCGAGGACCTGAATATAAGGCCTTCCCACATGGCGATGTGCCGTTCTTATGCCTTGTTACAAGTTTTACCGGTGGCGCGGGCGTTCAGCGCGGATAGAGCCGGTGCAGGATGGCGCTGGTCATCTGTTCTAGCAACTCGCCAAGCTGCGTGTCGCAGGCGGCATTGCCCCAGATCGACGGGAGCCTGCTCGTATGCCGCGCCACCTCGGCTTCGACTTCTTCCTGCCAGAAGGGCGGCGCCTCGCCTTCGACGAAGCCGCCGCGACCGCGGCCGAAATGCGCCACCGCCAGATAGCGCAGCAGCGCTGCCACCAGCAGCGAGCGCAGGAATTCCGGCGAGAACCGCACCCGCGCCTCGTTGCGGCTGGTAGTGGTGTTAAAGGTCCAGGCAGCGCCGGCAAAGGTTAGCGCTCCAACGATGCCGCCCAAAAGCGCACCGGCGCCAAAGCTGAGGCCGCCGGCCATCAGGTCGGCGGACAGGCCGGTGGCCGCGCCCGACACCACCGCGCCTAGCAGCCCGGCCTGGCGGGCGTCGACCGGGGTGCGCACCACATAAGCTTTCTGCACCCGCTCGTGTATTCGCTGCGCCGCGCCGGCGTCGAGACGGTGCAGCCGCAGCAGTTGGGCGGTGCTGTCGGCGATACCCTGTTCCAGGCGCGCCATCAGCGCCTTCATCGCCTGCTCCTCGCGCCTGGCGCCAAGCTTCTGTCCGAGGCCCACCGTGCGCGCCACGCTGTCGAGCATGGGCCGCTCGGCCGGCGGCACCGGCTCGCTGTCGGCCGAGGCCGCGCACAGCTGCCGGCCGATCAACTGCATGGCGGCGTGGAAGCGGGCCTGGTTGTCCTGTGCCCATTGCGCCAGCAGCCGGTCGTAGGCGTCCCGCTTGTCGGCCGGCACCAGCGCCGCCATTGCTTCGAACAGCACGCTTTCATGCACCCAGCAGCGGGCGAAGGCATCCAGCGCGAGTACCCGGCGCACTGCGGGGCATCCGGCCAGCGCCTCGGCCCAGCGCGCCTGTTCTGCCTGCTCCTGCGCCGCCGGGCGTGGCTGCCCCATCTGGTTCAGCAGGACCACCACCGGTTTGCCCAGCCAGTCCAGCACCTTCATTTCCGGCGCCAGATACCCGGCGTCCTGGGGGTCTTCCGAGGAGTTCACCAGGTACAGCACCAGGTCGGCCTCCTCGCGCGCGGTGCGCAGCGCCTGCTGGCTGAGCCAGAACGGTCGGTCGCGGTAACGGTCGATGACCTCGCGCAGCAGCCAGCCTATCGGGTTGTCGGCCATTGCCAGCCGCCTGACCAGCCGCACCGAGTCGCCGAAGCCGGGTGTATCCCATAGCAGCAAGGCGTCGCCCCCGGCGGTATGCAGCAGCGGATGCGACTCGGAAGCCACGGTGACATGGGCAGCGTCACGCACCTCGCCCACATCCATGCCCACCAGGGTGCGTGCCAGCGTGGTCTTGCCGGCATTGGTGTGGGAGATCAGCACCAGCTGGATCTGCTGCCCATGCCGTGCCGGCTGCTCTGCCAGCTGTGACTGCTGCGGTCGCTGCTCATGCTGGCTGTTCATGACGCGCTCCGGGCGCTGCCCAACAGACGCTCCAGTTCTTCGCTGCCTGCCTCCGGCACGAGCAGGTTGACGATGGCAACCGGTGTCTGGTGCTGCGCGCAGAACTGGCGCCACAGGCCGGCCCGCTCGGCGGCGCGGCCGGCGGCCTGCGGCCCCAGGCGCTCCAGATAACCGGATTCATCGATCAGCGCTACCACGCCGGCAGAATGGCTGCTGCGCAACTGGTCCAGGAACTGGCCGTGGTTTTCCGGCTCCGGCGTGGCCGACAGGGCAAACAGCGCCGCGGTCACCGCCTGGCTCGTCGCTGGCGCGGGTGGGGCGTCGCCATAGGCAGTAACGGGCAATATGGTCAGCTCGGCCTGCTCGCCCAGTAGCGCGCGCGCTGCGACGGCAAGCCCGGCCTGGCGCGCCTCGTCCACGCGCATGCTGTACGGGCAGACGCGCAAGGTCGCCGCACCCGGCGCGAGGCCGGCGCACAGGCGCTGGAAATAGGGCTGGGACAGGTCAAGCGGAAAACGACTGGCCAGACTGCGCTCGCGCCACCAGGCCAGCGCGGCCAGCGCCAGGCGCGGCAGCACGACCAGCAGCACCAGCGTGGCGGCATACAGATGCACCCACTTGGCGCCCGAGTCGGGCGGCGCCGGTTGTCCGAAGCGCAGCGCTTCAACCTCCTGCGGCGTGAAGCCGCTCAGGCCCAGCAGCGACACCGCAGGCAGGAACAGCCATGACAGCAGCGCATGCACCTGGCCGGCGTCGAGAAAGGTGCTCTCCCAGCCGACCCGGTAGGCTGCCAGCACGCCGCGCAGGTACAGCGAGATCGCTGCGCCCGCAGCCAGCAGCGAGGCACACAGATGCAGGATGCGCGCGCCACGGGCCAGGGTCAGCGGCGTCGACAGCGACAGCCATTCCTCGGCAAACCGGGCGAGCGCTGTGCCGAGCAGGGCTTGCGAACGGCGGACGCGGGGGAGGGCCGGCCAGTGCAAGCCGCCCAGGCGCCGCCGCACGGTACGCCCGCGGCGCGGCAGCACTACTCGCAGCAGTAGCAACAGGTACACCGCGAGATTCCACAGCAGGACTAGCAGCAGGGGCGCCGACAGCAAGTTGACGCGGTGCACATCGCCAATGCGGTCGGCAAGCATGCCGCACAGCAATGCCAGCGCGGGCAGCACGATGCCGGCGATGCGCAGCCAGGAGCGCTGACGCAGCATGCCCGCAGCAGCAGGCATGCGTTCCGATAGTCGTGCCAAAAGTTGCTGGGCGCGCTTGTGCAGGAACAGGTCCGGCGTCATGGCCTTTTTGCGCTCGGCTGCCGTCCACTGCGCCAGTTCGCGTGCCGTTCGGCTGGCGTAACGGCGGTCGTCTTCGCTCAGGATCTTGCGTTCCCGATCGCTTGTCTCGATTGCCTTGACCAGCAGCACGTCATGCGCAGCGCGTTCATTCATAGAATGTCGGTCCGAATTGGCTTCGCCTCATTGTAGTTTGGTTAGACGAGGCAAAGCCCGGCACAGCCGTCGGTGCTTGTCGAGAGATAAAGAAATTTTGAGAAATGATGCCGCAGGCCAATATTTTTCCGCAAAACTTGATTATTGTCGTTATGTGCTTGCCTGAAACGGATATTGTTTCTGGCATGAAGCATTAATGAAAAAATTTTCTGAAAAAGAAGCGATTGATGCATTGAACTAACCGGAATATTGTTAGATCTATGAAAAATCAAAGCGATGCCTTGTTCTGGAATAAAATTGCCTTTTAAATCCATGATCAGGGACCAGGTTAATGGATTATGTAAATGGATGTACTAAACCTTGTATCTTATTGCCCTGCTTGATTTTCGTTACTATCTATTATTCGTAAAATCCTTTCCCATGATATCGATACGTTTAAGTAATTGATCCATAAGGAAATATTTCATTTTATTAACGTCGTTTTTGCACGTCATAAAGAATAAATTCTGGTTTTTGTTCTTGAATTCAATAATGCTGTCTTTGTAATAAAAGCCTTTGCCGTTACCATGTCGTCCGTTTGAAACTTCTCCATTACCGGAATCTCAATGAAAATAGCTAACACTTTTGTCAAATACTCGACTTCCGTTCTGTTCGCAGCCTTTGCATTTCATTCTGGAAATGCAGCAGCCGAACTGCGTAATTTGCCATTAAGCATTTCCGTTAATACACTCGAATCCCTCGCAGATCAGGAAACACAGGGCGTGACGTGCCGCACGCTGACAGAATCCGTTGGCATGACGACCGGTTCGGGAACGATGAGCGTAGGCTACAAGAATCGCGGTTATGTCGGCCCGGTCACGGCCAACGCCCGGGATTGCGCCACGCCCACCTTTGTGTTCTCGAACGGTAAATTGACTATCACCGCAGTCAATGGCTCGACGCTGACGGCCGACTATTCCGGCAGCTTCGGCGGCACTGCCGGCTCGCCCATCCTGACAATGAACAAGGACGCGAAATTCACGATCACCGGCGGCACCGGTGTTTTCGAGGGTGCATACGGCAGCGGCAAGCTGAGTGGCTACGTGGACATCACGAATGCGCTCACCAGCGCGCCGCTGAACATGCCTGGCAAGCTTGAGGCGACTGGCACGATCTCCTTCTCCAAGACCGCCTTCGAAACCGCTTACAAGGTGTATTGATCGAAACGGCGGGCTGACGGCCCGTCCTCCGCGCTGCCCGGCCCTTGCATTGCCGAGCAGTCCGCTTTTATATGGCGCCGGCCAGTCAGCCGCACCGGCGCCGCAACCACCCCACCAGCCCCGCCAACGACCGAAATTCCGACGCCGAGCGCGCCTCGATATGCGGATGCCGATCGCGCAGCATGCGCGACAACGCCGCTCCCGGCCCCAATTCCAGCGCCACCGTCACGCCGACCTCGGCGATGGCATCCATGCAGGCTCCCCAGCGTATCCTCGTCCCGATCTGTTCCGTCAGCGCGTCCAGCGCCTGGCCGCGCTGAGACACCGCACTTGCACCGGTGCCCGAGAGCAGCGGGAATGCGGGTTCAGACCATGTCGCGGCTTCCAGCAGCGGCCGGAATTTCACGGCGGCCGCATGCATCAGCGGCGTATGTGAAGCTACCTTCACCGGCAGCCACGTCGCATGCACGCCGCGTTGTTCGCAAGCGGCTGCCAGCTCCGTCAATGCATGGCGCAGTCCGGCTACGATGAAGTTGGCTTCCCCGGTGTCGATGGCGATATGGAGCGCCCCGGCAGGCAGCAGTGCCTGCAGTGCGGCTTCCTCCAGGCCGGACACGGCCAGCATGCCATGCGGCTGGTCCGGCCCGACGCAGTCATCCATCAGCGCCGCCCGCTGCGCCGCCAGGCTCACCACGTCCGCCGGCGCCAGCGCCCCGGCCACGCCGTACGCCGCCAGTTCGCCGATGCTGTAGCCCGCCGCCAGCGCCGGCGTGGGCAGGTCGGCGCGCAGCGCCTGCCACATTGCCAGCGTGGCCGCCACCACCAGCGGCTGGGCGATGCGGTTGTCGTGCAGCGCCTCGGGTGAATCCGGCAGCGCGTGCGGCGCCACGCCGGCAGTCCGCTCCATGCCCCAGCCGGCAAGCGCTGCAATGGTTGCAGGGTCGGATAGAGCAAGATCGAACATGCCGGGATGCTGGCCACCCTGGCCGGGGCACAGTATCGCCAGGCGCGTCATGTTCAGCCCATCCCGCTCACTTGATGAACGAAGCAGGTGGCCGCCAGCAGGTCCGCGGCGCCGCCCGGCGACAGGCGGTGCGCAACGAAGCGGCGGTGGCAGTCCAGTGCCATGCGCTCCCAGCCATCGGCGCCGGTGCCACCACGCACCAAAAAAGCCTGCGCGCTTTGCCGCACCAGCAGCGCGCCATCGGCGCCGGCGCGGTGGTAGACATTGGTATCGCCCAGATTCGCCATCAGAGCGAACAGCGCATCGATGCGGGCGGCACGCTGGCCGCGCCCGGCGGCCAGCGTGCTTTCCAGCGTCGGCAATGCCAGCTCGAACACCGACGGCAGGCCGCGTGCCATTTCGGCGCGGGCGCCGCCCACGGCATGCAGCGCCGCCACCCGCTGGCCATGCGACTGGCCGCCGGGGCCGCCGTGATGCGAAGACAGCGCGCCGCCCCATTGCGCCCCGAGCGTCTGGCGCAGACCCGCCGGCGACAGCGCCAGGCCGCGGCCGTGCCGCCATCCGGCGGCGGCGCATAGCATGCCCAGGCAAAAGATCGCGCCGCGATGGGTGTTGATGCCGCCGGTTGCCTGCAGCATGCGCCGTTCTGCGGCAATGCCCAGTTCGCGCAGCGCCGGAAAGGGCGCGCCGTCGAGGCCGGCGCTGGCGATGCGAACGAAATAGTGGCGCAGCGCGAAAAGGCTGCGCAGGAAAGTGCCGGCATCCATGTCGCGATGGCTGCCGTTGTCCACCAGGGATACCAGGCCGGGCTTGGGATACAGCGCCAGTTCGATATAGAGGCTACGGACCGCCAGCTGGGCCGTGGCGGCGCAAAAGGCATGGTTGGCACGCGGCGTGGCAAGCGGTAATGGCAGCGCTAGGCCCGGCACATGCACTCCGTGAACTCATCCAGCAGGGTGGCCGGTTCGGCCAGCAGCACGCAGTCGATGCGCTTGACCAGCACCCTGGTCCCATGTGCTGCCGAGGCCGCATTGCGCCACTCCTTCCAGGCTACCGCCTGGCCGGATGGGAAGATGATCTCGCCATCCAGCGGCAGTTGCAGGCTGTAGTGGTCGAGCAGCGCCAGGCCGTGGTCCAACTGCGCCGCGTCGCGCGGATAAAACGCCAGGTCGACATCGGAGCGCGCCGTCAGGTAGGGCGCGCCGGTTAGTGCCTGCAGCGCCAGCGAACCGTAGACCCGCATATCTAGGCCGGCCGCCGCTGCCTTCTGTTCCAGGCCGGCATACGCTGTGCGCCAGGCCGGCGGCAATGCCGGCGCCGCTTCCTGCAGCGACAGCGGCCGCCGTTGCCGCGCCACGCCGGACTGCAGGCAGCGCAGGCCGAGCCGGGCGCGCGCCGCGCCGATGTCGTCCATCGGCAGCGTCAGGCCGAGGCAGACCTGGTCCGGCCCGACGTCGGAATCCCGGCGGCGCACGGTCGCGGGCCAGCCCGCCTGCCGCCATTGGGCCAAGGGCGCCTGTTGCGCCGGCGTGGCGGCGCGCTGCGCCGCGTCCCAGCCTGCGCCGGACAGCCAGATCAGGTCATGCCGCGCCGTCATCCGCCATCACCGCTTCGATCACATTGGCGGCCAGCTTGCGCCCGCCGCGCTCCCGGCCCAGTTCGCTGCGCCGGTCCACCGAGCCGGCCCCTTCCAGCGCCGCCGCCAGTGCCTGCGCCAGGTCGCCATACCAGAGGTCGACCACGCCGCCCATGCGCAGATAGTTTTCGGCGCCGGGCGCAAATACCGGGTTGTCGCGGGCCAGTTCGGTCAGCAGGGCTTCCGGCACCTTGGTGATGCGCGCCATCGCCGGCAAACCCATCACGCGGATGCTGGCGTCAGGCAGCGCGTAGCAGGCATCGGCCATCAGGCCGCTGGTAATGAAGCCGCCGGACAGCGCCTGGTCATACACCAGGCCCACCACCCGGTGGCCGCGCCGGCGCGCCAGGTCGATGCACTTGCCCAGATGGGCCATGTAGCTGTTAATGCCCAGCATTTCATCCCGGTGCCGCAGTCGCTGGCCCTGGGTGTCGATCAGGATGACGATGGGCCGGCCCGGCTGCTCGCGCACCGTGCGCAGCACCGCCTCGGCCTGCGCCAGCGCGATCTCCACGCCGATCGGCGCATGGCCGGTGGTGCCGATTACGGTCACGTCGCGGCCGGCCACCCGGGCCTGGCCCGACAGGAACAGATCGCGTTCGACGATGTCATGGCCTTGCGGGAACAGCGTTGCCGCCAGTGTCTTCCAGTCCATCATGCGGCCCTCCTGCGGTGGGGCGCGGCAGCGGCGACGAATGCGTCGGCTTCCAGCATCGGCAGCGCGGCGGGGTCGGCAATGCCCATGCCACGCCAGATGTCGGCCGGCTCGGTTTCCTCGCCATAGGCGTCCAGCCGCTGCGATAACAGGCGCTGCTCGGCGTCCAGTTCTTCCAGCGTCAGCGCCACCGTGCCGGCATGCAGCCTGTCGATGGCCGCGGCGGCGGCATCGGCAAAGGCAGCGATGCTGTCGGGCAGCAGCGCGTCACAGTCGCCCAGCAGGTAGCGGTGCTTGCCGCCGCTGGTGCGCCAGACCAGCGCCCGGTCGCGCGCGTCGTATTCCTCCACGCCATGGGTGGTTTCGATCACTTCCGGCCCGGACATGGCGAGCCGGCCTTCTTCCGACATCAGCACCGTATTGGCGCAGCGGGCGACGATGCCCATGCCGCCGAAGCAGCCGGTGGCACCGCCTATCATCACGATGACCGGGATACCGGCGTGGCGCGCATCGAACAGGGCGCGCATGACTTCCGACACCGCGATCAGGCCGGCATTGGCTTCATGCAGCCGCACGCCGCCGGAGTCCAGCAGCAGCAGCACCGCGTCCGGCCGCTCCTGCACGGCGCGTCGCAACAGGCCGACCAACTTTGCGCCATGCACCTCACCGACTGCGCCGCCCATGAAGCCGCCTTCCTGCGAGGCGGCCAGCACGGCCTTACCGCGCAGCCGGCCGCTGCCGATGGCCACGCCGTCGTCGAACGATACCGGCGCGTCGAGCTGCGCTAGGTGCGGACTGATCAGCCGCCGCTGCGGCGGCAGGAATTCGGTGAAGCTGTCGGCGTCGAGCAGCTGGCGCAGCCGTTCCCGTGCATTCGCTTCGAGATAACTGCCCATTACTGGCCTCCCTTGCCGCCCTGCGGCGCCGATGGCGCAACCGCCTCCACCGCCTGGTCAAGCCGCAGGCTGACCACGGCGGGCGTGGCGCCCATGTCATTGATCGCGATCGAGACGTCACCCAGCTGCCAGCGCTGGTTGAAGTCTTCCATCACCGCCTGCCAGATCGGCGCAAAGCCCAGCGCGGCGGTATGGACTTCGACGGCGCAGCCGGCGCCGGCGGGCGCCGGCTCGATCAGCACTTCGAGATTGCCCGAACCGACCACGCCGACCAGGCCGGCCTTGCTCACCGGGCGCGTCGCGCCCTGATTTTTAAAATGAAATTGCAGCGTTTCCATCGTGACCTCACCAGTTGCGGAAGCGGCCCGGCGGGTCATACAGGCCGCCCGAAGCCCGCACCAGGTCCTTCATGTTCTTTGCGGCCAGCAGGTCGCGGGTGGCCTGTCGCTTGTCGATGCCCAGGTCTTCGGCGCGCCGGATCACGCCGCGGTCGCGCAGGTTTTCGACCATGCGCTTGTCGCGCCCCAGGCCCACGGCGGTATAGCCGGCCACGCCGCGGATGGCCTGCTCGCGCTCTTCCTCGCCGCGGCACAGGAGCAGGTTGGCAATGCCTTCCTCTGTCAGGATGTGGGTCACGTCGTCACCGTAGATCATCACCGGCGGCAGCGCCATGCCGGCCTGTTCGGCCAGGGTCCAGGCATCGAGCTTTTCAACGAAGGCCGGCTGCATGTGCTCGCGGAAGGTTTCCACCATCTGTACCACCAGCTTCTGGCCGCGCGGCATGCCGTTGCGGCCGGCGCCGGCTTCGCGCCCGGCCTTCAGCCAGGCCGGGCTGGCATGGCGCCGGCCGCGGGCGTCGGCGCCCATGTTGGGCGCGCCGCCGAAGCCAGAGATGCGGCCGGCGGTGGCGGTGGAGGAATTGCCCTGCAGGTCGATTTGCAGCGTCGAGCCGATGAACATGTCACAGGCATAGTGCCCGGCCGCCTGGCTGAAGGCGCGGTTGCTGCGCATCGAGCCATCCGGCCCGACGAAGAAGATGTCGGGACGGGCGCGGATATAGTCTTCCATGCCCAGTTCGGAGCCGAAGGAATGCACCGACTCGACGAAGCCGGCCTCGATCGCCGGGATCAGCGCCGGATGCGGATTGAGCGCCCAGTGGCGGGCGATCTTGCCGCGCAGGCCGAGCGACTCGGCATAGGTCGGCAGGATCAGTTCGATGGCAGCCGTGTCGAAACCGATGCCGTGGTTCAGGCGGGCGACTTCATATTCTGCATAGATGCCCTTAATGGCCATCATCGCCATCAGCACCTGGATCTCGGAGATCTGCGCCGGGTCGCGGGTAAACAGGGGTTCGATGTAGTTCGGCGTTGGCGCCTGCACCGTGTAGTCGACCCAGTCGGCCGGGATGTCCACCCGCGGCAGCTTGTCGACGATGCGGTTGACCTGGGCGATCACGATGCCGCTCTTGAAGGCGGTGGCCTCGACGATGGCCGGCGTGTCCTCGGTATTGGGGCCGGTGTAGAGATTGCCGTCGCGGTCGGCCGCTTCTGCCGCCACCAGCGCTACCTGCGGCGTCAGGTCGATGAAATAGCGGCCGAACAGTTCCAGGTAGGTATGGATGGCGCCGATCCTTATCCGGCCGGACGACACCAGCCGCGCCAGCCGGGTGGCCTGCGGGCCGGAAAAGGAAAAGTCCAGCTGCTCGGCGATGCCCTTGTCGAACACGTCGAGATGTTCGGGCAGCGCAATCACCGACTGCAGCATGTGCAGCCGGTTCACGCGGGCTGCATCTAGCCCGGCCAGCGCCTTGCACAGGAAGTCCGCCTGTTTCTGGTTATTGCCTTCCAGGCAGACGCGGTCGCCGCATTCGATCACGGCATACAGCAGGTCGGCAATGCGCGCCGCCGGCAGCAGCTTGCCCGAGAGGTCGCCGCCCAGCGCTGCCGCAGCCCGCGCATGGCGGGCGGCACGGCTGGCCTGCTGACGGTTCCAGATGCGTTCGCTATGTCCCATTCATTCCTTCCAGGTCGCTGTTGAGTCGGGTAGTGCGCACTGCGGGCTGCGGGCCGCTTATTCCAGCTTGACGTTGGCGGCCTTGACCACCGTACCCCAGCGCTCGATCTCGGCATCGACCTTGGCCGCGAATTCCTGCTGCGACATCTGCGGCACTTCGGAGCCGGCCTCATGCCAGCGGGACTGGATGTCCGGGTTGGCCAGCGCCTTCCGCACTTCGGCCGCCATCTTGTCGACAATGGGCTGCGGCGTTCCCTTCACCGCCCACAAGCCGTACCAGGTCGATACTTCATAGCCCGGCACGCCGGCTTCGGCCGTGGTGGGCACGTCGGGGAAGCCAGGCGCGCGCTTGGCCGAAGCCACCGCCAGCGCCTTGAGCTTGCCGGACTTGATATGGCCCGAGGAAGAGCCCAGGCCGTCGAACATCATGTCGATCTGGCCGCCCATCAGGTCCTGCAATGCCGGGCCGGCGCCGCGGTAGGGCACGTGGCTCAGCTGGGTCTTAGTCTGGATCTTGAACAGTTCGCCTGCCAGATGATGCGAGGTGCCGTTGCCGGCCGAGCCAAAATTGATCTTGCCGGGGTTTTCCTTGGCGTAGGCGATGAAGGACTTCAGGTCCGGCGCGGTGACGCGCTGCGGATTGACCACGATCACCTGCGGCGGTGTCGCGATCATGGTGATCGGTATCAAGTCCTTCTGGATGTTGTAGTCCAGCTTGGGATAGATGGCCGGCGCGATCGCATGATGCGCGGCGCCGATGAAGAAGGTGTAGCCATCCGGTGCCGCCTTGGCTGCCAGGCCCGCGCCCAGCGTGCCGCCGGCGCCGCCACGATTATCGATCACCACCGTCTTGCCAAGCTGCTTGGTGAGCTGGGCCGCCAGCGGGCGGGCGAATGTGTCCGTGCCGCCACCAGCTGGGAAGGGCACGATAAAAGTCACGGGGCGTTCCGGCCAGGTCTGCGCCGATGACATGGCACAAAAGCCGAGGCCGGCGAGAAGCAGCAGGGCGGGTCTGAACATGTTTGTCTCCATCCATAAAAAGGGGGTCGGAAACTACCGCGTGCATGTTTTTTTATCGTTTGGTTTGCTCGCAGACATACATAACGGCAGCTCTTGTATACAAGGTGGCCGAGAATATATACATTGTCAAGCAAATCATGGCTGTAGACCCTTGCTTCGGGAACCAGTTGCTTAAAAATGTCACTCTAAACAGCCACTGCCCTAATTTACTTGCAATAGAGAAATATTGCAGCTAGTGTAGCGGCCGTTGCGCTGTCACGTGCACCCACCGCAGGCTGTTACGAGCAAACCCCACTGGACTGGAGAGAAGAATGAGACGCCCCGTTTTGAAAATGCTGGCCCTGGCCCTGATCGGCACTGCCGTTTCCGCCCATGCGCAGGAATATCCGACCCGGCCAATCACGATGGTGGTGCCGTTTGCCGCCGGCGGCCCGACCGACACCGTGGGCCGCATGATCGCCCAGTCCATGAGCACCCGCTTGAAGCAGCAGGTCATCATCGAAAACACCGCCGGTGCCGGTGGCACGATTGCCGCCGCCAAGGTGGCGCGGGCCGCGCCGGACGGCTATACGCTGTTCCTGCATCATATTGGCCAGTCCACTGCGCCTAGCCTGTACCGCAAGCTTCCCTACAATGTGTACGACAGCTTCGAGCCGATCGGCCTGGTAACCGATGTGCCGATGACCCTGATCGCCCGCAAGGACTTCCCGGCCAAGGACTTCAAGGAAGCGCTCGCCTACATCAAGGCCAACAAGGACAAGATCTCGCTGGCCAATGCCGGCGTCGGCTCGGCTTCGCACCTGTGCGGCATGCTATTCATGAACGCAATCGACACCGACCTGACCACCGTGCCCTACAAGGGCACCGCGCCGGCGATGAACGATCTGCTCGGCGGCCAAGTTGACCTGCTGTGCGACCAGACCACCAATACCAGCGCCTATATCAAGTCCGACAAGGTGAAGGTCTATGGCCTGACCACCAAGACCCGCCTGCCGCAGCTGCCGGGCGTGCCGACCCTGAATGAAGCCGGCCTGCCGGGCTTTGAGGTGGCGGTCTGGCATGGCCTGTATGCACCAAAGGGCACGCCCAAGCCTGTCATCGACAAGCTCAGCAGCGCATTGCAGTACGCGCTGGCCGACGCCTCCGTCAAGCAACGCTTCGGCGACCTCGGCACCGAGCCGGTAGCGCAAAACCGCGCAACGCCCGAGGCGCTGCGCAGCTATCTGAAATCGGAAGTGGATAAATGGGCGCCGATCATCAAGAAAGCCGGCGTCTACGCCGACTGATCGTGATTGGGCCGGGACGGCAGCGCGCGGACGCTGCCGCCGGATAAAAAGCAAAAGGCGACGGCGGCGAATTTTCGCCGCCGTCGCCTTTTGGGACGAAAGGCCAACCGACCCTTCGACCCAGCATGCAACAGCCTCACTAACCTGCCTTGCGCGACAGGCGTTTTAACGGTACTTCAAAATTACTTCAGCGATACGTCAGCGGTATCTCAACGACTGCCCGTCATCCAAGACGGGCTGCAGGCAGGCGACGCCGCGCTGCCTGCTTTCCTGCCTGATTACTGCGCGTCCACCAGCATGGCGCGGACCTTGGCGACATCCTTGGCGCTGATGCGGCCAACGTCCGGAATCGCGCGGGTTAGCGCAAAGCTCTGCTGCAGCATGGCGAAGAAATCCCTGGCGGAGAAGCTGGTGCCGGCCTTGGCAGCCTTGACGGTACGGGTTGCGGCAGGTGCGTTGAAACCAGCGTGGGAATGAGTGATAGCGGTCATTTTGTTCTTCCTTAACTTGCGTTGTTGATGGGAAGAATATAGGACTTGCCTATTACTATTTCCAATTCCCATGTGTGTTACCAATTATCATGGAAATGTATATGACTACGCTTTACTGATTGGTCTGCTGCAACGCTGGAAGCATAACTGTCCTTTCCAGCCAGGGCAAGGTGGAATGCTGTATGGTCCAGGCTATATCGGTTATTCTCACAAGTGATATCTCGAAGTCGAGCAGTGCTATTTCATCCAGGCTGCCGGCCGTCATTGCGGCTTCCAGCGGCATGCCTGCCGCGAGGTCATCGGGCAAGGAGATACGGCGAGGGACTACGCGCATGGCCCAATTGCCGGCACGCAGCAGGAGGGCACCGCTCGCGGCGCACTCCGCCAGCACTTCCGTTGTCTGATCGCTGCCGGGCAGCCGTTCCCAGTGCTCCAAGTAATCGTCATGTAGGCCGGTTTCCACCAGCAGCTCGCCATCTAGGCGCAGCATGCCGGCATCGGGCGACACTGTCGGCGGCTGGAAGTCGGCCAGCCTGTGCCAGCGGCAGATATCGGGCTGAACACTGGTATCGACTTCGGTCAACCCATAAAACCCCTGCTGCCTGGCCAGAAAGCGCCGTTGCGCCGGACTGCATTGCGCCAGCGATGTAGCGCCTTCGAACGAAGGCCGCCCGGCGGGGATGCGGATGTCGGCATGCCAGCGCTCCGTCTGCAGCCAGTAAACCGTACTGGCGGTGTCGCGCAGATCGCCCGCCTGCAGGAGCGTGCGGCGCCACAGGCCGCGGTAGCATGTCGGCACCGGCCCGAATCCCGGCCTCATTCGTGGAACGCCGGAAAGCGGCGCAGGCTGTTGTAGAAGGCCATGTCGTGATTGGGCCAGACCACGCCGCCTTGTTCACGGGCCAGGGCCTTCAACTTGCGTATGCTGTCCTCGGCCTGGGCGTAGCCGCCGCGCCAGCAGCCGCCGGGCGCGATTTCATCCTCGATGTTCTCGCGCAGATCGGCGGCGTCGCCGGCCAGGATCACCGGCGGGCCTTCCGGCAGCTCGATCCACATCGACATGTGGCCGGCGGTGTGGCCGGGCGTGGCAACGGCGTGCACGCCGCCGGTGACCTGGTATTCGCCATCCTGTACGCAGAATGGGCCGTGGCCGTGGAAGTCGTCGGCGAAGTAGACGCTGTCCTCGCCGCTGTCTGCCGCGTCGAGCTCGGCCTGCTGCACATGCACCTCGGCGCCGCAGCCGCAGGCGCGCAACTCGCCCAGGCCGCCGGCATGGTCGAAGTGCAGGTGGCCGATGAAGATCAGGTCGACATCGGCCGGTACCAGCCCCATGCGCGCCAGATGCTGCGGCAGGCGCTGTTCCGGCTGCATCTCGGGCGCGCCGAACGCAAAGGTGGCTGGATCGTAATACCGTGCCCGCAGCGCCGGCTCATGGATCTTACGGTAGTCGCAGCCGACGTCGTACAGGATGCGGCCGTTCGGCGTTTCGATCAGGTAGGCCAGGATCGGCGCCTCGATCATCTGGCCCATGCCGCGGCCGTGAGTGGAGATCGACTTGTCATAGCGATGGGTCGCCGTCAGCAGCGGCCACAGGCGGGTAGCGCGGCTCATGCGGCCTCCCGCGCCGCCAGCATCGTCACGCAGTGTGCGCTGCTGGCGACCGCGCCCAGGATGCCGCCTTCCACCGCGATCATCGCCAGCGCCGGCTGCTGCAGTTCCGGGTTGCTGGCGGCGCAGGCGTCGTCGATGGTGACGCAGTCGTAGCCCCGGTCCACCGCCTCGCGCAGCGTCGAATGCACGCAGACCTCGGTGGTGACGCCGCACAGCAGCAGCCGCGCCACGCCCATCCTCTGCAGCACGGTTTCCAGGCCGGTGCGGTGGAATGCGCCATAGCCGGGCTTGTCGATCACGATTTCGCCGGGCGCAGGACGCAGCGCGTCGATGATGTCGTGGCCGGCCTCACCACGCACCAGCAGCCGGCCGAGCGGACCGCGGCTGCCGATCTCGGCGCCAGCAGCCCGGCTGCGCAGCAGCTTGGCCGGCGTGCAGTCGGACAGGTCGGACAGATGGCCTTCGCGGGTATAGATCACCGGCGTGCCGGCATTGCGGGCGGCGTCGATTAACCGGGCGATGTTGCCGGCCACCGCGGCCAGCCTGGCCACGTCCAGGCCGGCTTGCGCAGCATAGCCGGCGGGGTCGCAGAAGTCGCGCTGCATGTCGATGACGAGCAGGGCAGTACGCAGGGGGTCATGCATCAAACATTCCTCAATCATCGTCGCCGCCGGCTTCCAGCAGCGTGGCGGCCACCACCATGGCGCCGCCTGTCCATTCTTTCAATGTCAGCAGTTCGCCGCCGACCAGCATGGCCGAGGCCACCGCCACCAGCAGCTCCACCACCTGCAGCACCGAGGCGCGGCTGGCCTGCATATGGGTCACGCCATAGGTGGTGAGCAGGGTGCCGCCGAGCAGCCAGACAAAGGCGAACAGCACCAGCAGCAGCCAGGTTGCCGCGCCCGGCGCGGGGAGCGGCGCCGGCAGCAGCAGCTGGCCGATGCAGGCCACCAGCGCACAGCCGATAAAGCTCACCATGGTGCGGCTGGCCACCGGGATGCAAGTGGCGCGGCGGTTGGCGATGCCGGCCGCGGTGTAGCACAGGCCCGCCGCCAGCGCCGCCGCATCCGCAACCGAGAAGGCCTGGAACGAGGCGCCGCCGCCCAGGATCACGAACACGCCGGCCAGCGACAGCAGTACCGCGGCGATCCGCCGCGGCGCCAGGCGCTCGCGCAGGAACAGCGCGCCGCCGAGCGCGCCCCAGGCCGGCAGCAGGTAGAACAGCAGCATGGCGCGCACAACTTCACCCATCATCAGCGCATTGGTGAAGGCGATATTGGCGGCGCCGAAAAACAGGCCGATCTGCATCAGCAGCAGTCCCTCGCCGCGCCAGGCCGCCCGCTCGCGCCAAAGCACCGGCAGCGCGGCCAGCCCGACCAGCGCATAGGCCGTGATGCCGATCAGGTTGCCGGTCAGGCCGGCCGCGGCGAAATGCTTGAGCGGCCACCATGACAGTCCCCACACCACGCCGGACGCCAGCAGGGATGCCAGCGCCAGGCGTGCCGGGGCAGGCGCGGGCAGTGCGGAACAGCCTGCGGCGCCCATCACACCGCCGTCAGGAAAGACACGCCGACCGCGCCGACGAAGTCGTCGGCCCGGCCCGGCACGCCATGCGGCCGCACGCTGCCATAGTCCGGCGACAGCACCCGGGTCACCCGGTGTCGGTGGAAGCTCTTCATCAACTCGCGCACGGTGACCACCTGAGCATGCTGCTCGCCATACAGCTTGCGATGCCCGGCCGGCAGCTGGTGCCAGGGCATGGTGGGCCGCTCATGGTGGGCATTGTGGAAGCCGAAGTTGAGCCAGACCAGGTTGAGCCAGCGGCTGTCGATACTGACGATGTCGCTGTAGGTATTGGCCTGCTCATAGACACGGTCGCGCACCTTGTCGGTTGGCACTGGCGTGTCGTCCAGGATCGGGTAGGCATCGTAGGTATGCTGGAAGCAGTCGGCAAAGCGCAGCACCGTGACGAAGACCAGGTAGCACAGCGCATACAGCAGCAGCGCCTTGACCGATATCCACGCCAGCGCCGCCATGGCGGCCGCGCGCAGCGCGAAGATCGCGACGATGCGCAGGCGCGACCGGCCGCGCCCCCTGGCCGTGAACGGCAGGGCCATTACGAAGCCGCGCATGATGAATTCCACCGCCGGCACATACGCCCATTCCAGCGCTAGCACCATGCCGCGCAGCCAGGCCGGCAAGCCGCGCAGGAAACCGTGCACGTCAAAAGTGATCACGTCGGCCCGCTCCACGTGGTGGCGCATGTGCTTCTTGCGCATGTCGGCGAAAGTGGCATAGCAACTGCCGTTGATCCAGCTCATCAGCGTGCCCCAGCGCTCGTTGGCGCGCGGCGTCCTGAAGATCGCATAGTGGGCGAACTCGTGGATGAAGTAGGCCGACCAGATCAGCGCCAGCGTGACCAGCGGCATGCCGACCATAGCCAGCCAGCCGGGCCGGGTCAGCAGCCAGACGCCAAGCGGAAAGCCCAGCAGCACGAAGGCCAGCGCCCCCATATTGGGCGCGACGCCGTCCTCGTAGCGGAAAGTGCGTGAGAGCATGGTTGTCATCCGTAGGAGCATCGCGGGATGCGCTTACTTCTTCTGCAGTGCGCGCACGAACTGGCCGTCGAAGGTGGATTCGGCCGGCGGCACCGCGCCGATCTGGCCCTTGGTCTTTAACAGGCCGGCGATGATCTCCCCGCTGGCGTAGTAGGACTTGGTGGAGGTGGACTTCTCGAACGCGGCCGGCATTTCCACCAGGGGAATGTTGTAGACGCCGGCCATCTGTTCCTTGGCTTCCTTGGCCGACACGCCCATGAACTTGCCGATGATCTTCGCGCTCTCGTCCGGCTTGGCCTTCATGTAGGCCATGCCGTCGAGGTAGCCCTGCATCACCGCCATGATTTCCTTCGGACTGGACTTGATGGTCTTGTCGTCGAACACCAGCACGTCGGCGATCAGGCCGGGCGCGTCCTTGGACGAGAACACGACCTTGAACTTTTTGCCGCCGCCTTGGCCCAGCACCTGCGACAGGCTGGGCTCATAGGTCACGCCGATCGGCATCTGGCCCGAAGCCATGGCAGCCGGCACCGCTTCCGGCGTCATGTTGACCGGGGTGATGTCCTTCTCGCCCAGGCCCGCCGTCTTCATCGCATACGACAGCAGGAAGTCCGATGGCGACAGCGGGTTGTAGCCGATCTTCTTGCCCTTGAAGTCGGCGATTTTGGTGATGGACGCATCGGCCACGATGGCGTCGCCGCCGTTCGAATAGTCGATCGGCATCACCACCTTCTGCATCTGCCCCTTGGCCACCTGGCCGATCACCTGGTCATAGGTCAGCATCGCGCCCTGCAGGGAGCCGCTGGAGAGCGCTGGCGGAATCAGGGCCGGGTCGGCAAAGGGCTGCAGCTTGACCTTAATGCCGTATTTCTTGAAGAGGTCGAGCGACTCGGCCACGTAGAACGGCCCATAGCCTATCCAGACCACGGTGCCAATATTGAGGACAGGCGTTGCGCCATGGGCGGACATGCCCATGGCCAGCGCGGCGGCGCCGGCGGCCAGGCTGCGCAGGAACAGGCGCTTGGCGGGGGAGGCAGTGCGGGCGGTACAGTCTGCTGCGTTCATGAAGGCTCCTGGTCTGGGGTAATGGGCGTGGGAGAACGCAATGCTCAAGTTCTCCCGGGCTTTTATCCCTCCGTGGAGCTTCGTCGGAACGAAGCCGGCCCACTCTCGGACCAGTCACCCGCGGCATCGCTGCCGCCGGCCGGAACCCTAGTGTGCCTCAGTCTGAACAAGGCGCCTGTCTTCAGGCGCCCGTTCTCCCTGCATGCGGTAGTAAGCAATAGGAATGCCAGGCCGGATGGTACGCAGCAGGCCTTGGAACGCACTCGCACAGTGCAAAAAGCTAATGCCCTGCCCCATGAATAGCAGGCGCCCGGGCTGTCGCGCACTTTACGGTGCACGATACAGGAACCGCGATGAGGCGAGCGGCATGCAGAGACCGGTCAGGCCAGATGCCGCAGTCGGCCTTGCGGCAAGGCCAAAATGCGCTTGCAGAGTTCCGCGGCGCCGAGCATCGCCAGGTTCGTGGCGGCCCGACTCGGGAGGGTGTCGCTGACCGCGTGGAATGAGCGCCGCGGCATGTCTGTGCAAAACATGTTCAAGACCGCAGGCGCATGCCGCCCATGGCGGAAAGGCGACGCTGCATTGCGATTGACATGGGTCGAGATGTTCAGCCCAAGCCTTCATAAGTGGGGAAGTCGTGTCGGAGGACGCCCCAGCCGGGCTGTAAACGCCATCAGGCCGGACAGCGCCGGCCTGATGGTTGATTTGAATCGATGGCGCCCGGTGCCGGCGCTGCTAGTTCCTGATCTCCAGCGCGCGGTTCAGGCTCAACGCCGCCAGCGAGCCGACCGCGCCCGACAGCAGATAGAGGCTGACATAGGCCAGGCCGAAGTGGGCCGACAGGCCCAGCGCCACCAGCGGCGCGAAGCCGGCGCCGACCAGCCAGGCCAGGTCCGAGGTCAGGGCCGCGCCGGTGTAGCGGAAGCGGGCCGGGAAGTTGGCCGTTACCGCGCCGGCCGCCTGGCCATAGGACAGGCCCAGCAGTGCAAAGCCTAGCAGCACGAACACGTTCTGGCCAAACTCGCCGCCATTCATCAGGCTGGGCACCGAGGCGCTGAAGATGGCGATCAGCACTGCCAGGCTGCCCAGGGTGTTGCGGCGGCCGAAGCGGTCGGCGATTAGGCCGGAAAGGATCACGCACACCAGCGCAATGGCCGCGCCGATGATCTGCACCACCAGGAAGTCGCCGACATCGCGCAGCGAGTACAGCTGGATCCAGGACAGCGGGAACACTGTGACCAGATGGAACAGCGCATAGCTGGCCAGCGCGGCCAGCGCGCCGATCAGGATGTTACGGCCCTGCGAGCCCACCATTTCAAACACGCCGGTTGGCTGCAGTTCGTTCTCGTCCAGCAGGTGCGCATATTCCGGCGTGGACACCAGGCGCAGGCGCGCAAACAGCGCTACCACGTTGATGGCGAAGGCGACATAGAAGGGATAGCGCCAGCCCCATTCAAGGAAGTCCTTGTCGGCCAGCGAGTGCAGCAGGAAGGCGAACAGGCCGCCGGCGAGAATGAAGCCAACCGGCGCGCCCATCTGGCCCAGCATCGCATACCAGCCGCGCTTGTTTTCCGGCGCATTCAGCGCCAGCAGCGACGGCAGGCCGTCCCAGGAGCCACCCAGCGCCAAGCCCTGGCCGATGCGCAGCACGCTTAGCAGGATCAGCGCGGCGCCGCCCAGGCGCGCGTAGGTCGGCAGGAAGGCAATGCCGGCGGTCGACAAGCCCAGCATGAACAGCGCCAGCGTCAGCTTGGCCTCGCGGCTGTAGCGGCGCTGGATTGCCATGAAGATCACGGTGCCGATCGGGCGCGCGATGAAGGCGAAGGAAAACAGGATGAAGGAATACAGCGTACCCTGCAGCTTGTCGGCAAAGGGAAAGAACACCGACGGGAACACCAGCACCGAGGCGATGGCGTAAACGAAGAAGTCGAAGTACTCGGAGGCGCGGCCGATCACCACGCCAATCGCGATTTCGCCAGGGGCGATGTGGCTGCCCCGGGTATTAATATTGCGGGCGTCGTCGCCAGCTGTAGAAGCGCGCGGACCGCCGGCGGCGGACCCGTCGTAAGTTGCCGTTTTTGCCATGAACGTGACTCTTTCAGAAATGCCTTTGGTGGCCAATACCCCGAGCCTAGCCTGTGTGCCGGGGTAGGAGCAAGGGGGGTGGGACAAAACGTCCAATCGGCAAGGACCGCGCGGCGAGCTACAGTAGCATGTCAGCCATCCTCCGTATTGCATCGCATGATTCCATCCAATCTCCGTCGCGGACTCGGCTTATTGTCACTCATATTGCTTGCAGGCTGCGATATGGTGGTGATGAACCCCTCCGGCGACATCGCCAAGCAGCAGGGCCAGCTCGTTGTCGCATCGACCCTGCTAATGCTGTTGATCATTGTCCCCGTCATCGTGTTGACGCTGCTGTTCGCGTGGCGTTATCGCAAGAGCAACACCAAGGCCCGCTATGAGCCCGACTGGGACCACTCCACCCAGCTGGAACTGGTGATCTGGGGCGCGCCGCTGCTGATTATCATCGCGCTGGGCCTTCTGACCTGGATCAGCACCCACTTGCTGGACCCGTTCCGGCCGCTGCAGCGCATCGACGAGAACCGGCCGCTGGCGGCCAACGTCAAGCCGCTAGAAGTGCAGGTCGTGGCACTGGACTGGAAATGGCTGTTCATCTATCCGGAGCAGGGGGTGGCAAGCGTCAATGAGCTGGTGACGCCAGTAGACGTGCCGATCAACTTCAAGATTAGCGCATCGACCGTGATGAACTCGTTCTACATTCCGGCGCTGGCTGGCCAGATCTATGCCATGCCCGGCATGGAGACCCAGCTGCACGCGGTGATGAACAAGCCTGGCGTGTATGACGGCTTCTCGGCCAACTACAGCGGTGCCGGCTTCTCCCACATGCGCTTCAAGTATCACGGCGTGAGCGAAGCCGACTTCAAGGCCTGGGTGCAGAAGACCAAGGCAGCCGGCGGCGAACTGAGCCGCGACGGCTACCTGTCGCTGGAGCAGCCGAGTGAACGGGAGCCGGTGCGTCGCTATGGCGCAGTTGCGCCCGGCCTGTTCAAGGCCATCGTTAACCGCTGCGTCGACGCCAAGGCCGTCTGCATGGACGAGATGATGGCCGCCGACATGCAGCGCGCCAAGAGCAGCGTGGTACGCAAGGAAGAGCATACGCCGGGCGTGGCTGTCCCGGCCGGCGGCATCACTGGCAACGAGAACTCGACCGTGCCGTCGTCCAGTGCCGGTCCCGCTACCGCGCCTTCGCCTTCACATTCAATGGATTCCAAGAAAAGTCACCATGACCGAGCACACTGATCTGACCAAGCTCATCTTCGGCCGGCTAAGCTGGGAAGCGATCCCGTATCACGAGCCCATCCTGCTGGTTACCTTCGCCGCCGTCGTCCTGGGTGGCGCGGCGATCCTCGCCCTCGTCACCAAGTACCGCCTGTGGGGCCCGCTGTGGCGCGACTGGATCACCAGCATCGACCACAAGAAAATCGGCGTGATGTACGTCATCCTCGGCCTGGTGATGCTGCTGCGCGGCTTTGCCGACGCGCTGATGATGCGTGCCCAGCAGGCAATGTCCTTCGGCGACAATGCCGGCTTCCTGCCGCCGCATCACTATGACCAGATCTTCACCGCCCACGGCGTGATCATGATCTTCTTCGTCGCCATGCCTCTGGTGACGGGCTTCATGAACTACCTGGTGCCGCTGCAGATCGGTGCGCGTGACGTTGCCTTCCCGTTCCTGAACAACTTCAGCTTCTGGATGACGGCCGTCGGCGCCGGCCTCACCATGGCCTCGCTGTTCGTCGGCGAATTTGCCAGGACCGGCTGGCTGGCCTATCCGCCGCTGTCGGGCATCCTGGCCAGTCCCGATGTCGGGGTGGATTACTACATCTGGTCATTGCAGCTGGCCGGCGTCGGCACGCTGTTGTCCGGCGTGAACCTGATCGCCACCATTGTCAAAATGCGCGCTCCCGGCATGACCATGATGAAGATGCCGGTCTTCACCTGGACCTCGTTGTGCACCAACGTGCTGATCGTGGCCGCCTTCCCGGTACTGACCGCGGTGCTGGCCATGCTGTCGCTGGACCGCATGGTGGGCACCAACTTCTTCACCAATGACCTCGGCGGCAACTCGATGATGTACGTGAATCTGATCTGGATCTGGGGCCACCCAGAGGTGTACATCCTGATCCTGCCGCTGTTCGGCGTGTTCTCCGAAGTCGTGTCGACCTTCTCCGGCAAGCGCCTGTTCGGCTACACCTCAATGGTGTATGCAACGGTCGTTATCACGATCCTGTCCTACCTGGTGTGGCTGCATCACTTCTTCACTATGGGCTCGGGCGCGAGCGTGAACTCTTTCTTCGGCATCACTACGATGATCATCTCGATCCCGACCGGCGCCAAGATCTTCAACTGGCTCTTCACGATGTACCGCGGCCGTATCCGCTTTGAACTGCCGATGATGTGGACCGTGGCCTTCATGGTGACCTTCGTCATCGGCGGCATGACCGGCGTGCTGCTGGCGGTGCCGCCGGCCGACTTCGTGCTCCACAACAGCCTGTTCCTAATCGCGCACTTCCATAATGTGATCATCGGCGGCGTGCTGTTCGGCCTGTTTGCCGGCATCAACTTCTGGTTCCCGAAAGTGTTCGGCTACAAGCTCGATACCCTCTGGGGCAAGGTATCGTTCTGGTGCTGGGTGATCGGCTTCTACATGGCCTTCATGCCGGGCTATGTGCTGGGCCTGATGGGCGTGACCCGCCGCATGAGCCACTTCGAGGACACGACCATGCAGCCGCTGTTCGTGACCTCCTTCCTGGGCACTGCGCTGATCGCCTGCGGCATTGGCGCCATGCTGGTGCAGTTCTACGTCAGCTTCCGCCGCCGCGAGTCGCTGCGCGATCTGACCGGCGACCCGTGGAACGGCCGCACCCTGGAATGGTCTACCTCGTCGCCGCCGCCGGACTACAACTTCGCGTTCACCCCGGTGGTGTATGACAACGACACCTGGGCCGACATGAAGAAGCGCAACTACAGCCGTCCGCTGAAGGGTTTCCAGCCGATCCACATGCCCAGCAATACCGCGGCCGGCTTCATCATCGCCATGCTGTCCGGCGTAGTGGGCTTCGCCCTCATTTGGCAGATGTGGCTAGTGGCCGGCCTGGGCTTTGTCGCAATGATGGCAGCCATCATTATCCATACGTTCAACTACAAGCGCGACTTCTACATCCCTGCCGAGCAGGTGGTCCGTACCGAAGAGGCGCGCACACGTTTGCTGGAAAGCCATGTCTGATATCACCATGAACCACAACGCGGCCGTGCTTGACGCGCGCGCCGACGGCGAAGTGCAGTTCCATGTCACCGAGCATCATCCGGAAAACGGCACTCTGCTGGGCTTCTGGCTCTACCTGATGAGCGACTGCCTGGTGTTTGCCTGCCTGTTTGCTGCCTATGCGGTGCTGGGCCGCAGCTATGCCGGCGGCCCGACCGGCGCCGAGCTGTTCGACCTGCCGCTGGTGGCGATGAACACCGCGCTGCTGCTACTGTCGTCCATCACCTATGGCTTCGCCATGCTGGAGTCGCAGAAGAAGCGGCTCAAGTCCACCCTGGTCTGGCTGGGCATTACCGGCCTGCTGGGCGCGGGCTTTTTGGGCCTGGAACTGTACGAGTTCTCGCACCTGATCCATGAAGGCGCTGGCCCGCAGCGCAGCGCCTTCCTGTCGGCCTTCTTCACGCTGGTCGGCACCCACGGCCTGCACGTGACCTTCGGCATTATCTGGCTGGTCACGCTGATGTTCCAGCTTGGACGCCACGGCCTGATCCCGGAAAACAGCCGTCGCCTGATGTGCCTGTCGATGTTCTGGCACTTCCTGGACGTGATCTGGATCGGCGTCTTCACCTTTGTCTACCTGATGGGAGTACTGCCATGAGCGCGCATCCGCATCACGCGGCGCACGGCGCCGGCCATGATCATCACGATCACCATGGCCACCACGGTCATGAAGACCATGCCGACCACGGCAGCCTAAAGACCTACGCAATAGGCTTCGTGCTGTCCGTGATACTGACGGCCATTCCGTTCTGGCTAGTGATGAACAAGACCTTCGACAAGTCCAGCACCACCGCGCTGGTGATCCTGGCCTTTGCCGCGGTGCAGATCGTGGTGCACATGGTGTACTTCCTGCACATGAATACCCGTGCCGAAGGCGGCTGGTCCTTGCTGGCCCTGGTCTTCACGCTGGTACTGGTGGTGATCACGCTGTCCGGCTCGATCTGGGTCATGTATCACTTAAACACCAACATGATGCCCGGCATGGCGCCCGGCGGCTCGCATCAAATGCACCAGATGCCATGACAGGCGACACGGCGCAGCATCCGCGCAACGAGAGGAAAAGGCTGGCACTGGCGATCTTCGCAGTGCTGGCCTTTATTGCTTTTGCGGCGCTCGGCACCTGGCAGGTATATCGGCTGCAATGGAAGCTGGCATTGATCGAGCGTGTCGAGCAGCGCGTGCATGCGGCACCGGTGCCCGCGCCCGGCCCGGAGCGCTGGGCCCAGCTGAGCGCCGCCTCCGACGAGTACCGGCCTGTCCGGCTTGCCGGCACCTACCGGTATGACAGAACGGTGAAGGTGCAGGCGGTGACAGACCTGGGCGGCGGCTACTGGCTGATGACGCCGCTGGCCACTACGCAGGTCGGCATCGTGCTCGTCAATCGCGGCTTCATTCCGACCGGGAAGATCGACGCTGCCGCGGCCGGGCAAGGCGGCGGCAACGTCGAGGTCACCGGCCTGCTGCGCATGAGCCAGCCGGACGGCGCCTTCCTGCGCAGGAACGACCCTGCCGCCGGGCGCTGGTATTCCCGCGATGTCGAGGCCATCGCCGCGGCCCAGAGCTTGGGCAGCGTCGCGCCCTATTTCGTCGACGCCGATGCCGCCAGCGCCGAGCGCGATGGGCGCCAGGCGCCTGGAAACGGGCCAGCGCCGGTGGGCGGCCTGACCGTGGTTTCCTTTCATAACAACCACCTGGTTTATGCTCTCACCTGGTATGCGCTGGCGCTGATGGTGGCGGGCGCGTTTTACTGGGTGGGGCGCCATGAGGGCCGGCGCGCCGGCCCCGACCGGGAAGATGCCGATGGCAGGAACTACTGAAGCAGTTAATGACAAGCCGGAACTGAAGCGGGCCAGCGCGGCGGCCGGGGTGGAGCACGTCGCCAGCCGGCTCAACATGGTGCAGCTGATCCAGCTGCGCTGGTTCGCCGTGATCGGGCAGGTCACCACGATTGCGATTGTCAGCATTGTGCTGCGCATTCCGCTGCCGCTGCCGCAGATGCTGATGGTGTTGGCCTGCCTGATCGCCTTTAACCTGGGCAGCCAACTGCGCTGGCATGAAGGCCGCCCGGTCAGCAACCGCGAATTGTTCCTGGCGCTGCTGGTGGACGTGGGCAGCCTGACGGCTCAGCTCTACTTCAGCGGCGGCGCCGCCAATCCCTTTGCCTTCCTGTACCTGCTGCAGGTGATTCTGAGCGCGGTGCTGCTGGAAGCCTGGACCACATGGCTGATCGTGATCATCACCAGCGCCTGCCTGGCGGGCCTGTCGCTATGGTCGGTGCCGTTGACGCTGCCGCCGGAGCACAATAGCGGCTTCTTCAGCCTGTATGTGCAGGGCATGGTGATCTGTTTCATACTCAATGCCTCGCTGCTGGTGGCCTGCATCACCCGCATCACCGACAACCTGCGGCGCGGCGCGGCGCAACTGGCGGACCTGCGGCAGCGGGCCGCCGAGGAAAAGCACATCGTGCGCATGGGCCTCTTGGCATCGGGCGCGGCGCATGAGCTGGGCACGCCGCTGGCAACGCTCTCGGTGATCCTCGGCGACTGGCGGCACATGCGCGAATTCAAGAACAATCCCGACCTGATGGAGGAAATCACCGAGATGGAAACCCAGCTGCAGCGCTGCAAGGCCATCGTCAGCGGCATCCTGCTGTCCTCGGGCGAAACCCGCGGGGAATCTTCGGCGCGCACCACGATCAAAACCTTCCTGGACCGGCTCGCCACGGAATGGCGGGAAAGCCGGCCGGTAGTCTCCTTCCTCTATGAAAACCGGCTGGCGCAGGACCTGCCGGTGGTGTTCGATTCCACCCTGAAGCAGATGGTGTTCAACATCCTCGACAATGCGCTGGAAGCCTCGCCGTCCTGGCTGTCCTTGGTGGCCGAGCGGGAAGCCGATGGGCTGGTGCTGACGGTGTGCGACAGCGGTCCAGGCTTTGCGCCCGGCATGCTGGAACAGGTGGGCACGCCCTACCAGTCCACCAAGGGCAAGCCGGGCCGCGGCCTCGGGCTGTTCCTGGTGGTGAACGTGGCCCGCACCTTGGGCGGCAGCGTGGTCGCCAGCAACCGGCCCGAAGGTGGCGCGCAGGTGCGGGTGACGCTGCCGCTGGCGGCCATCACGCTGGCGGAGGAGAGCGACGATGCAGCCTGAACGACTGCTGCTAATCATCGAGGACGATGCCGCCTTTGCCCGCACCCTAGGCAAGTCCTTCGAGCGGCGCGGCTACCGGGTGCTGATGGCCACCAGCCTAGACGAAGCCGCGGCGCTGCTCAAGCAGCACAACCCCGGCTACGCGGTGGTCGACCTGAAGCTCAACGGGAATACCTCGGGCCTGACCTGCGTGCAGATGCTGCACAAGCATGACCCGGCAATGCTGATCGTGGTGCTGACCGGCTATGCCAGCATCAACACCGCGGTGGAAGCGATCAAGCTGGGCGCGGTGCAATACCTCGCCAAGCCGGCCAACACCGACGACATCGAGGCCGCATTTGGCCATGTCGCGGGCAGCGAGCCGGTGGAACTGACCAACCGCGCCACGTCGATCAAAACCCTGGAATGGGAACGCATTCATGAAGTGCTGGTGCAGACCGATTTCAATATCTCGGAGACGGCGCGAAGGCTGGGCATGCATCGCCGCACTCTGGCTCGCAAGCTGGAAAAGCAGCGCATCAAGTAGCGCGGGCCGCCGCTTTCATGGATGGCGTCCGGCGGGCGCTTCAGGGCACGACCGAATGCACTCGCTTCAGGCAGCGCAGCGCAAAGGTCGAGCGGCTGTGGCGTATGCCCGGAATCTTGTAGAGCTTCTGGCGCAGGAAGCGCTCGTAGCCTTCGGTGCCGGACACCGCGACCTTGATCAGGTAGTCGTATTCGCCAGTCAGCAGATAGGCTTCCATCACCTCAGGCAACAATGCCAGCGCATCGCCGAAGCGCTGAAAGATCTCGTCATCATGGCGTTCGAGCGTGACTTCGATGATCACCGTCTCGGGCAGCCCCATTGCGCGCTGGTCCAGCACCGCCGCATAGCCGGTGATGTAGCCGGCGGTTTCCAGCGCCCGCACCCGATTCCAGCAGGGCGTGGGCGACAGGTTGACTTGTTCGGCCAGTTTCTGGTTGCTGATGCGGCCGTCGCTGCACAGGATGCGCAGGAGCTTGCGGTCGGTATCGTCGAGGCTAGCGTCTTTCATGGCGCAGGTTTTTTTATTGATTTCATTTCGGGAAAAAGGATTATCTAATAAAACCTCATAAGGCAGGAGAAAACTCTTCAAAGAACGGTATTCTGGTAAAAATTAAAAAGCACCTTTTTTCCGCCGGGCGATAAGATTCTTCCATGCCCACAAGGCAGCAACAACGGCAGTAGAGGGTCGTTTCTTACCGGAGAGGACTGCAGGCCGTTCGCAAGCATAGCGTTTGAAACCGCCAGGCCGCTGTATCCCAGCCGCCTGGCGGTTTTGTCTCTGAACCACCGGATGGAGCAAGGCGCGGACTAACGCGGCGCTGTTCAGGCAGCCGTCAGCCCGTGGTCAGCAGATTGTCAGGTAGCAATTTCACAATGGAGGGCGTCACGTCGGAAAAGTCTTCCGGCGTGGTATTTCATGATCCGACGTAACTCCATTCACCGTTGCCCTGCACAGGCGCAACGGTTTTTTTTGCCGATCGGAGCCGGGTCAGGCATGGTTTGTGGTCTGTGGAGCAGGGCGCGCCTGCCGCCGGCAAAGCGAGTGATTGCGCAAATCTCCCTGGCGGGACGTTGTCCGGGCTCAGCGCCGCGCGAGCGCCCGGTCCAGCGCGTTGGCGAAGTTCTGCCTGTCCGCATGGCTGAAGGCGGCCGGGCCGCCGGTGTCGACGCCACTGCTGCGCAACTCTTCCATGAAGGAGCGCATCGTCAGCTGCTGGGCAATGGTGTCTTTGGTATACCACTCGCCGCGCGGATTGAGCGGCAGCCCGCCCTTGTCCAGCACCAGGGCCGCCAGCGGGATGTCGCCGGTGACGACGATGTCGCCAGGGCTGACGCGCTCGACGATTTCGGCATCGGCCATATCCGCGCCAGCGGGCACCTGGAGCGCACGGATGAAGCGCGAGCCCGGCACGCGGATCAGCTTGTTGGCCACCAGCGTGACGTTGAGCTGCAGGCGTTCGGCCACCCGGAACAGGATGTCCTTAATGACGGTGGGACAGGCGTCGGCGTCGACCCAGATATGCATGAGGAAGGCAGTGAGAGCGGCAGGATCCCGCATTGTAAGGCAAGCGTTCCGGCGGCTGGGTCGGCCAACCGGGGAGCGCGGGCGCAGGCATGGTCCCATGTCCCGTCTTCAATGCATGCTGGACGCCGGCTCGGCTACAGCCGGGGATACGCCCGTTGCCTGCTGTAGCAGATCGGCCGCGGCGCCCAGCCTTCCGGCAACCGCGTCGGCGCCGGTTTCCGCCGCCAGGTCGATTGCGCCATCTTCTTCCGCTGCCGGATTCCAGGCGCCAAGCACGATCTTCATGCCCGGCGCCCGGGCCCTGAGGCGCCGGACCACGAAACGGGCATAGGTGCGCGGCCTCGGGCTCAGGTAGGACAGGCACACCGCCTTACAACCCGTCAAGTCAAGGCTGCCGATTTTATCCAGCGTAATCGCGGTGGCCGGCAGCAGGCGTGCAGCCACGCCGCGGGTTTCCAGCACATGCGTGAGCAGCAGCGCGGCGACCGTGTCGAGCGCGCCGCGGCCGCCAATGCACAGGATCTCGGCCTTCTCCGCCGGTGGCAGAGGCGTGGCGGAAGCGGCTTCCTTCGCGCCTTCCTGTTGCCGGTCGAGGATTTCGCGCAGGTCTTCCACCAGCATGCGCATGCCGTCCGCCACTTTCTGCCGGTCCTCAATCGACGAGCCGCTCTTGCGGGCGCTTTCAGCCAGGCGCAGCGCAGCCAGCGCGGTATCGTCATGGAAGGACAGCAAGGTGCCGGCGCCCACCTCGGCTTCAGCTAGTTCGATGGCTTCCTCGATGTCGCCAGCCAGCAGGCGCTGGTACAGCCGCTCTTCCGGCGACAGCACCGGCTCGCTGCCGAGCAGCACCTCGATGAAGGCCAGCCGCGGCACGTAGCGTCCCATCACCACCAGGCATACGGTCAGCGGCGTGGCCAGGATCAGGCCCGGCGTGCCCCACAGCAGGGTCCAGAAGATGGCTGACAGGATCACCGCCATCGGCGTCATGCCGGTGCTGGAGCCGTACAGCCAGGGCTCGACGATGTTGTTGCTGACCAGCTCGATCGTCAGGATCAGCACCAGCGTCCAGAGCAGCATCGACCAGCCAGGGTCGACCACGAAGGCGAGAGTAAGCGGGAATACCGCGGCCACCACCGGTCCCAGGTAGGGAATGAAGCGCAGCAGCGTGGCCAGGAAGCCCCACAGCAGCGCGCCCGGCACCCCGATGAGATACAGGCCCACGCCCAGCGGTATGCCATAGGTGGCATTGACGACCAGCTGCATCAGCAGATAGCGGCTGACCCGGCTGGCGGCTTCGCTCAGTGCCTCGGTAGTGCGATGCAGGTCGCTGCCGGCCAGGCGGATGAAGCGGTCGCGCAGGTCGCTTGGCGCCAGCAGTACGAAGAACACGAACACGATTACAAGCCCGGCGGTGCCGAGGGGTTTCAGGATCGGGTCCACCATATCTTGCAGCGTGCGCAACGGGTCCGCGACCGGTTCGACCCGCACCGGCACTGGTTCCCTTGCCCGGCCCTGTCCGCTGGTTTCGGCCGGCCTGGCGGTGCCGGTGGCTTCCGACAGGTCGCGGCCGATTTCCTTGACCACCTCAGCACTGCGCTTGAGCACGCCGCTGCCTGGCACGGCGCCGCTGATGGAGCGGATCTTCTGATGCATGGAGCGCTGGTACTGCGGTATATCGCCGATCAGCGTGAGTGCCTGGCGGCCGACCACGAAGCCGGCGCCTGCCAGCAGCGCCACGGCAGTAGTAACGACCAGCACCACTGCGGCAATGCGCGGCATCCGGGTGCGGCGCAGCCAGGCGACGGGCGGCGCCAGCAGGAAGCTCAGCAAAATCGCCAGCGCGAACGGCACGAAGATATCGCGGCCGACATATAGCACTGCCACCGTGATGAGCATCAGCGCGATGGTTGCCAGATTGCTGCCGGGCCGGGAAGGCGTGTCGGACATGGAGGGGTGCCTTGAAGCGTTGATTCATGTGCCTCCGGCGTAGTTGCTGAGCCGAGGGGCGACCGGGAAAGCGGTCAATAATCCTGTCTATATTGTTGATCAAAATGCAAGAAGAGGCGTTGCGCCTTCGCAATCGGCCTAGTGGCATGTTCCGGTTTCGGCGTGGAGATGTATGTATTTTGCCGCGCGCAGCAAGGCTGGTTTCAGCCATCTGCGCAATAAGGTGATTGCGGATAAGGTGCGCATCTCCTGAAACTGGAATGCTAGGCAGCATGCCAATTGCATCTCTTCGAGGCCTGGTCAGCGTGATCGACATTGCCATTCCCGGCCTGCGCGGCCTTGGCGCGGTCACGGTGCTCAGGCAGAGCCTGTCGCAGTTTGTGGCGCATGACATGGTGACCCATGCCAAGGCAGTGACTTTCCAGGTGCTGTTCTCGTTTTTCCCGTTCGTAATCCTGTTCATGGCGCTGCTGGGCTACCTGGAAATTTCCAGCCTTTTCGATTACCTGCGCCGGCAATCCGAAGTGTTTTTCCTGCGCCAGACGGGGCCGCAGCTCAATGCCATCATTGACCAATTGCAGCAGCGTCGCCACGGCATGCTGTCCTTCGGCATCGTGTTCGCGCTGTGGGCGTCATCCTCGGCAATGCGCGCGATGATGAAAGCCATGAACGTGATCTATGGCGTCAAGGAAGAGCGACCCGTATGGAAGCGTTACCTGCTATCCGTGCTAGCCACGCTGGCAGTGGGGGCCGCGCTTGCGTTTGCGGTGACCCTGCTGCTAGTGCGGCCGGCGGCGATGGCGGTGCTGGCCGAAGACCTTGGCCTGCCGCACTGGTGGGCCGGGATGTGGGCCTGGTATCTGCGCTGGCCCGCGGTCCTGCTGCTGCTAACCGCTGTCGTGACGGTGATCTACTGGATCGCGCCGGATGTCGAGCAGCGCTTCCAGTTCGTCACGCCCGGCGCCTTCATCGCGGTGCTGGTGTGGTTTGGCGCCTCCTTGAGCTTCGACTTCTATGTACGCAATATCGGCAGCTACGACAAGCTGTACGGCAGCGTCGGCACGGCTGTGGTGCTGCTGCTGTATTTCTTGCTGACCTCGTTCATCCTGCTGTTCGGAGCCGAGCTCAATGCCGCGATCGAGCACCTGGACCCGGCCGGCAAGAACCCGGGCGACAGAAGCGCAGGTTGAGCGGCCCGGGGAAGCCGCGCCGCCGCAAGGGCGCGCTTTGCGGCGTTTCCCCGACTATTCTGGCGCCGCGGCAGGTCGTCCGTTCGCTTGCGTCCGGCAGAATCCCTATGGCATCGATGGACGCCTTATTTGGCAAGAGGCTGCTAAGGTTTGGTACGCCATTGTGCAGGCCGTTATTGCGCCGTAGCGAGAATGCCATCCTGGCCAGCAAGAGGTATGTCGGCGTGGGCGATGCCCTCATCCTATTTTTATCGAGGTCGTCCCTTGCAATCCCATCCCGATATTGTGCCAATTTGTCGATCGCTAAGGCAGCCGGTTGCTGCGCGAGTGCGATGAGGTTGCCGTTGCCAACGACAACCAAGCCGCCTGTCAATAAGGTCTGTTGTTTTGATCGTTCAAGTTCGTCGTGTCCGAAGGCGATTAGGTTTTCTGATAGGAGCAGCTCATCCATGGCTATAGTGGTTTTCGGCGCCTCGCAGATCAGTTGCAAGCCTTCTACCGTTATGGCGCAGCCTCGCGGGAAAGGGAAGTCAGTGCGGGATTGCCAGTCAAGTGCTGGGTAATGTCAGCGAGATCCCGCTTGCCCGGCACGGCGTTATCCAGGCGCGCGTTGACGGGGCAGGGTGCAGCGCGTGTCCTTTAGAGCAGCCAACCTGCCTTACCCGGGGCGAACTAGCTGTCGTACAGGTCGAGCTCGCCTCCCGCACCCGTCGACCGTATTGGGCCCGGCCCCAGCGACGGGTCGTGGCAATGTTGCAGCCGGATTCGCCAATAAACTTCAGATGTCGGTCCGAGCGGGTGGCAAGTTGCGTCCGGTACTCGTGCGGTATTGCTGACGTGTCAGTAATACAGTCGGTGTGTCCCGTTCGCTGGCATGAATGGTCTTTTTTCCAACGCATGTGCAGCCGCTGCATGAGTCGACAGATACAGCTGCTGGTCACACAACCTGCATTGTGCTTCCAGTCGCTCGGTGAACTCGGCCAAGGTAAGATCATTCTGCTGCTTAAGCCAGCGCTGCACTTGGGCGTAGGTAGCCGATAGCACGCATTAGACTGCATCAAGTCCAGAACATCACACCGTCAAGCATTTCGACAACTGCGCTAAGCGAGTTGCGGTTGCGACCGCGACGTGGCCCTGGCCGGATCGTTGTGTCCATCCACGCAGGAAGTGGCCGGTGCAGTGTGCTATGGTGAAAAATTGGATGGGCTAAGAATACATCAGTCCGGCGCCACGCCGGTCCGCAAACTCCAGCCTCTGCAGCGCGGGGGTCAGCCAGCCTTGGCTGCGCTGCGTACCGCCGGCGGCGCCGCGCTCGAGCTGTCTGTTTGCGCGCTGGGGGTGCCGGCCAGAACGGCTGCGGCAATGCTCAATGCGATGCAGCCAAGGACGGCGAGCGCGGAAGACAGAACGATGCTTTTCATGGTGCGTAGGAAATGTGAAATCAGAGGGGAGCTGCAACGCAATGATAGCGGCCGGATTTCTAGTTGGAAAGGATTCCGGCTCGATGAGGCAAATAAACGACGTTTTTAATGGCGGCTCGGCGGCCAGCCGCATTGCCCAGCGTTTGCCAGCCTTGTCTTTGGATCAGACGGCTGGCCCGCGACGTTCGTTCTAGGTCACCGCCCATGTCCGCAATAGCGCCAACAACATCGGTGCGGCAATGAAATACTCCTTGCCATGTTGCTGCTGAATGCCGCCAGATGGTCCCAATGCGCCTGGCTTGCCACGCGTTTGGCCTCCACCTTGCGTCGCAGGTCGCTCGTGGAGCGCACGATGACCGCCGGATTATTGTCGCGCAACATCATGGATTCGCCGGCATTGCGCAGCGCAAGCAGGCAAAGTTCTTCCTGCTCCATCTCGCACAAGATCTGATACATCCATTCTCGGGTAGCGGCCAGCGAAGCGAGTGCAACCTAGCGCTGCGGCTGCCCTGCTTCATTTCGGGTGATGCTTTTGACTTTCCGAGCATTCTTCAAACGCTCGCGATGACGCCTCGCAACTGCGTTCAGCGGGCCTGCTGCCGCGAACTGTCCGCGGACGTCGGGTGGATGCGTCCCCGCAGAAGCTCGCGGGCAATCGTGGAATCGCGCTAGTCAAGTAGCGCGATATTGCCGATGGGCCGGAAATTCTGTTGTCAGTTCGATTTTGAGTCCATCGGCTTTTGCTCCGGCAAGATTGTTAAGGGCAGCGCATGGGTGTGCACTACCCAACCTGCTGCCGCGGCATTCTTCCTGACGGTCCAGGTGCCGCAAGCAAGACCGGAAATGACTGTCATCAATGCAATAGACTCAAGCGTTCCTGGTCTTTCAACCGTTTGTCATACGTGAGTCGCGTTCTCCGGGCAGGGCAGGCAATTTACCTGGCTCGCCTTGAATTGATTCCGTTCACTCCTGCCAAATGAAACTTAGAAAACTTTTTCGTTGAACCGAATTTATCCAGTGGATGGCGAAAAAGGAAAAAATTTTGGGTATATTTCATTTATTTAATGAAAATTCTCCACTTTTTGACAATTGTTTCCGAAGCAATTAACTTGATAAAATTTTTCAAAAGAAAATGTAGAACCTAAATTTTTGTACGGTAAAGATACTTTCAAAAAATGATGCGGCGACTTCGGCGTATTTATTTAATATAAGAAATTGAGAGAATGAAAAGTGTACCGTAGAAATATTGAAATAAAGTATAGGTGCCTGTTTCTTAAGTATTGTAGTTACTCTATCTAAACTAAATATTTTCTGTAAAGAAAAAGAAGGGGAGTCGCTCTGTGGCTTTTTGAAATAGTGACGGTGACAATAAATGCTGATCCTTTCTTGTAAAAAAGTTTATGTGGAAATGATAAAAATTTACATCGGGAAAATATTTATGTCGAATTTATTTACACATTGGCTTTCAATTGATGAAACAAATTAATTAAGCTGTTGATTCTTAAAGTTTGCCTTTTTATGGCATGCGCCTTGCAATGGGTTATTTCCAGGAAGTGGATAAAAGATATTAGCGAAAGCCTTTCCTTTATTGCGAACTGGCTTGTATTCAAGCTTTTGATCGGAGAAAACACCATGCGCTTTACCATGAAGAAAAAAGTTTTGGCGTGCAGCATTGCGGGAGGTCTGGCGCTGTTCGCGTCGGGCGCGGGGGCTCAGGCGTTCCCGGACTTTGCCGTGAATGAAATTGCCGTTCCTGGCGCAAACGCGGGCATAGTTAACGCCGACAAAGTGACCGGCAACTACGTGGAGGTAATTACTTTTACCGGTAACAGCTTCAACGTCTCGCTGCTATGGCAGGCCGGCCAGTTCGTGGCCAACAACGGTACGACGCCGGTCGCTTCGCAGCTTGGCGGGGTGACGTCCAACCAGTACGGCTTGTACGCGCTGTACCGGGGCAACGGCACCTTTAGCGCTGGTCCCAATGGGACAACCAGCTTCAACTTTACGCCCGGCGGCAGCCTGTCCGTGTTCCTGGACCCTGGCAGCAATACCACCTTCACCCAGCCAGGCAATGGCGCCACCGCCTGGAGCACAGGCAACGCGGGTGATGACATCCAGGTCGCCAATGGTGTCCCGACTTCCGGCCAGGGAACGCTGGACCCCAATCTGCCGACCTGTTCAGGCACCGGCGGCAGCGGCATCAACTGCGGCAGCTTCGGCGCCTCGTCGTCCTGGGTGCTTACTTCGGCAGGCAGCGCCTACTTCACCACGCCCAATCCGTTCTTCAACGTGTCGTTCCAGTCCGGTCAGCTCAATAACTTCAACCCGAGCGGCACCCAGGTCATCAATGGCTCGCTGGATGTGGTCTTTGGGGGTGGCGGCCAGGTTCCCGAACCGGCCACCCTGGCCCTGCTGGGGCTAGGCGCGCTTGGCCTTAGCCTGTCGCGGCGCAGGAGGCGCTAGGTAGGCCCCGTCGCAGGACGTTCTCAAGGGAGACCGCCCGCTGGCCTGATGCAACGCAGGCCAGCCAGGCGGCTGGGTAGGCTGCCACGACCGAGCGTGGCAGCCTTTTTTCATAACTGCAGCAGGCGTCGTGTCGGCGCGCTGCGTCGCCCCGGCAGGTGGCCAGGCGAAGGGCCGGGTTGATAAGATTAGCGGTGCTGGCGGACTGACTCCCGCCGACGGCATAGCGAGACATATTCGGCAAGACAGCGCTCTGCCAGCAGATCGGCCAGTTGTAGCCGCGCCTGCGGGTCAGTGCCCATGGCCTGCATGACCCCTTCCGGCACGGCATGCACAGGCAATACGCCTGGCATGGCCGGCAAGTCCCAGGTAGCCGCATAGGCCGCCTGCTTGGACGGCTTGCCTTCCTGGCCCGGCAGGCACAGGTTCACGCGAGGCAGCGCATACGCCGTCGCCACGATGCGGCCGTGCAGGCTGCTGCCCAGGTAGCAGCGCGCGCCGGTAATGAGGGCGCAGATATTCCACAGGTTCAGGCTGGGCAGGATGGCTGCCGGCACGCGCATGCGGGCAGTCAGGCGCCGGTAACAGTCGATATCGTCATGCCAGTACGCGGCGCCTGCACGAAACAATGCGATGCCGCATCCGGCCTCGCGGGCCGACTGGTCAAGGGCACGGGCCAGTGCATCGAGCGTGGCGTCGTCGCCGAAATCGGCGCTGAACTGCACGGCCAGATAGCCGCGCGGGAAACGCTGGCGCAGTGCGGACAGCGCGCTGCCGTGCGCGTGGCGGCGGATGCGGCGGTCCAGCAGCCTTGCCGTCAATACCGCCGGGTCGGGCATCAGCCGGCTGGCGATGCCGGCACGCGCCAGCAGCGCGTGGGTGAGATGGTCGCGCACCGACACGGCCTCAGCACGGCGCAGCTTGTCCAGTACTTCGCGCTGCATCGCAGCCTCGCACCCGGCCAGACCGACTCCCCCGACGGCGACATGCAGCAGCCGCAGCGCGCCCGCAGGCGCTCCAGGGGCCGCCACATACGGCGCCAGGTCGGGGCGGCGCAGCCGGCCATGCGCCCAGGCCGTCCGGGTGGCAAGGTCATGATCCAGACGGCTCGCCAGCGGCGTCGCCTGCCGCGCCGGCAGCAGCATCACTGCAGCCTCCCAGGCACTGCAGGTCAGCAGCTCACCGCCGGCATGGACCAGCTCGATGCCCTGTCGGCGCTGCCGCGCCAGCACATCGGGCAGGGCCTGCACCCGCGTGCCGCCAAACGGGCGCAGATCTGCATTGGCCAGCCCCGCATAGACCAGCCGGCGCGGCCTCAGCACAACTTCGGCGACCCGGGCGAAAAGCAGGTCGCCGAAGTTGTGCCGGTCGAAGGCGCCAAAGACGATGGTGACGGGCTGCATCGCCTGGCTGGCAAGTGTCGAGCGCGCCTTATCCGCGCGACGGATTGAGCAGGTACTTTTCGCCTGTGCTGCGCCGGCCATACACGGCTACGGCGTCGGCGCCCAGCGCTTCGGACAGCGACACTTCCTTCGTGTAATGGCTGGCGAAGGTGGTGGTCAGTTCCGCGGCGACCCGCTGCTTGAGCCGCGCCACCACCTCGGGGCCGACTTTCTGCAGGAAGGGGAACAGCAGCCAGCCGCCCATGCTCCAGGTCATGCCGAAGTCGCGCACGATTTCGGTTGGCCGGGTGTCGAGGCCGCCGTAGATATAGACCTGCTTGAAGGTAGTGGAGCCATAGCGGCTGTATTCCTTCGCGGTGCGATTGGCCGCCGCTTCCATGCCAGACAGGATCTGGCCGGCCAGTCGGCCGCCGCCGATGGCGTCGAAGGCGATGGTGGCGCCGGTGCCGACCAGCGCGTCGGTCAGTTCCTGCATGAAGTTGTCGGTGCTGGAATCGACCACGTAGCGCGCACCCATGCCCCGGAGCAGTTCGGCCTGCTGCGACGAACGCACGATGTTGACCAGCCCGATGCCATCCCTGATGCAGATGCGGTTCAGCATCTGCCCGAGGTTGGACGCCGCGGCGGTATGCACCAGCGCCTTGTGGCCTTCGTTGCGCATGGTTTCCACCATGCCCAGGGCCGTTAGCGGATTGACGAAGGCCGACGCGCCCTGCGCCGCGGTCGCGCCTGCCGGCAGCGGCAGGCACTGGTCCGCCGGCACGCAGCGGTATTGCGCATACATGGCCCCGGCCAGCACCGCCACCGTCTTGCCCAGCAGCGCCTGCGCCGCCGGCGAGGCGCCGGCCGCCACCACCACGCCTGCGCCTTCATTGCCCACCGGTAGCAACTGGTCGAGCCGGCCCGCCATGCTCTTCATGCCGCGCTCCGGAATCGGCGCGGTGACCACAGGGCCGCTGGCATTGCGGCTGAAGACCGCGCTGGACATGTCGGCCGCGCCGAACAGCAGGCCGATGTCGGACGGATTGATCGGCGAGGCCTCGACGCGCACCAGCACTTCATTCTCGGCCGGCACCGGCACCGGTACCGGCGCCAGCGACAGTTCAAGCTCGCCGCTAGCCTTGACCAGCGAGCGCAGTTCCAGGGCAGTGTTTTGGATCGGGGTAGTCAATTGTCGTCTCCTTGTTTGATAGGCCTGCGGCAGGTCGGGCAGGGGAAAGCGGCAAAGCTTAACACCGGCCCGACTTGCCGGCTTGTGCCAGGTCCGGCGCCGTCGCCGTGGCGCGCTGCTCTTCCGGCAACCAGGCCACGATGGCAGCGGTGCAGACCGAGATGCCGGCCATGATCATGAGCAGTGTGGTGAAGCCGCCAGCCTTGACCACCGGGCCCAGCAGCCAGACCGCGATTGAACTGATGCCGAACGACACCGCCAGCCGCATGCCGGTGGCGCGCGAGCGCATGCGGTCATCGACATAGCGCACGATCAGGGCATCGGTAAAGGGAATCGCGCCGAAGATGCAGATCATGGTGGCCAGCAGCAGCGCATACAGCGCCCAGCCGCTGGAAAACGCGGCCAGCAGCAGCAAGGGCGCCTGGGCGCAGGCGATGCAGAGGTAAAGCCGCTTGATGCGCATGCGATCGATCAGCTGGCCCACCACCAGCTGGGCCAGTGACGCCACCGCGTACACCGTGGCCAGCAGCATGCCCAGCCGCGCCGGATCATCGATCGTGCCCTGCAGCCGCTCGGCCAGCAGGCGGGCATTGCCATTGGTCGAGAAATTGAACAGCAGGCTGCTGGAAACGGCGGCCGCGGTCATCACCACGAAGGCCCGCGCTACCAGCTCCGGCGGCAGCGCTGCGGCGGCGCTGGCGGCGCGTCTGGCGTGTGGCGCCATCTCGGCTGGCGCCACACGCCAGAACAGCAGGCCGCAGGCAATTGACAGCAGGCCGGGTGCGACGAAGGCCGCGCGCCAGCCGTGCGCCTGGATCAGCAAGCCCGTCAGCACTGCTGCCAGCGCCACGCCGAGGTTCCCGGCCAGGCCGTTGATACCGATCACGGCGCCCGGACGGCGGCTGCCCTGCACCACCATCGGTATGCCGACCGGATGGTAGATCGAGGCGAAGGCGCCGAGCAGTGCCAGTGCGCCTGCGAGCTGCCAGGCATTCCGGGTGCAGGCCACCAGCAGGGCCGACGCGCCCAGGCCGAGGAAGAATACCGTCATCATCTGTCGCCTTCCCCAGATGTCGCCGAGCCGGCCCGAGGGCAACGAGCCGAGGCCGAAGAGGAAGAAGGCGCCGACGCCATAGGGCATCAGGTCTTCCCAGCGGGCGAAGCCAAAGTCGGCCGCGATCGAGGTGACCGCAGTGGCGAAGATCAGCATGAAGAGGTGGTCGAGCGCATGACCCAGGTTCAGCAGCAGGAAAACCGGACGGGAGGGAGCGGACATGGCGGCCTATGGGCAATGCGCTGGGGGCGCGAGAGCATGATTCTGCCGCGAAAGCCGGTTAGCGACAAATCGTTCGGTCAGGCAGACAGGCCGGCGCTGTGCTACATTCCGGGCGCGGTTTCCGGCCATGCCGGACCGCATACGTTCTCAGGGCGAGGTGAAATTCCTCACCGGCGGTAATGGCCAGGCAACTGGTCCTAGTCCGCGAGCGCTTGCCGCCGCACCGGCTTATCTGGGTTGCGGCAAGGTCAGCAGACCCGGTGCGATTCCGGGACCGACGGTTACAGTCCGGATAAAGAGAGAGCGGGATAGTGCCTGCCAAGCCGGCTGTTGCGGCGCGGGCTGCCTTGTCGTGTCATGCGGTGACGAGGCAGCCGCGCCTGGCCGGCAGCCATGCCACTCACGCATGGCGCGCATCCTTTCCCATCGATCGCAAGCCCTGTTTTTTGTCCATCGAAAACAGGAGTAACAAGCATGCAGTCCATTCAAACCATCCAATCCATCCACTCCGGCGACACCGCTGCCGCCCTGCCGGGTAGCCGCATTGCCTTCATCCAGGCCGGCTGGCACAGCGAGATCGTGAACCAGTGCCGGCTGTCCTTCCTGACCGAAATCGGCCGCCTCGGCCATGCCGGGAGCGACGTTGATTTCTTCGAGGTCGCCGGCGCTTTTGAAATTCCACTGCATGCCAAGCTGCTGGCGCAGAGCGGCCGCTATGGCGCCATCGTAGGCGCCGGGCTGGTCGTGGACGGCGGCATCTACCGTCATGAGTTCGTTGCCCAGGCGGTAATTTCCGGCCTGATGGACGTGCAGCTCTCCACTGGCACGCCGGTGATTTCCGCCGTGCTGACGCCGCATCATTTCCACGCCGGCGCGGAGCACCGCGACTTCTTCGCCGCGCATTTTGTGGTCAAGGGCGAGGAGGCCGCCAAGGCCTGCCATGCCACCATGCAGGCGGTGCGCCGGCTGCGCGGCCTGCCTGACGCAGGGACGTGAGTCGTACGGCGGCCCGCATGCAACGCCAGCGCGGTTCCGTGATCCAAGCCGGTGTTGCTGATTGCGGAGGACGCGATGTTCGTATTCTTTTCCAGCCGGCTCGGCTGCCTCGGCTCTATTGCCGTATCGCTGGTGCTAACCTTATTGCTGCTGTTGCTGCTGGGTGTGTTCTGAGGCCAGGCCGCAAGCGCGCCATGGCCTGACGTGGCAACGCCTGGGCACCGTCGAGGCGGCCAGGCGTTGTGCCGGGGCTTTTGCCGGAACGCGTTGCCGCGTTCCGGCATTTCCGGTCAGGGGATAAAGTTCAGCGTCTCCGGCAGATCCTTGCTGGGCACTTCAAAGATATCGCCCATGCCATCCGGGTCTATTACCGTTACGCCATTGCTGATGAAGAACTCGGCAATCTGCTGCTGAGCCCCGATTGCGAAGGCTGCCGCCGCAGGATTGGCGATGTTGGTCAGGAAAGTGTGTGGATTCTTCGGCACCGCCGGATTGGCCTTGTAAGCCAGGTCGTTGCGGTACTGCACGGCCGCGTTGGCCAGCTTGCCGGCGCGCAGGATCGCGGTGGTGGTGGGATTCGGCACCGTCTGGTCGCCACGCGCAAATTGGATCAGCACTGGCTTGGCGCTGTTGCCCGGCAACGGGTGGGACCGGATGAACGGCGCGTACGACACCGGGTTGCCGGCTTGCTGCGCCCACTCGTTGCGGTCGAGCAGCTGCTGAATCGCCATTGCGCCCGGCACATTGTTGACCACCGGCGGCAGGTTGCGCAGCGGGATGTTTTCATCGAAGTTGATGCCTCCCGCCGGCGGCAGGTTGATCAGCGACGGCAGCCGGCTGGCCAGCGCGATGCCCGTCAGCGGACGAAATCCGCCCAGCCTTGCCACCTCGGTGATGGAGCCGCCCGGCACGTTGGGCACGCCGGCCTTGATGCGCGGTTCCACGCCCAGCAGGATGGTGCCGTAGATGCCGCCGAAGGACTGGCCGGCATAATAGATCCGTTGACGGTCGAGATCGGCCTTGCCGTCCCCGTCCACGTCCATGCCGTTGTCCACCACGCTCACTAGTTGCATCAGATCAACCACGGTCTGGCGCAGGCCATCGCGGCTGCCCAGCACCGTGTAGGGTGGGGCGGCGTTGACGCCTTCGGTGGATTCAATCGCGCCGTCGCCGTTTTGGTCATAGCCACGGCCGCCGGCTGGCACGGTGACTGTGTTGCCGCCGCTGGTGACCGTCAGCGTGCCCTGCTCACCGCCTCCATGGCCCACCACCTGTATTGCCAGGGTCGCAATGCCTTTAGCGGCGAAAGTCGATGCCACCGTCCATGGCGCACCGTACATGCTGTCGGTAAAGCCGTGGCCGAAGATGGCAACCGGGTAGCCGTTGGCTGGTTTTGCGCCAGATGGCAGGAACAGCTGGAACACCAGTTTTTCATTGCGCTGTGGCACAGGCTGGCCGGTGCGGGTTGGTGTTGGCGAGATGTACTTGGCATCGTTCAGATAGCTGGGCGAATTGAAAGTGCCATAGGCAATGTGTCCTACGGCGCCTGGTACGACCTGCAGCGCCGTGACCGGCAGCTGCGATGTGGCGAAACTGGTGGCGCCCGTCTGGCGCTTGAAGGAAATGGTGGTGCCGGCCACCGGAAACACTGCCCGGGCATTGCCGTTATTGCCGATTATGAAGCTAGCGGTCGGCTTGGCGCTCTTGACCGACTGCATGATCTTGTACAGATCGGTGCTGATACTCTGGGTGGAAAACAGGGTGGCGGCGGCCACCTTCAGGTTGGCCGGAATGCGCGAGCGCAACGCATCGCGCAACTCGCGCCGGTATTCGCTGGTCTCGCGGCGCTGATCGCTATCGTCATTATCCATGTCGATCGATTTGAGCTTTTTGCCGCTGGCATCGCGCACGCCGTCGGTAACAAGCAGTACATAGCGGGAATGCTCGTTGAGCAATTCATCTGATTCGAAGGCCAGGGTCTTGCTGGCCGGGTCCCATACCACCTGGTTAATACCGACCTTCTGGCCGGCGCCCGCGCCGTTGAGCGTATCGCCGAGATTCATCAGGAAAATCGTGTTGCTGTTGACGGTACGGGGGTCGATGTCGCCGTTGAAGGGCAGGGTGATGCGAGGCTGGGTGGAAAAGCCGTCCAGGGTGTTGAGCACCCTGATGTCGGCGCAGTCGCTGGGCCGTATGGTGCAGTTGGGCAGCGGCAATGCTACGCGGCGGCCGGTGTTCTGATCGGGGTCGGCGACGGTAAAGCGGTCGCTCGGGAAGGGGCTGCCAGCCGGATCCGACAGGTCATAGCGGATGGCGACGCCATCGGCCAGCACAGTCAGTGGAAGGGCAAGCAACACCACGGCAGACGCCATGCGGCGGCCAGTATTTTTCAACATGCATGTCTCCTGGTTTTTGGTGTTTTAGGCTAGGGCCTGATGGCGGGCCGTTCGCCGTGCCTGAGAATCCGTCACAATTAATTTCCAAAATGTAATTTAAACTTTTCCCTATGGAAATATAAGTCATTGTTTTATAACGGAATTCGTTGCATGATAGTATTTCGAAATTTAGTGCAGGGCAATTGAAATAATGTGCGGTTTACGCCTTTATCAATAGTAATTTGCATAGTCATTCGGGAATTTTCGCGGTTTGATCCCGAGACGACTGCTTTGCTCGGCCTCAGATAAATAAGCTTGCAGTTCGACGGAATAGGATGCCCGACAATGACTCGCCCATTTTTTCCGTGATGCAGCAATTCGATGATCGTTCTGATTCAGTGAAGGAACGTTGTGCAAATCGCTTTGCACTTAAGTTAGTCAATAGAAAAGGGCGTTTTGCCTGTTGCGTCGGCGGGTTGCCTGATATCGCTTCCACCGCGCGCTTTTATCCTGCGGACCGGGCCACTTTCAGGCTCCTGAGGTCGCAAGCTATTCAAGACAGGGTGGCCAGTTGTTGTCCGTCAGTAAGCGAGTATCATGCCGCGATGGATATCAACAGAGACCTGCTGCCGCCGTTTGTGGATCTGCTGCTAGATGCGGTTTTCCTTGTCGGTCTAGACGGCCGTGTCGTCTATGTCAGCGCAGGCTGCGAACGCATCTTCGGCTACACGCCGCAGGAGTTCACAGGACAGTGGCTGCTCGACCATGTTGCTCCGCAGGACCGTGCGCGCACGCTGGAGGAAGCCAGCAAGGTGGTGGCCGGCTGCGACCGGGTAGGCTTCGAGAACCGCTATGTGCACAAGGATGGCCACCTGGTGTCGATCATGTGGTCGGCCCGCTGGTCCGAGGCAGCACAACTGCGCATTGGCGTCGCCCGCGACATCAGCGAACGCAGGCATGCGGAGCAGATGCAGGCGGCAACCTATGCCATCTCCGAAGCAACGCACGAAGCCACTGACCTGAATCAGCTGTTCCAGGAAATCCACCGCATTATCGCTACGCTGGTGCCGCTGACCGGCTTTGCGGTCATTACCTGCGACGCCATGACTGGCCAGCCGGCTTTTGCCTGTCGTCCCGGCCAGCATGCGTCCCCGCGACAGGCCCGGGACGCAGAAACGCTGCGGCATTGCGCCACCGTGATCCGCACCGGTGAGGCCATGGTATTGCCCGAAGACGAACCGGGCGCGCCATTGTGGCTTGCCATGCCGTTGGTATCGCACAAAGAGGCAATCGGCGTCCTGCTGGTCAGGCAGCCGGCTGGGATGACGCAGACCGACAGGGACAGGGAATTGCTGCATTTCGTCGCGGCACAGGCAGCCACGGCGATTCGGCGCAGGAATCTCAACGATGAGCTGTTGCGCCTGGCACGCTACGACCAGTTGACCGGGCTGGCAAATCGACGCCTGCTGGAAGACCGGATGGAAACGGTACTAGCACGCTGCCGACGCAAGCAATGCCGCGCCGCGGTGCTGTTCATCGACCTCGATGGCTTCAAGCAGGTCAACGACACCCTCGGCCATGCCGCCGGCGACCTGCTGCTGCAACACGTGGGACAGCAGTTGAAGCGCGTGGTGCGGGAAGTCGACACGGTGGCCAGGTTAGGCGGCGACGAATTCGTGGTCCTCCTGGAAGAGGTCGCGCAGGAACAGCAGGCAATCGTGGTGGCCAATACGGTGCGCAGGGCGCTGCAACAGCCGGCGTATCTGAACGGGCAACCGGTGCAGACGCGCGCCAGCATCGGGCTTGCCTTCTATCCCGACCATGGCCTGGAAGCAGGCCATATCCTAAGGCATGCCGACCAGGCAATGTACCTTGAGAAGAAAAATAGCCAATCCCCGCAGGACTGAAGCTGCTGCCGGACGCGGAGCCGGCTTGTCAGCCCTGCCGTTGCAGCGCCGCCAGCTGGCTCAAAATGCCGCTGAACACAGGTTCAGATACCGAAGCCGGAAAGTCTGCTGGCAAGCGAGCGGCCACCTCGGCCAGGGCGGCCGGCGCGCGGGTGATGAAACGCTCGATCACCGCTTCGAAATCCGCGCCCACCGCATTGCGCCTGGCCACCTCATTCCAGTACCTGCGCTGAATTTCAGCCATCCGGTAATGGCCATTCCCGGCGCGTAGCGCCATGGCCATGCTTACCTTTTTCCAGGGCAGCCTGTTCGGGCCGTCGCCGATCACGGGCCAGGCTGACAGCACATCGTATAGCGGCGTCAGGCGGAAGGCGCCGCCGCGTTCTAGGAAGATGCTGAAATTCTTGGCATGCCCGTCCGGCGCGGCGAGCAGCCAGAACAGCAACTGCGCCGCGAGAAAGGTCTCGCGGTCCCGGCTTGCCAGGCTGCTGCCGCGCAGCCGGTCGAGTATGGTCGCCATGCCGGGCCCGCCGCGGCTCTCGTACTTCAGTTCGACCGGGCAGCCCAGCGCCTGGCAAAAATCTTCCTGCGGCAGTCTGGCGATCCAGCCATCCATGCGGCGCCGGTCGAAGCGTTCCACTACCAGCACCTTGTGCCGGCCAAACCGTTCGATATGGCTGCTGGCAGCTTCTAGGCCAAAGGCCCTGGCCAGCAGTGAACAGAGCCATTCATTTTCTACCGAGGTCGAGAAGTCGGCGCGGGCGCCGCCGACTTCGCCCAGCGGCAGCTTCAGGATGTGGCTGGTGGGCGTGGCCGCCAGCGCCCGGCACCACTGGCCCTGCCACAGCAGTGCGGTTTTTTCCTGCGCGCCGGCGATCGAGATGCGCAGTTCCTCGCCATCGTCCATGGCTAGGCCGGTGCCGCCAATGGCGGCATCGAGCAGGCCTTCCACCTGGCTTTCCGACAGCGGCTCGGCCTCGATGGTTCGTACCTCCGGCGCGGCGGCGCCGGCCGGCAGCAGCATCACCGCGCCGACGCAGTCGCGCCCTATCTTTTCGATCAGGTCGAAGGCGCGGGTGGACGCGGCGCCGAACCGGCCCGCCAGCCGTTTCCTGATCGCCAGGCTGTCGGGCAGCAGGTTGTCGAAGTAATGCTCGACCGGCTCGCCGCTGAAGGCATGGCTGCCCTGCGCCAGCGGCAAGGATAGCGACAGCGGCCGCGCATTGGGGCTGGACAGCCAGGCAGCGTGATAGGAGAAACGGTGGCTGGACCCCGCCAGCGTCCAGCGGCCCACCAGTTCGCCATTCATCCAGACGTCGAGCGCACGGCTGCGGGAAGGCCGGCCGGCCATCTACCACTGCTCCCCGGCATCCGGGGAGGGCGTTGCGGGCGCGCGCTCGCCGATGCTCCACTCGGCGTCCAGCGCCATGGCCAGCGTCAGCAGGGTGTCGAGGTTGACCTTTTCCGGCCGGCTCTCGATGGCGGAAATCCGTTCCTGCGACAGGCCAACCCGCCGTCCGAGTTCTGCCTGCGACCAGCCCTTGGCCTTGCGCAGGCTGCGCAGTACCGGGCCCAGCTGTCCGGTGGTGCGGATGGGCATCATCATTCAGGCTCCTTAGGCAGACGGTGATGGAAGCGGGACAGCGAGGTTGCAGCGTTCAATCATGTTGTCATGTTATATCTTAAAGCGAATAAATAGAAATTATTATTTTAAAAGAATAATAGTTGTTTATTCGTTAAAAAAGGTACCCAAGGCAATATTAAAGATGATGTCAGATGAGGCCAGGAACACAGGAAGCCGCTTGCTCTAACAAAGTCCGATGTTCAGTTGCTTCGAACCGACAATGGACGAATAAAGCCATTGCGTGCACCATGGCAGCAACCGGCCGCTACAGGAAAGCGGCGCTGTCCCAGTCCCACCCACAAAAAGAAGAGGAGATGCGTCATGATTGTATCCAATGCACTCGTCGTGCTGCGCCGTGAAGGCTGCGTTGCCTGGCTGATCCTGAACCGTCCGGACGGCCTCAATGCGCTCGACATCCCGACCGCCAATGCCTTTCATGATGCCTGCGCCGAGTTGGCGGCGGACGCCGGCGTACGCGCCGTCGTGCTGCGCGGCGAAGGCCGCACCTTCGGTGTCGGCGGCGACCTGGCGGCGTTGCGGCAGGACCCGGTCGGCACCGCGATGGCGCTGATCGAGCCGATGCACAAGGCGGTCAGGCACCTGGCGGCGATGAATGCGCCGGTGATCGCCAGCCTGCATGGCAGCGTGGCTGGCGGCAGCCTGAGCCTGGCCATGGCCTGCGACCTGGCAATCGCCGCCGATACCGCCCGTTTCAACCTAGCCTATGTGAATGTCGCCGCCAACTGCGACGTGTCGGGCTCCTGGAACCTGCCGCGCCTGGTCGGATTGCGCAACGCGATGGCCATTGCGCTGTTGGGCGATACCTTCGACGCCGCCGAGGCATTGCGGCTGGGCCTGATCAACCGGGTAGTGCCGGCTTCCACGCTGCAGGAGGAAACCGATGCGCTAGCGCGCAGGCTGGCCGATGGACCGACGCTGGCCATCGGCCGCATGAAGCGCCTGCTGCGGCAGGCGCTCGACAATGATCTCGACACCCAGCTCGACTTGGAGCGCGACAACTTCCGCGCCAGCGCCGCCACCGAGGACTTCGCCGAGGCGATGGACGCCTTCTTCGCGCGGCGCGCGCCGCATTTCAAGGGCAGGTAGCTGGCGGCGCCGCGCCGGGCTTGATCAAATCGCACCCTCATGACGGCAGTCCTTCCTGCCGCCGATTGGTTGAACTATGGATACCGGGCTTTCTCTACGAGTCAGCCCGGCGGCCCTGTCCGCCGGATTCATCATTTAATGATCAGCGGAGGCAAGCATGTCCAGGGTTCTCGTTCTCTATTACTCCACCTACGGCCATATCGAAACCATGGCGAATGCGGTCGCGGAAGGCGCGCGCGGCACGGGCGCGACGGTTGACATCAAGCGGGTGCCCGAAACCGCTCCGGCGGAAGTGGCGAAGAATGCCCACTTCAAGCTGGACCAGCAGGCGCCGGAAGCCAGGGTGGATGAACTGGAGAGCTACGACGCCATCATCATCGGCGCCCCGACCCGCTATGGCCGCATGCCATCCCAGATGGCCAGCTTCCTCGACCAGACCGGCGGCCTGTGGGCGCGCGGCGCGCTCAACGGGAAGGTGGGCGGCGCCTTCACCTCCACCGCCACCCAGCACGGCGGACAGGAAACCACGCTGTTTTCCATCATTACCAACCTGCTCCATTTCGGCATGACCGTGGTTGGCCTGCCCTATAGCTTCCAGGGCCAGATGACGATGGACGAGATCGTCGGCTGCAGCCCCTATGGCGCAAGTACCATCGCGGGCGGCAAGGGTGAACGCCGGCCCAGCCAACTCGAACTGGACGGCGCGCGCCACCAGGGCGAGCTGATCGCCAAAACGGCCAACAAGCTGTTCGGCTGAAGGCAGGAGGACAGGCAAGGAAGAGGGCAGCGGCTTGCTTTCTCTGGCACCCGCAACCGGCGAGCATGGGCTGCCGGGTGTCAGCCACCTTAGCCTGTCACCTCAGATATCCTCATCTGCCGTGCTCTTGCCGGCCTTGTTCTTGGCGTCCATATCGCTTCCCTGGATGATCGGATCTTCGCCGGGCACGGTTTCATGCACGATGGTGGGCTGGGCGGCGCGGTCGTCTTCGTCCGTCTGCGTGACCTTGCGGGTATCGGTGTCGCGGTTCATGGCAGTCTCCTGATGATGAAATAGGTGTCTATGTTGTGGACTCTAGGTCAGCGTGTTCCGGATGCCTATCGGACAAGCAGCGTATCGGTCGTCGGAATCGGCTGACAGACAGCCACAGAAATGTTGCGTCAAACGAAGGCGACGGCGGAATGGCTGAACCGAGGCTAGGCTTGCGGGCTCGACAGAAGGCGGCAATACCGCCGCAGGCTGTTCCCCAAGGCACATGATCGCCCCAGGCAGCCGTTTCGTGGCGAAGTCCGCCGCAGGGAATCCATCAATGATCGCAAGCACTTCCGGCCGGCTGGCCGTGCGCGGCACGCTTTATCTGGCCATGCTGGCTGCCGCCGCATCGGTCGGTGGCAGCACCATGCAGAACCTCCGCCACGCGGCGCGCCTGAGCCGGCTCAGCAGGCCTTTCCATGCCAGCCCGGAAGCGGCCGAGGCCAGCGTGCTGATCGTTGGCGACAGCACCGCGCTGGGCACCGGCGCCAGCACGCCGCAAGCTAGCCTGGCGGGTCGCATTGCTGCGCGTTACCCGTCGCTGCGGATACGCAACCTGGCCCGCGCCGGCGCGCGTTTCGCCGACATCGCCGAGCAGTTGCGCGACGTCGGGCAGCATGACCTGATCCTGGTTGCCGGCGGCGCCAACGACGTGATGCGCTTCACGTCAGAGTCGCGCCTGGCGCGGGACATCGATCTGACGCTGCATCGCGCAGCCTCGCAGGCAGGGCGAGTCATCCTGTTGCCGGCGCCGAATGTGGGCAATGCGCCTTTCTTCCCGCGGCCGCTGTCGTGGCTGCTTTCATACAGGGCGCGCCTGCTGCACCGGCTGGCGCGTGCCAGCGCCGGCACGGTGGGCGCGGCCTATGTCGACCTCTACCGCGAACATGCAGCCGACCCCTTCGCCCAGGACCCGCAGCGGCTGATCGCGGCCGACCGACTGCATCCCAGCGATGCCGGCTATGCGGTCTGGTTCGATGAACTGGAACGGCAGGCGCCGCTGGCCGGTCTGCTGGACGTAAGCATAGGGAAGAAAGGTCAGACAGCCTGGCCGGGCGACTTGAAGAGCGTCAGTTCCCAGCAGTCCTGCCGGCTGTCATGGCGTAGGATATAGCTGGCCTGGTCGTTGGTGGACACCTTGAAATAGGTATAGTCAGCCGCCGGCCAGCGGTCGACGATATCGAGTACCGTGATCCTCTCGGTGCCGAGCCAGAAGGCGGCCGGCTCCAGCAGGCCAAGGGGGCCGGTGACAGTATCAACCCTAAGCAGCATCGTTGGGCAGGTGGCTGGGCATCATGAAGGCATCATGCCTGCTGCGCGGCCATCGATGCTTGATCCGGCGCGTGCCCGATGCACTTCCATCGCTGCAAGGGCCGGCTGGCGCCGGCATCAGGGGCGGTGCCGCATGGCCGTTGCCGGTCATGAATCTGCTTCCTGATCGGGCATGGCGATGCCCGGGTTCCAGGGCTCCGGTACAGCGTCCGTTTGCTGAGGCCGGGTTGCCGTGCAAATCCGCCAGACATTCCTGGAAAACTCCGCAGGCCGCACTAGCTCGGCATGGGCCATGCGCGGCCTGCATGGTTGCGCCACGCATCGGCGGCGCCCATCTCCAGCGCCTTTGCCATGGTGGCTACGCTGGTTGCGGTCGGCATGGTGGCCAGGGTGGCGCTGTCACTGCCGGCATGAGGCACGGCAGCCGCAGGTCAGCGCCGTGCAGCGCCGGCCTTGCTGTCGACCACGCCTGGAATCTCCCTGGTCGGCCGGTCGAACCTGTCCTTTAGGTCGTCCACGCCGGACTGCGGTTTGGCCAGCGACCGCAGATCGGCGCGATCCTGGCGCTTCTTGCCGGTGTCGGTGCCCAGCGCCTGGTCGCACTTCTCGGCCAGCCCAGGCAGGATCCCCCGTAGCGGCTGAAGGACCATGCCAGCATCGGGTCGCCTAGCGGCAGCCGGTCGCCCGCCTGCCCGGCCATGCCGGTGTTCCACGAATGCCAGGTCGTGCCGTAGCTGTATATCTTGGTCTTCATCAGCGACTTTTCCGTCGCCTGCGGTATACCCAGCGCCACCAGCTGGCCGGACAGGGTCTCGCCATTATGCGGATGCCAGTACTTGCGCTCTTCTTCGGGCAGGCCGGCGAACAGCTTTTCGGAAATGATGTATTCCACGTCATTCATGTTGGCGCGCCCGGTATTGCCGTCGAACAGCACGCACTGGGCAAAGTCCTGATTGACCTGATGGCAGTAATGACGGGCTTCGATCTGGGTATCCGGATGGTCCTTCAACGGGTGAAAGCCGACCAGGTAGACATCGAAGTCACGCAGGGGAGCCTTGCTCTGCAACAGCCTGGCGCCGGCTTCCAGCGTCTTGGTCTTGGCCGATTTGGCTTCGCCGCTGACGGCGGTTTTCGGTTTGCTGCGCTCCTGCGCATGCACGGTTGAGGTGGCGGCGAGGGCGAGGCAGGCGTTGCTGGCGATGCTGGGGGTCGTGGTCATGTCCTTGGGTTCTGTGATGTGCTGTTGGCGCCGAAAACACGGCATTGCGTCAGCCACGCCCTGCATGGCGACACAGGCTGCTGGTGATTCACTATACAAAAATATATAATATGGCCGAGTAAAAAATGCGCCTGCAACTTGCATGGCCATAACAAACCACAAGGTGACACGGTGAGCACCACCGCCACTATCGATATCGAACAGTTGCGCCAGGCTGCTGGCCAGGCCTGTGGTCTGCTGAAGGTGCTGGCCAATCCGGACCGGCTGCTGTTGCTGTGCCAGATGACACAGGGCGAATACTGCGTCGGCGAACTGGAAGAAATGACCGGGATAAGGCAGCCGACGCTGTCGCAGCAGCTCACGGTGCTGCGCGACGAGGACATGGTCGCTACCCGCCGCGAGGGCAAGCAGATCTATTACCGCATCGCCAGCCGGGAAGCGCTGGCGGTGATGACGGTACTCCATGCGCTCTACTGCGCCCCGGAACAGGAGAAGGAGAAAGCCTCATGAACATCGACTGGACCCATTTCACCCCATGGGCCTCGCTGGCGGGCGGCATCCTGATCGGCATCTCGACGGCGATCTTCATCCTCTTCAACGGGCGCATCGTGGGCATCAGCAGCATCCTCGGCGGACTGCTGCGTCCAGCCAGAAACGACATCCTGTGGCAGGTTGCCTTCCTGGCCGGCCTGGTGATCGCGCCGCTGCTCTACGCCATCGCCCGGCCCCTGCCGGAGACGGTGGTGGATGCCGACGCCGGCATCCTGATCACGGCCGGCCTGCTGGTGGGCATCGGCATCCGCTATGGCGCCGGCTGCACCAGCGGACATCGCGTCTGCGGCATTGCCCAACTGTCGCCGCGCTCGCTGGTAGCCACCATCTGCTTCACGGCGGCCGGCTTCGCCACGGTGTTTATCGTCCGCCACCTGCTGGCCTGAGGAGTCCGCCATCCAGATCGTCATTGCATTGTTGTCGGGCCTGGTGTTCGGCATCGGGCTGATCCTGTCAGGGATGACTAATCCGGCCAAGGTGATCGGCTTTCTCGACCTGGCCGGCAACTGGGACCCGTCGCTGGCGTTGGTGATGGCCGGCGCCATCGCGGCGGCCTTCCTGCCATTCCGGCTGGCCGGGCGCAGATCGGGCGTCCTGCTCGGCGGGCCGATGCGGCTGCCGGCGGCCACCCGGATCGACCGCCGCCTGGCGCTGGGCAGCCTGGCCTTCGGCGCAGGTTGGGGGCTGGCCGGCTATTGCCCCGGCCCGTCGCTGGCCTTGCTGCTGTCAGGCGGCATCAGGCCGCTGGTGTTCGTGCTGGCGACGCTGGTCGGCATGGCGCTGTTCGAGTTGCTGGAATGGCGACCGCAGGACGACCAGCAGAAGGCTGCCCAGCGCCAGGCGCGTTTGGCAGGCACCGATCCCGTCCACCGAGGCCCCTAATGCCAGAAATAGTGAAAGTCGCCGCCCTGTTCGCACTGACAGCCTTGACCGAGATCGTCGGGTGTTACCTGCCGTGGCTGGTGCTGCGCGACGCCAGGTCGCCCTGGCTGCTGCTGCCGGCTGCCGCCTCGCTGGTGGCATTCGCCTGGCTGCTGACGCTGCATCCGGCGGCGGCTGGCCGCACCTATGCGGCCTATGGCGGCATGTACATCGTGGTCGCGCTGCTGTGGCTGCGGCTGGTCGATGGCATCGCCCTAAGCCGTTGGGACGTCGCCGGCGCGCTGCTGGCGCTGGCGGGCATGGCGGTGATTGCCCTCCAGCCGCAGGCGCAATGACCGTCGCCGGCATGCGCCTGGCGCCGCCGTGGAGCATGGAAGGCGGCTGATATACTGGCGCGCTTCGTAGCGACGGACGCTGGCATCGACATGCGCCGTCATCATAAACAACCCGGGGGTAAGACAATGCGGCAAGGCAGGAGACCGGCCTGGCAACAGGACGGCACGGAACCTGACTACCGGTTCTCGCTGGCCAACGAACGAACCTACCTGGCCTGGATCAGGACAGCGCTGTCCATCCTGGCCGGCGCAGTGCTGGTGCACCAGTTCGCCAGCCGGCTGCAGCCCAGAGGACTGGCGCTTGCCGGGACCGTGCTCCTGTGCCTGCTGGCCGCGGCGCTGTGCGGGCTGGCCTATTTCCGCTGGCGGGCCAATGAAATCGCGATGCGCCATGCACAGCCCTTGCCCTTTCCCCATGTAATCCCACTGCTGTCGGTGTGCCTGCTGATGCTGGGCATTTTCGTCGGCGTGATGGTCGCCATCGCCTAAGCGCTGCCGCATCGTGCCTGTCCAGAACGCCCTGTCTCCGTATGACCCCGGCCTGCAGGCAGAGAGAACCGCGCTTGCCTGGAGCCGCACCGCCTTCGCCTTTCTGGTCAATGCGCTGCTGTGGCTGCGTGCCGGCCTGGCCGATGACGAAAGCATGCTGCTGCTGTTCGGGCTCGCGCTATTGACGTCGTCTGCCGGCTTCCATATTTGCGGCAGGATGCGGGCCAGGGCATTAATGACCGGCGCCAAGCCCGTGCCTGTGCATCCGGCATTGATGCGCGCACTGGCGCTAGGCGCGGCGCTGGCCTGCCTGCTGGCGGCGGTGGCCAGCGCCTTCGTTGGCAAGGTCTGACAGGCCCTTTCCGTCGGCCCTTATTTCTGCGCCACCATGCCAACCAGCGCGGACATGCCGCTGTGCCGGCTGCCTTCATTCAACTGCGCATCGTAGGACCGCATGTCGACAATGCGCAGGCCGGCGAATGCCGCCCTCAGCATGTCCTCGGTGTACAGGTGTTCCAGCAGGCCGGGGCCGCCGGTTTTATACTCCAGCTGCCTGGGGGTGTATCCCTGCAGCACCAAGCAGCCGCCCGGCTTCAGGCTCCTCACCATGTTGGCAAACAGCCTGTCTCGCATGTCGGGATCGGCGAACTGTACGAAGATCGCCACGACGTAGTCGTAGGCTTTGGCTTGCCAGGCCCAGTCGTCGCAACTGTTGACGTGGTAGTTAACGTCGGCACCGGCCTCCCTCGCCAGGCGACGCGCCTTGTCCACGCCTACCGGCGATATGTCGAAGGCATCGACCAGCAGTCCCTGCCGTGCCAGCCAGACGCTATTGCGTCCTTCCCCATCCGCCACGGCAAGAGCCTTCTTGCCCGCCTGCAGCAGGCCGGCCTGGTCTGCCAGGTAGGCATTGGGCTCGGTGCCGAAGACGAATTCCGGTGCGCTGTAGCGCTGGTCCCAGGTGGCGGCGGCTTGAAAGAAGCGTGCATCTGTCATGGTGACTCCCATTGAGATAAGGAATGCCGGCTGGCGTAGACGGGCGCCAGCATCTGCAATATACCGACGAGCATAGCGGCTGTCGTATTCGGCGCTTTGCTTTGCTTCCGTGGAATAAAATCGACTAGGCACCTTGCACCTGTCCAACCAGGAGTCTGCAGCCAACGGAGCAACCGGGCAACCCGATTGGCACCCAGTGTATGGACCGCCAACGACTCCAGGAGCTATGCCGGCAAGCCGCTGGCCTCTTCTACCCCCAATGCCGCGGCCGACGTCTACATCGCCCTGCAGAACGACCGCGGCGTGTCGTCCTGGGTCGACGACACCTAGACCGATACCCGCGAAGGCAGCGCCACTCTCACCTGTAGCGTGTTCCGCAAGCGCGTCAACGCCGGCAACGTGACGCTGGGGCCATGGAATTTGGTCACGCGCATGTGCATGGTGATCATCCGGTAAGGTTTGGCTGGCTGGGGCCGGCAGCGCCCCGGCCCCAGCCACGCCGCCGTCTGATGTGACGCAAAGCCGCGCGGCCCGGCTGCACAAGAATGGGCATGGTAGGCCGGCCATAACCGGCCCTTGTGGGGACTCCGGGAAATCGCGCGATGCCACTGCCTCGAAGCCGCCGCCGGCATGCCGGCGGCGCGCTCTTCTGTCTGCTCGGCCTGCTGCTGGCCGCCTGCGCGCTGGCCGCGCCGGCGCCGGTAACGCTGCTTAGCATCGACGGTCCGATCGGTCCGGCCAGCGCCGATTACATGGTGCGCGGCATGGCGCGCGCCGCCAGCGACGGCAGCCAGCTGGTGATCTTGCAAATGGATACGCCCGGCGGACTCGACACGTCGATGCGTGCCATCATCAAGGCCATCCTGGCCTCGCCGGTGCCGGTGGCGGGCCTGATCGCGCCCGGCGGCGCGCGCGCCGCCAGCGCTGGCACCTATATCCTCTACGCCAGCCATATCGCGGCGATGGCGCCAGGCACCAACCTCGGCGCAGCCACGCCGGTGCAGATCGGCCCGCCGGGCGCAGCGCCCGAGAGCGACAAGCCGCCGCCCGGCGCTGCCGCCAGGCCGGAATCGGCGCTGGCACGCAAGCAGGTCAATGATGCCACCGCCTACATCCGCGGCCTGGCGCAGCTGCGCGGGCGCAATGCAGACTGGGCCGAGCGCGCCGTGCGCGAGGCGGTCAGCCTGCCGGCCGAGGAAGCATTGAAGCTGCGGGTGATCGATTACCTCGCCGCCGACGGCGAAGCGTTGCTGCGGCAGCTCGACGGCAGCAAGGTCACCGTGCTCGGCCAGCAACGGCAGCTGCATACGGCCGGCGCGACGCTGGTGCGTGTGCAGCCCGACTGGCGGGTGCAGCTGCTCTCCACCATCACCAGCCCGACCATCGCGTTGCTGCTGCTGACAGTTGGCGTGTATGGCCTGGTGTTCGAGTTTATCAGCCCGGGCGCGGTGGCGCCGGGCGTGGTCGGCGCCATCTGCCTGCTGCTTGCGCTGTACGGCCTGCAGCTGCTGCCGGTGAACTATGCCGGGCTGGCGCTGATCCTGCTGGCGCTACTACTGATGGTGGCCGAAGCCTTTCTGCCCAGCTTCGGCGTGCTGGGCATCGGTGGCGTCGCCGCCTTTGTTGCCGGCGCGCTGATGCTGATCGATACCGACCTGCCGGGCTACGGCCTGCCGCTCGGCCTGATCGCCACCGTGGCAGTGGCCAGCGCGCTGCTGCTCGGCGCCATCGCCACCCTGGCGCTGAAAACCCGGCGCCGGCCGCGCATCGCCGGGCTGGACGACATGGTAGGCGGCATTGCCGAGGTGGAGGCAGCGCCCGGCGCGCCGCACCAGGCCTGGGCGCGGCTGCGCGGCGAAACCTGGCGCGTGGCCAGCACCACGCCGCTGCGCCGCGGCCAGAGGGTGCGGGTGGTGGCCCGCAAAGGCCTGCTGCTCGACGTGGTTCCGATCGGCGACGACACACAAGGAGAATCGACATGCCCGCCACCCTGAGCTTCGGATTCGGTTTCATCGTCGTCTTGCTGCTGGTGCTGCTGGCCGTATCGATAAGGGTGCTGCGCGAATACGAGCGCGGCGTGGTGTTCCAGCTCGGCCGCTTCTGGGCTGTCAAGGGGCCGGGCCTGGTGATCCTGATCCCGGTGCTCCAGCAGATGGTGCGGGTTGATTTGCGCACTATTGTGCTCGACGTGCCGACCCAGGACGTGATCTCGCGCGACAATGTATCGGTCAAGGTCAACGCCGTGTTGTACTTCCGGGTGGTCGATCCGGAAAAGGCCATCATCCAGGTTGCCAACTTCTTCGAGGCAACCAGCCAGCTGGCGCAGACCACGCTGCGCGCGGTGCTGGGCAAGCATGAGCTGGACGAGATGCTGGCCGAGCGCGAGCGCCTCAACATCGATATCCAGCAGGTGCTCGACGCCCAGACCGACGCCTGGGGCATCAAGGTGGCCAATGTCGAGATCAAGCATGTGGACCTGGATGAATCCATGGTGCGGGCGATTGCCCGCCAGGCCGAGGCCGAGCGCGAGCGGCGCGCCAAGGTGATCCATGCTGAGGGCGAGCTGCAGGCCTCGGAAAAGCTGATGCAGGCCGCCGAGGTGCTGGCCCGGCAGCCGGGCGCAATGCAACTGCGCTACATGCAGACGCTGGCCAACATCGCCGGCGACAAGTCCTCGACCATCGTGTTTCCGCTGCCGGTCGAACTGCTGACCGGCATGGTGGAACAGGCCCGCAAGACCACGTCCCGGCGCGCCGACGCGGGGCCGGCTCCCTGAGCGGCAGCGTTTAACTGCGCTGTAGTGGAACCGCAGCCGCCGGCCGGCGTCGTATCCGCATACGATGCGGAGGGAGCAATGGAATTGGTATTGACGCTGCTGGTGTTGCACGGCCTGCTTGGCGGCCTGGATGTGGCCCTGAACCATGAGCTCGCGGAACGCCTGCCGCACCGGCCGGGCGCGGCCATGGAGGAAGCGCTGCACGCGGCTCGGGAGGCTTTGTTCGCCGCGCTGTTTCTTGGGCTGGCCTGGTTCGAATGGCATGGCGCGGCTGCCTGGCTGGTCGCCGCCGTGGTCGCCTGCGAAGTGACGGTATCGACTTGGGACAGCGTGCTGGAAGACCATACGCGCCGCCTGCCGCCGCTAGAGCGGATGCTGCATGTGGCGCTGCTGATCAACCTCGGCGCCTACATCACGCTGCTGGCGCCGCACTGGCTGGCATGGCGCGCGCTGCCAAGCGCGGTGGTGCCGGTGTCGCATGGCTGGCAAAGCCTGGCGCTGACTGCGCTGGGCCTGGCAGCGCTTGCCTGGTGCCTGCGTGACGCGCTGAGCAGCCACCGGCTGCGCCAGGCGCCCGCGCCGGCAGCCGTGACCGCCACGCGCTAGCGGCGCCATTGTTCCCGCTCCAACAGAACCCCGGGCCGCTCCGGTACGATACCGGTTCCTTTTACCTGGCGGCCTGCGCCGCCGCTGATGATTGCCAATGACAGAGCCAGACATTCCCCTTTCCACCGCCGGCGAGCACGAGGATGCGCCGGACGCCGCCTCGGCACAACAGTATGTGAGCGCCGCCGGTGCACGCCTGGTCAAGCTGGAAGGCCGGGTTTTCGTGCGCTTTACTGGCGAGGTCGAAGCCGGCCTGCTGCGCATCCCCTACGACCTGGTGCCGGCCTACGGCGTGCTGGCCAAGCCTACCAAATGGCGCAGGATGGATGACGACGCCCAGCTCGCGCTGGTGCGGGAGCGGGTCACGCCGGAAGCCATAGAAGCGCTGCGCCGCCAGGTCGCCGCCTTCGCGCGCGAGATCGAGGAACAGGCCGAGGATGCCGGCCTGGACGCGATGCCCTACCTGCAGTCGCTGGCCGGGCAGGAGAGCGCCGACCCGGCGGAATTCGTGTTCGACCGCATCCGCCAGCGCCTGGCGCATGCGATCGAGCGGGCGCAGGAGGAGCGCCATGCCGCGCTGACCCGCGAGAGCATCAACCTGGCTGAGTATCCCGATTCCTTCGAGATGGCGCGCCGCCTGCCGCGCAAGTTCATCGCCGTGCTTGGCCCGACCAACTCGGGCAAGACCCACAAGGCAATGGAGGCGCTGATCCATGCCAAGAGCGGCGTCTACCTGGCGCCGCTGCGCCTGCTAGCGCTGGAAAACTATGAACGCATGCAAGCGGCCCGGCCGCACGGCAAGGCGCTGAAGGTCAGCCTGATCACCGGCGAGGAACGCCGCATCGAGGAAGGCGCGACCCATGTCGCCAGCACGGTCGAGATGCTGGACAGCCGCACCAGGGTCGAGGTCGCCGTGATTGACGAGATCCAGATGCTGGCCGACCGCGACCGTGGCGCGGCCTGGACCGCCGCCGTCTGCGGCGCACCCGCCACCACGGTCTATCTGGTGGGCGCGCCGGAAGCGCGCAAGGCGATCGAAGCGCTGGCTGAACGACTCGAATGTCCGCTCGAAATCCACATGCTCAAGCGCAAGGCGCCGCTGACGATGGAAGGGCAGGCCGTCAGGAAGCTGCGTAACTTCCGCCGCGGCGACGCCGTGATCGCGTTTTCCCGGCGCGAGGTGCTGATGTGGCGCGACATGATCGCCGAGACCGGCATGTCGGTCTCCACCGTCTACGGCAACCTGTCGCCCGAAGTGCGGCGTGCGCAGGCCCAGCGCTTTCGCGATGGCGAGGCCGACATCGTGGTGGCGACCGATGCGCTGGCGATGGGCCTGAACATGCCGATCTCGCGGGTGGTGATGACCACCGCCGTCAAGTTCAACGGCGTCGAGGAGGAAGAAATCTCCGCGGCGCTGGCGCGCCAGATCGCCGGCCGCGCCGGGCGTTACGGCGTGCACGAGGAAGGCTTCGTGGCGGGCTACGACGAGGATACGCACGACGTGATCCGCGCACTGCTGAAGGAAAAGCTGGCGCCGGTGCCGGCCACCAACTTCTCGGTCGCGCCGACGCTGGAGCATCTGCACCGGATTTCTTCCGTGACCGGCGAGCAGTCGCTGGTGCGGCTGTTGAAGCGCTTCGTGCATAACATCGATGTGCCGGACGGCTTCTTCTTTCCGCGCATCACCGAGGAGCAGTCGGAACGGGCGCTGTGGCTCGACACGCTGCCATTGACCATCGCCGAGAAGTTCACCCTGTCCCTGGTGCCCATCGCCAGCCGCGTGCCCACGCTGCAACTGGCCTGGGAAGGCTGGGCCAGGGCCCTGGCGAAGAAGCGGGTGATGAAGCTCGAGGTCGACCCGCGCGAGCTCGGCCGACTGAACTTGCAGGAAGTGGAGGACCAGTGCCGGCTGTATTCCGCCTATGCCTGGCTGGGCTACCGCATGCCCGAGTATTTCCCCAGCATCGAGGAAGCGCAGTCGCTGGCGCGCACTGCGTCCGAGCGGGTCGATGCGATGCTGCAGGCGCAGAACGCGGCGTTGCGGCGGCGGCAGGGAAAGCGGCGTGGCGGTTGAGGGCTGGGTAGTGTTTCGCGGACTATCGAGATTGGTGATGCGGGGCGTGGTGGGACAGCGGAGAGACGCCGGTGGCCATCACGTTACGTCGTATTACCCAGCAGTGCTGCGAATGCATTAACCGTTTAAGATGCGAGCGCGCCGTCGCGCCTGTCTGCAGGCCGGCATGGGCGTCAACATCAACATCAACATGGAGAGATACGATGATTTTCGAGCGGGCAGAGATCAGGGTGAAGGCAGGCGAGGAAGCCAGCTTCGTGGCGGCGGTGCAGGCAGCGGCACCCTTGTTCCAGCGGGCCAAGGGTTGCGTTTCAATGCAACTGGAACAGTCGGTAGAGTATCCGGACAGGTATACGCTGGTGGTCGGCTGGCAGACCGTCGAGGACCATACCGTTGACTTTCGCAACAGTGCCGACTTCCAGGAATGGCGACGCCTCGCCGGCCCCTACTTTGCCGAGCCGCCCCAGGTGCAGCATCTGAACACGGTATTGCAGGCATTCTGAGCCGGCTGCCACGAGCAGGCAGCGGGCGTGCCGCGTTTTGAATGGCGGTGCGCAGTGGACTTGTCCTGCCCCTGTTCCCCGCTCGCTGAATTGCCCATGGCGGCAAATCTTGTCAGCCATATGAGGCAATTCATCGGCATGCAAGGCCTTTACATGGGAAGGCGATCGGCTGCTGGCGGACTCGCCTGACGCTATTCCCTTACCGTGCTACGCGGCCGGCTTGCGCAACTGCTGCTTTAACATCGCCAACATGGCCGCCGCGGCCGGCGACAGCGAGCCCTCGCGGCGCAGCACCAGGCCGATGGAGCGGCGTATCACCGGCTCCACCAGCGGACGGCGCACGATGCCGGGGTCGCCGATCACGTCGGCCGCCAGCGCCGGCAGTGCCGCCACGCCGAGTTCCTCGATCACCATGGCACCAATGGTGGCGAGATGGTCCACTTCATAAGCGGGATGGAATCCGAAGCCATGTTGCAGCGCGGCCGCTTCGACATACTGGCGTACGCTGGTATGGCGCGACATCGTGATATGCGGAAAGGGCAGGGTGTCGGCAAAGCGCACCTTGCCGCGACCCTTGGCCAGCGGGTGGCCGGGTGCGGCCAGCAGCACGAAGTTGTCAGTCGTCAGCGGCACATAGTCGAGGTCGGTATAGGCGGGATTGGCCGCCGTCAGCGCAAAGTCCACCCGGCCCTCGCGCACCAGCTCGAAGGCCGGCTCGGACAGGGTGTCGACCACTGACAGCCTGATGTCCGGATGTCTGGCGCTGAAGCTGCGAAAGAGCTTGGGAATGATGCGCGCCGCCAAAGACGGCATGGCCGCAATTGCCACCCGGCCGCGCCGCACCGCCGCCACATCGCGGACCGCGACCACCGCGCGCTCGATGTCCGACAGCAGCTGCTCGGCCTGCGCGGCGAGCACCTCCCCGGCCGCCGTCAGGGCAACGGCGCGGGTGGTGCGGTCGAACAGGCGCGTGCCAACAGCTTGTTCCAGCCGGCTGATCAGTGTCGACAGGGCCGACTGCGACAGGTGCATTTCCTGCGCCGCCTGGCTGAAGCTGAGCGTCTGGGCCACGGCAAGGAAGGCGCGGATGTCGCGGGCCGAAAGATTTATCTCCATAATCGATAAGTTTATAGAAAATATGCGATTCACAGAAATAAGTCTCGGCGGCAGACTGCAGTTTTTCTTGCTCCGTCCAGGCCCATGAACACCGATCACGCTCCTACTACTTCCATTTCCTCCTCCCAGGTTGCCAGCCTGCCCAAACCGTCGCGCGCCTGCGCGCTCGTCGCCGGCGGCGGCACCATGGGCGCCGACGTCGCGCTGGTGCTGGCCCGCGCCGGCTGCCGCACCATCGTGCTCGAACCGGGAGAAGGGCGACGTGCGGCGCTGGACGACTATTTCACCAGCGGCCTGCGTGGCTTGGAAGCCGAAGACATGCGCGGCTGCCTCAGCGCCTGCGCATCGCTGGACGAGGTGGACTGGCAGGCGGTTGACCTCGTGATTGAATGCATACCGGAGAGGCTGGCGCCCAAGCAGGCTTTGTTTGCCGAATTGGAAAAGCGCGCCAGGCCCGACACCTTGTTCTGCAGCAACAGCTCCAGCTTCCCGATTTCAGCCATCGCCGAAGGACTGGCATCGGCGCAGCGCATGCTGGGCCTGCATTTCTTCATGCCGGCCCACCTGGTGCCGCTGGTCGAAGTAGTGCTGGGCGAGCGCTCCTCCGCCGCGCTTGGCGAAGCGCTGTCTGCCTTCATGCGGGCCTGCGGCATGGTGCCGGTCCTGGTGCGCAAGGACTTGCCGGGCTTCCTCGCCAACCGCCTGCAGCATGCGCTGGCGCGCGAGGCATTCGCCATGATCGATGCCGGCATCGCCACGCCGGAGGATGTGGATGCCGCGGTGCGCTTCGGCTTTGGCTTCCGTTTCCTGGCCGCCGGGCCGGTGCTGCAGCGCGACCATGCCGGCATCGACGTGCATTGCCCAGCCGCGGCCACGATGTATCCGTCGCTGGCCGCCAACACCGTGCCGGCCAAGGCCCTCTCCGATCGGCTGGCAAGCGGCAGATTCGGCATGAAGACCGGCGAAGGCTTTTTCAAATGGACGCCGGAAAGCATCGCCGCCGAGCGCAAGCGCTATGACGACCTGTTGAAAGCGGGCCTGCGGCTGCTGGCGCCGGAACTGCCGAAGATCGAGAAGTAGTCTGCACGCAGCCGGCTCTCCACAGCCCTCCACGTCGGCTTGCCGGCCCATTAACTGAAGCTTTACCGCCACTCACCATGAATACGACTTCCTCCATGCCACGCATCGCGCTGATCCACGCGCTGAACCATTCGGTGGACCCTATCAACCAGGCACTGGCGCATGACTGGCCGCAGGCCAGGCGCATGAATCTGCTCGACGATTCCCTGTCGGCCGATCTCGCCGCTTCCGGCCGCGGCCTGGATGCAGCCATGCACCAGCGCTTCCAGGACTTGGCGGAATACGCAGTCGGCACCGGCGCCCAGGGCATCCTGTTTACCTGTTCCGCCTTCGGTCCCTGCATTGAGGCCGTTGCCCGGCGCTATGCCAACCTGCCGGTATTGAAGCCGAACGAGGCCATGGTCGCCGATGCCGCGAACGCGGCCGGTCCGGTCGGACTGATCGCCACCTTCGGGCCGACGCTGGCATCGATGCCGCCGGAGTTTCCCGCGTCGGTGCAGTTGTTGACCGCGCTGGCCGAAGGCGCGCTGGATGCGCTCAACCGCGGCGACGCCGGGCGCCACGATGAATTGATCGTGGCCCAGGCGCGCATGCTGCAGGCAGCCGGCTGCAAGACCATCGCGCTGGCCCAGTTCAGCATGGCCCGCGCCCGCGAGGCCTGCGAGCAGGCCACCGGCCTGCCGGTATTGACCACAGTCCACAGCGCCGTCAGCGCATTGAAGCGGCGGCTCGCCTAGCGCCTGTTTGCGACATCAACCAAGGAGACAAGACATGTTGAAAAAAGCGCTTTTCGCATCCGTGCTGCTGGTACAGGCTTTTGCCGCCGGCGCCAGCGACTATCCATCTAAGCCGATCAAGTTCATCATCCCGTATCCGCCGGGCGGCCCGACCGACGCGATGGCGCGCCTGATCCAGGTGCCGCTGCAGGCCAAGCTGCAGCAGCCGGTGATCATCGACAACCGTCCTGGCGCGGGCGGCAATATCGGCACCGACTTCGTCGCCAAGGCGCCGGCCGACGGTTACACCATCCTGCTTGCCGCCAGCGGCCCGATGGCGGTCAACAAGACGCTCTACCGCTCGATTCCCTTCGATCCGCTGAAGGACTTCGCGCCCATCATCCAGATCTCGGCATATCCGCTGGTGCTGGAAGTGCATCCCTCGGTGCCGGCAACCAATATCAAGCAGTTCCTGGCGCTGGCCAAGGACAAGCCGGCCGATCTCGGCTTTGCCTCGGCCGGCAACGGCACGCCACAGCACCTGGCCGGCGAACTCTTCAATACCGCCACTGGCCTGAAGCTGCAGCACATTCCCTACAAGGGCGCCGGTCCCGCGTTGACCGATGTGATGGGTGGCCATGTCAAGGTGATGTTCGACATCCTTGGCAGCTCGGTGCAGTACATCAAAAGTAGCAAGCTGCGTCCGCTGGCGGTCACTACCGCTACCCGCAGCCCCGCCCTGCCAGACGTGCCAACGCTGGCCGAGTCGGGCCTGACGGGCTATAACTTTTCAGGCTGGCATGGCATCGTCGCGCCGGCAGCCACGCCCAAGCCCGTGGTCGCCAAACTGAACCAGGCCATCAATGAGATCTTCGCCGACCCTGAATTCAAGAAGCGCTGGGAAGAACTGGGCACGCCGATTGTCGGCGGCAAGCCGGAAGCCTTCGGCGAGCTGATCCGTTCCGAGTCGGCCAAGCTGGGCAAGCTGGTCAAGGACGCCGGCGTCACCGTCGACTGATGCATTGCCGGGTGCCGCATCTGCGGCGCCCGGGGCGGTTCAGGTGGAACTGTCGTCCCGCTTCTTGTCGCCGCCGCCCTGATCTTGCTGCAGGTTGCCGCGGTCCATCCGGTGCGGCCGCTCCGACATGGCGGCATTTTCATCGGCGATCAAGTCATGCTGGTCGCCGGACTGCTTGCGGCGGATCTCTTCGCTGCCGGTTTCCTGGCCACGGCTGCGGTTGGGGTGCGTGGTGCTCATCTGTTACTCCTCGCCAGAGTAGTGTGGACACATTTGGATGTCGCGCACGCAGCGAAGTTCTCAGGGATTGGTATCAGGCCACCAGTCTGGCAATGCGTCCGCCGGCTTCAGTCACGACCCGGTTGCGGCCGGCCGCCTTGGCGCCATACAACGCCTCGTCAGCCCGCTTCACCAGCGCAGGCAGCGTATCGTCGGCACGCAGCACCGCCACGCCGACGCTCAGCGTGATTTGCAGCGCCTCGCCGGACTGTGCGGCGGCGATCACGGCCTGCAAGCGCCGCCCGATGGCAACGGCGGCAATCAGGTCGGTGTCCGGCAGCAGCAGGGCAAATTCATCGCCGCCGATGCGGGCCAGGAAATCGACCGGCCGCAGGGCAGTGTGGGACAGCCGAACGAAGTCAGTCAGCGCAGCGTCGCCGGCAGCATGGCCGTAGGTGTCGTTGGTTGGCTTCAGATTGTCCAGATCGATCAGCAGCAGGGCCAGTGGCTGCCTGTCGTAACGGCTTCTTTCCAGAAACCTCGGGCCGGTTTCATGGAAGGCCCGCCGCGACCATGCGCCAGTCAGGAAGTCGCAGTTGGCCGCGTTTTCAATGCTGGTAACGATACGGCAGTGGGCAATCAGCAGGCCGCCCAGCATCAGGCAGGGCAGGGCAAAGGCATTGGCCCACACGAACAGCAAGTTGATCCCAGTGGGTTCGAGCAGCGAATGCGGTACATCCGACATCAGGGCATGGCGAACCACGCGTGCCAGATGGCCGCCGCCGATCAGCGCGCACATGCACAGCGCGTACATGGCCGGATAGCGGGAGCGTCCCTTGTAGTCGCGCGACTTCAGCACGGTCGCGGCAATGATGACAGTGATGCCAACCTGGAAGCCCGACACGGCAATCGTCCGGGCGTCGAAGGAATTGGCCACGTAATGAAAGTAGGCGGTCACCCCCGTCAGCAGCGCAATGCTGCCGGACATCAGCAGTACCGAAAAGCGCCTACCGAACAACTGCCGGTAGCTGACCAAGATAGCGACCGATGACGCCGCATAGACTGCATTCGCCACTTCATAGGCAAAGACAGTCGGCAACTCCCGGCCGAATGCATAAAGCATATTCCCAGCCATGCCCAGCACGCTGGCCAGCAACAGCTGGCGCACGCCGTGGATGCGGTCCTGCTTGACGGAAAACAGCAGCAGAAAAATGACGAAACAGAACAGCGAGGCGATGAGAAACGCTTCCTTGGTATTGAGCATGTGACGTCGCCTGCTGATTTATTTTCCTGAGAGAAATATTTTAGCAGGCGGCTTATTTCTAATCAATAAGCCTGATGGCGATATGGGTATATCGTGGCCTTTCGGATGCCTCGCTAGGATGGCGCAGCTTGCAACGCGCCGGATGGCCTGTCGGCCAATGCCTGATCTTCCACAAAGCATTCTGCAATCAGCGAGCGCAGCCACTGATTGCCGCTGTCCTGGTGAAAACGGCGGTGCCAGAACACATGGGTATGCAGCGCCGGCAGCCGCAGCGGCGGCGCGGCGTAATCCAGGTTGAACGGGCCGCAAGCCTGCTGGGCCAGCTTGCTTGGCACCGTCACCACCATGTCCGTATTGCTGATGATGTAGGGCACGGCCGTGAAATGCGGCACCTGGAACTGCACCGAGCGGGTCACGCCGGCCTTTTCCAGGCGGGCATTGATCTGGTCATAGGGACTCTCCCGTGAATCGACGAAAAGGTGCCGGGCCGACAGAAATTCCTTCAGGCCAACCTTGCGCTGCGAGAACGGATGGCCGCGGCGAAACATGGTGACATAGTTCTGGCTGAACAGGCGGCGATGAAAAAACCGTTCCGCCACATCGGTGAAGGCGCCCAGCGCAAGGTCGATGCGGCCAGCTTCCATCTGCTGTTGCCAGTCCACCGCGCTGGCCCGCACCGAACTGATGCCGACATGCGGCGCCAGCCGCGCGCAGTATTCCACCAGCCGCGGCATGAAATGGATCTCGCCGACATCGGTCATCGCAATCACGAAGCGGCGCTCGCTGCTGGCGGCGTCGAACGGCTCCTCCAGGTTCAGCGCCGCGCTGACGCTGGCCAGGGCATGGCCGACCGGCTCGGCAATCCGGTCCGCGCCCGGCGTGGGCTGCATGCCATGGGCGGTGCGCACGAACAACTCGTCGCCAAAGGTCTTGCGCAAACGCGCCAGCGCATTGCTCACCGTCGGCTGCGACAGGCCGAGGCGTCTGGCTACCAGCGACACATGGCGCAGTTGGTAAAGCTGGTGGAACACCACCAGCAGGTTCAGATCGATGTCGGCAACGTCGCGCATGCTTTACCCATTATTGATATGGTCAATAGTCGTCATTTTTGCATTTGTATTTTAAACGGTGCCGCCTGTGCCTATAGTGTGGCTCTTCGCATGTGGCGATCCGCCGCAGCCATGATCACAAGGAGTGTCCGCCATGACCGATGCCAGACCCGCTTCGTCTCCCGAACCTTATATGTCGGGCTTCGCCAACGAGTTCGCCACCGAGGCACTGCCGGGCGCCCTGCCGGTGGGCCAGAATTCGCCGCAACGCGCGCCCTATGGCCTGTATGCCGAGCAGATCTCCGGCACCGCCTTTACCGCGCCGCGCAGCCACAACCGCCGCTCCTGGCTGTACCGTATCCGTCCGGGCGCGGTGCATAAGCCGTTCCAGCTGCTGCCTTCCCAGAGCCTGGTATCGGACTTTTCCAGCGTCCCGCCAACGCCGCCCAACCAGTTGCGCTGGGACCCGCTGCCGATGCCCGATATCGCCACCGACTTCATCGAAGGCTGGGTGACGATGGCCGGCAATGGCGCGCCCGATGCCGGCAGCGGCTGCGCGATCCATCTGTATGCAGCCAACCGCGACATGGAAAGCCGCTATTTCTACAATGCCGATGGCGAACTGCTGATCGTCCCGCAGCAGGGACGGCTCTCGATCGCCACCGAGATGGGCCGGATCGATGTCGAGCCGCAGGAAATCGTGGTGATACCGCGCGGCGTGCGCTTCCAGGTCAGCCTGCCGGACGGCCAGGCGCGCGGCTATATCTGCGAGAATTTTGGCGCGCTGTTCCGCCTGCCCGACCTCGGCGTGATCGGGTCCAACGGCCTGGCCAATCCGCGCGATTTCCTGACGCCGTCGGCCTGGTATGAAGACAAGGAAGGCGACTTCGAGTTGCTGACCAAGTTCAGCGGCCGCCTGTGGAGCGCACCGATCGGCCATTCGCCGCTGGACGTGGTGGCCTGGCATGGCAACTTCGCGCCCTATAAATATGACCTGCGCCGCTTCAACACCATAGGCTCGATCAGCTACGACCATCCGGACCCGTCAATCTTCCTGGTGCTGCAGGCGCCGAGCGCGGTGCCGGGCGTCGACAGCATCGACTTCGTGATCTTCCCGCCGCGCTGGCTGGCCGCGGAAAACACCTTCCGGCCGCCCTGGTTCCACCGCAATGTGGCCAGCGAATTCATGGGCCTGATCCATGGCGAATACGATGCCAAGGCCGAAGGCTTCGTGCCGGGCGGCGCCAGCCTGCACAACTGCATGACCGGCCACGGCCCGGATGCCGACACCTTCGAGAAGGCCAGCCGCTCTGACACGTCCAGGCCAGGCAAGGTAAGCGATACCATGGCCTTCATGTTCGAAACGCCGGTGGCGATCAAGCCGACGCAATTCGCGCTGGAGACTTCGCAACTGCAGAGCGAATACTTCCAGTGCTGGCAGAACCTGAAGAAGCACTTTTCTCCGACCAGCAAATGAACGGCGCTGACATGCCGCCCCTGTCCAGTGTGGACAGGCAAACAACCACAGGCCCGATACGCTTATGATCAATCTGAATGAAACCCACAACCCGGCACTGCGCAGCTGGGTTGCCTCCGCCAACCTGCCGGTCTCGGACTTCCGGATCCAGAACCTGCCTTTCGCGGTATTTCGCCGCAAGGGCAGCGGCGAAGCCTTCCGCGGCGGCGTGGCCATCGGCGACCAGATCCTCGACCTGGCCGCCGCTGCCGGCACCGCCGTCTTCAGCGGCGACGCCGCAGTGGCGCTGCAGGCCGGCGGCGAGGACAAGCTCAATGCCCTGATGGCGCTAGGCGCCGGCAAATGGAGCGCACTGCGCCTGGCGCTGTCGCGCGCCCTGCGCGAGGGCGCTGCGGAGCAATCCAAGCTGGAAGCCTGCCTGGTGCCGCAGGCGCAAGCCGAATACGACGTGCCGGCACGCATCGGCGACTACACCGACTTCTACACCTCGGTTCATCACGCCACCAATATCGGCAAGCAGTTCCGGCCGGACAATCCGCTGCTGCCCAACTACAAGTGGGTGCCGATCGGCTACCACGGTCGTGCCTCCAGCATTGGCATTTCCGGGCGCGCCTTTCCCCGCCCGGTGGGACAGACCGTGCCGCCCGGTGCGACCGAGCCAACGGTAGGTCCTTGCCAGCGGCTTGATATCGAACTGGAACTGGGCATCTTCGTCGGCATCGGCAACAGCCAGGGCGAGCGTATTGCGATGAATGAGGCAGAGGAGCATGTGTTTGGGATCTGCCTGCTCAACGACTGGTCCGCGCGCGACATCCAGGCCTGGGAGTACCAGCCGCTCGGCCCCTTCCTGTCGAAGAATTTCGCCACCACTATCTCGCCGTGGATCGTGACGCTGGAGGCGCTGGCGCCTTACCGCCTGCCGTTCGAGCGGCCGGCCGGAGAGCCGCAGCCCTTGCCTTACCTGGACTCGGAAGACAACCGCCGCGCCGGCGCATTCGATATCCAGCTTCAGGTCGGCATCCAGACGCCAACAATGCGCAAGGCCGGGCAGGGCGACGCCACCATCTGCCGCACCAGCTACCGCCATGCCTACTGGACAGTGGCGCAAATGGTGGCGCATCACACCGTGAATGGTTGCAACCTGCAGCCTGGCGACCTGTTCGGCAGCGGCACCCTGTCGGGACCGACGCTGGACCAGGCTGGCGCGCTGGTGGAGCTGACAGTCGGCGGCAAGCAGCCGCTGCAGTTGCCCAACGGCGAGGCACGCACCTACCTGCAGGACGAGGATGCCGTCGTGCTGCGTGGCTGGTGTGAAAAGGCCGGCGCGGCGCGCATCGGCTTTGGGGAATGTTGGGGGACGGTTCTGCCGGCCAATGTATAGGCAGCCGAATGAGTAGGGTGGAATACCCCGAAGGGGATTTCACGATCAGCGGTGGGACGACAGACATAGTCAAAACCATGCGCTGTTCAACAACCGTGGAATGCCCTTCGGGTATTCCACCCTACTACGGTTGGCCCCGCTCACAGTTACCCGGGATGAACAGAGGCGTTATTCTCAGACCCCCATCTTCAATCCCTCGATCGTGTGCAACTGCACAATGGGCTCCAGCGTTTCTACCACCCGGCAGGTCAGATGCTGCTGTACCTGCTGCGGCAGGGCTTCCCAGTAGGCATGTGTCACCTGAAGATCATGGCGCGCCGCATTGCCGGCGTCGGGCGCATCCACGCCCAGCACCAGGATGGGACGCGACGCATTGGAGCGGTTCGCGGTGCCTCGGTGGATGGTCAGCGCTGAGCGCGCCGAGATGTCGCCCATGGCCGGCATCTTGCGCTGCATCCGCGCTTCATAACGGGGATAAAGTGCCTGGTCGGGAAACATGCCGCTGGCGTCGCTGCACCCGTTGATGTCGTCCCACTGGGTGCCTGGCGCGATCTCCAGCGGCCCCATCTCCTCAGTCACATCCACCAGCGTCATGTTGAAGGCCAGCGAGTTGAGCCGGCGGCCGCGCGCCGTGGCTTCCGGCGTCGGGAAGTCGCGATGCCAGGGCTGGTTGGCCGCACCCGGTCCCGGCACATCGAAGCCGATCTCGACAATCCGGTAGTCCGGGCCAAGCACCGCCTGGCTGACCGCGACGATCCACGGATGGGTGGCGATATCGACAAAGCCGCGCAGCCGTTCCGGATGCACCTCCACGTAATAGCGATTCGGCCCGCGGTTGAGCGCGCCGCCGGGGCGCTGCAGCGCCTCGGCAAAAAGCGCGTCGACATCCTCGCGCAGGCGCTGCACCCAGGCCCGCTCGAATCCGCCCTTGCAAGCGATGATGCCGGCGCCGTAAAGGCCGCCAAGGATGTCAGCATCATCGAACTGACTGGAATTGGCTTGCGGCTGGGCGCTCATGAGTTCTCCAATGGCCATGTTGAACGTGTTAGGCCTCGGACCGGCTTGATCGGAAAAAGTGCCGGACGGAACAGAAAATATTTCAATCCGGATGCGCTGCTCCTTGTTTCCATGCCATCCGGACAAGTTCGTCTATTGTTTCGCCAGCCCACGGCAAGGCCCTGGAAAACACTCCAGCCCGCAAAGGCCCTATCATCGCCATTCGCGGTCGGCTGCGGTGACCGGCGAGCCACATTGACCAACAAGGGAAGAGAGACCATGAAAACGAGAATCACCGAATTGTTCGGCATCGAGCGTCCGATTATCCAGGGCGGCATGCATTATGTCGGCTTTGCCGAATTGGCGGCAGCGGTGTCGAATGCCGGCGGCCTGGGCATCATCACCGGGCTGACCCAGCCCAGTGGCAAGCATCTGGCCGAAGAGATCCGGCGTGCCCAGGCAATGACGGACAAGCCCATCGGCGTCAATCTCACTTTCCTGCCGGCGGTGACGCCGCCCGACTATCCCGGCTACATCGACGCCATCATCAATGCCGGCGTCAAGGTGGTTGAAACCGCCGGCAACAATCCGGCGAAATGGCTGCCGCGGCTGCAGGACGCCGGCATCAAGGTGATCCACAAGTGCACCTCGGTCAGGCATGCGCTGAAAGCCGAATCGATAGGCTGCGACGCGGTCAGCGTCGACGGCTTCGAATGCGGCGGGCATCCTGGCGAGGATGACGTGCCCAACATGATCCTGCTGCCCCGCGCCGCCGACGAACTGAAGATCCCCTTCGTTGCCTCGGGCGGCATGGCCGACGGTCGCTCACTGGTGGCGGCGCTGGCCATGGGCGCCGACGGCATGAACATGGGCACCCGTTTCATCGCCACCCAGGAAGCGCCGGTGCATCAGAACGTGAAGGACGCCATCCTGAAAGCCAGCGAGCTCGACACCCGCCTGGTCATGCGCCCGCTGCGCAACACCGAACGGGTACTGGTGAATGCGGGCGTGGAGCGCCTGCTGGAAAAGGAGCGCGCGCTGGGCGACAGGATCGAGTTCAAGGACATCCTGCCCGAAGTGGCCGGCGTCTATCCCCGCATCATGCGCGAAGGCCAGATGGATGCCGGCGCCTGGAGCTGCGGCATGGTGGCCGGCCTGATCGACGATATTCCCACAGTGCAGGCGCTGCTCGACAGGATCATGGCGCAGGCCGAGGCCATCATCCGCCAGCGCCTGGCGGGCATGCTGGACTGAACGCAGTGGCTGGCGCCTTGCCGTGCAAACGACAAGGCCTGCGAATAATTCCAATGCAGCAAAACTAAGGCTTGCCATCCGACAAGGGCTTTATATCGAGCCAGGCGCACGCCAATGCGGTGCCTCCCGGCCCGGACGCAGACGAGCGACTGATACCAAAATATCCTCCATGGCCGCTTGACCTTACCATCACGGGAAGGTTTATCCTGCAGGCATGAAACTGGAGGATGTCATGGATACCGCCGTCAAACCTGCCGTTGCGCCGATCGACCTGAGCTTCAGCGTAGAAGGCATGACCTGCGCTTCCTGCGTTGCGCGCGTCGAGAAAGCCCTGAAGGCCGTTCCCGGCGTGGAGAGCGCTTCGGTCAACCTTGCCACCGAAAAGGCGACGGTGCGCGCCAGTCCCGCGCTCCCGGTCGATGCGCTTTCGGCTGCGGTCGACAAGGCGGGCTACAACATCCCGAGCAATACGGTGTCGCTTACGATCTCCGGGATGACCTGCGCTTCCTGTGTCGGGCGTGTCGAGAAGGCATTGAAGAAAGTGCCTGGCGTGACTGGCGCCTCGGTCAACCTGGCTACCGAGAAGGCCCAGGTCACCTCGGTTGGCGTGCCAATTGAAACGCTGCTGGCCACGGTTCGGAAGGCTGGCTATGAGGCTGCGCCGGTGTCCAGTAACGGCGTGTCTGCAAGCAAGGCGGAAGCCGTTCTGCCTGGCTGGTGGCCGGTTGCCGTGGCTGCACTGCTCAGTGCGCCGCTGGTTGCGCCCATGCTGGTCATGCCATTCGGCGTTCACTGGGCATTGCCGGGATGGCTGCAGCTTGCATTGGCAACGCCAGTGCAGTTCTGGCTTGGCGCCCGCTTCTACAAGGCGGGCTGGAAAGCCGTGCTGGCACGCTCCGGCAACATGGACCTGCTCGTTGCGCTGGGCACTAGCGCTGCCTATGCGCTGTCGCTGTATCTGCTTCTCGGGCACGGCGACCATGCAGGCATGGGCCATCTGTATTTCGAGTCTTCCGCCGTGGTCATCACGCTGGTGCTGCTCGGCAAATGGCTGGAGGCACGGGCCAAGCATCAGACTGTCGCCGCGCTGCGCGCGCTGGAGTCCCTGAAAGCCACCACGGCGATCATCCGGCGCAATGGCCGGGAAGACGAGATTCCGGTATCGCAGGTGCGCGTCGGCGACATGATCGTGGTGCGCCCCGGTGACCGGGTGCCGGTGGATGGCGAAGTGACCGAGGGCAGCAGCCACCTGGATGAATCCCTGCTGACTGGCGAAAGCCTGCCGGTGACCAGGAACGTGGGCGACACCGTCACCGGCGGCGCAGTCAATGCGGACGGCATGCTGGTGGTGAAGGCCACCGCGGTCGGCGGCGATACGATGCTGTCGCACATCATCAGGCTGGTGGAGGATGCGCAGGCGGTCAAGGCGCCAATCCAGCGCCTGGTCGACAAGGTCAGCGCCGTCTTCGTGCCGGTGGTATTGCTGATCTCCCTGGTCACCCTGCTTGGTTGGGGACTGATGACCGGCGACTGGCAGCAGGCCCTGCTTAACGCCGTGGCGGTGCAGGTCATTGCCTGCCCCTGCGCGCTCGGCCTGGCCACACCGACTTCCATCATGGCGGGAACCGGCGTGGCGGCAAGGTACGGCATCCTGATCAAGGACGCCGAAGCGCTGGAAACCGCGCATGCGGTCAATGTCGTTGCCTTCGACAAGACCGGCACGCTGACCGAAGGCAAGCCGGCGGTAGTGGCGGTCGAGGCCGGCTCCCGCTCCTGGCACGCGCTGCTGGAAATGGCCCGCGCCGTGCAGCAGTACAGCGAGCATCCGCTGGCCAGGGCCGTGCAGGCTGAGGCCATCAGGCGCGGCATTGCCCTGCGGCCGGCCACGGCTGCCCAGGCGCTTGCAGGCCGTGGCGTGCGCGCCGATGTCGATGGCGCCACCGTCCACCTGGGCAACAAGCGCCTGATGCATGAGATCGGCCTCGATACGGCTGCAATGGAAGAAGCGGCCGCACAGCACGAGAGCGCCGGGCGCACAGTGTCATGGCTGGCGATACGGGGCCATGGCGCCACCGAACTGGCCGGCCTGCTGGCCTTCGGCGACACCCTGAAGCCATCCGCCAGGGCGGCCGTGCAGCGCCTGCGGGCAATCGGCGTGGCATCCGTCATGCTGACAGGCGACAATCCGGGCAGCGCACGCGCCGTGGCCTCGGCCGTGGGCATCAGCGACTTCCGCGCCGAGGTGCTGCCTGGCGACAAGGCCGATGTGGTCGCCGCCCTGAAGAAGGATGGCAAGACGGTCGCCATGGTCGGCGACGGCATCAACGACGCGCCGGCGCTGGCTGCCGCGGACGTGGGCATTGCGATGTCGACCGGAACCGATGTGGCCATGCATACGGCCGGCATTACCCTGATGCGCGGCGAGCCAACCCTGGTGGCGGAAGCGATCGACATCTCGAAGAAGACCTATCGCAAGATCCAGCAGAATCTGGGATGGGCTTTCATCTACAACATCGTGGGCATTCCGCTGGCTGCCCTTGGCTACCTAAACCCGGTGATCGCTGGCGCCGCCATGGCATTCTCCAGCGTGTCCGTGGTGTCGAACGCCTTGCTGCTCAGGCGCTGGAAGCCGGCATTCATCGAAGGAGAACGGCAATGAATATAGGACAGGCGGCAGAAGCCTCTGGCGTCACTGCAAAGATGATTCGGTATTACGAGAGCATCGGCCTGATATCGGCTGCAAGCAGAACCGATGCGGGCTACCGGCAATACACTGACAGGAACGTGCAGACGCTGCGCTTCATCAAGCGCTCGCGCGAGCTGGGCTTTTCCCTCGAGCGCATCAGGACCCTGCTCGGCCTCTGGGAAGACCGCGGCCGCAAGAGCGCCGATGTAAAGAAGCTGGCGCGTCAGTACATTGCCGAACTGGACCGGGATATCGAAAAGCTGCAGACGATACGCAATGAGCTGCAGAACCTGGCCAACAGCTGCCACGGCGACCTTCGTCCGGACTGCCCGATTCTGGATGAGCTGGCGACCGCGCAGCATGGCTGCCATTGACTTCGCATTGTCATGCCACATCGGCAAGCGGGAAGGGCTGCCGTGCCTACGGTCGTTGAGAAAACAGAAGCGGACGCGCCAGTGGCGAACGCCATGGCAGCCATTCCGTTGGACCTCCTGTCTTCATACGGCGGCGCTGGCCGTCACCGGGTAACCGGCTTCAGTAATTGCTGATTTCACGGCATCCAGGCTGGCCTCGGATGCGATCCGGACCATTTTGGCAGCCAGGTCGACATCGACTCTTGCCTTGCTGTCGATCGATTTCACAGACCTGGTCACGCTTCTGACGCAGCCGCCGCAGTTCATGCTTTCCACTTGCAGTTCATACATGGTGTCATCTCCTTTGCCAAAACAGAGTCCAATCCAGACCTTCCTGCAATGGGAAGGTCAAGCGCCAGTATGAAGAAGGTTTTCGGTGCGAGGCGATAAGGCTATAAGGCCTATTGCTGCTTTTCCATCTGCGTCACAGTGAGCTGGCCATTCGGCTGTTCAGCGATGAAGCGGATATGGTCGCCCGCCTTCACCTGGTCCAGCATGGACGGGTCCTTGACGCGAAACACCATGGTCATCGCGTCCATGCCGATGTTGCTCAGTGGGCCGTGCTTGATGGTGATCTTGCCGGCGGCCTTGTCGACCTTCTTTATCTCGCCGGCAGACATCGTGTCGGCTGCGGTCGTCCCGGGTTCAGCGGGCTGCGCATGGCTTGTCGATAGCGACGACACAGCGAGTGCCGCCAGAAATGCTGCTTGTACCACTGTTTTCATAGGCTATGCCTTTCCATTTTGATGGGATTGATCGGATTTTTTCTCAATGACCAGGCGGCGCGTTGGTGACGAGGATCGCTGCTGCCACCAGAGCAAGCAGAAGCGCAATGGCTTCGATTCTCAGCACCGCGATCACGTTGCGCAGCCCTCGCTGCGCTGCCTGCAGAGAACTTGCCGCGAGCGATGCCGGCAGGCCGAGGAACCTGTTGTAGCCGCCAAGCCCGATTGCAATCGCTACCAGCAGAAGCTTCGCCAGCAGCACCTGCCCATAAGCCACGCTGACAAGGTCCCCGGGACCGTCGAGAAGGCGCCAGGCGTTACAGGCGCCGGTTGCCAGGACACCTGCCAGGGCCGCAGTCGCCCACTTCGACATGGCGCCCAGGTACGCGGCGCGCGCCGTGGATGGCGCCGGTTCCATCAGCAGCACCCGGGGAAGCACCAGCCCGCCGGCGACGAACACGATGCCGGCCCATAACGCCATGCATAAAAGGTGCAGCCACTGCGCTAATGCCGCGACACTGAACGGACCCTGCTCGTACCCATGGCCGATTACCACCCGCGCTGCCGCCACCGACATCAGCAGGCCGCCCATGCCTGCCACATAGTGCCTGTCCAAGCCGCGTCGGTACAGAAACGGATGCGCCAGCATGGCAACGACAAGCAGGGCCAGGGCTGCGGCACCGGCGTGGCCATAGTGGGTCGCGGTAATCATCTGCATGCAGACAGGCCAGGCATCGAGCCAGGCGACGTCGCCCATGATGGCGGACTCCGTCCACAAGGACAGGAAGACGGCGGCGGTGCAAACAGCCAATCCCGCGAGCATCGCCCGGGACAGGCGCCTGGCGACTGCCTGCTGCCACGGCGCTGCCTGCCCGATCAGCCAGAGCCGGCATGCCAGCACGCCCATGGCCCATGCAAAGCTGATGTTAATGGCCGCAGTTGCGGCGACCTGGGCAGGCGTTGACTCCATCGCTTACTTTACGGTAAAGGCATAGTCGCCCTTGCGCCGGTGGCCGTCATGGCCAACGACGGTGTATTCGACCCTGTATTTTCCTGCTGCAAGCGCCGGCACGGCCAGCTTCAGAATGGCCGGGTTGGCGGGATCCAGGGCGGCCTTGTCCGTGCCAACTGCCTTGCCGGCGCTGTCGATCACCCTGGCGCTGCTGAAGGCGCCTTCCAGCTTTTCATTGAACTGGAGCGTGATTTCCGTCGGCGCGGCGACAACGGCATCCTTCGCGGGCGTGGCGCCCTGCAGGGTGGCATGTGCCCGGACCGTACCGTGCATGGCCATGGCGGCGAGCAGCATCGCCGTGATGCCGATTCGTGGCAGCTTCATGAGAGATTCCTTTCTATCCTGTTTCAGTGTTGATGGCCCTGTGGCTTCCTGGCCCGGTATTCGACGCCGGCAGCGGAGAGACTGGCTCCCGGCGCCCTGGTCGCAGCCGGGACGTTCCCGGTCCATTCGTAGGCCACGGACCCCTTAGGATGCTTGTACCAGCCGGGGTCGGAATAGTCACCAGGCTTCTGTTCCTTGCGCACCTTCACGGTAGTGAACATGCCGCCCATCTCGATATTGCCGAACGGGCCTTCGCCGGTGGCCATTGGCAGGGTATTGTCCGGCAGCGGCATTTCCATGCTGCCCATGGCGCCGCCGCGTTCCCCCATCGCCATGTAGTCCGGCACCAGGCGGTTGATCTTTTCGGCGATGCCCTTCTGGTCCACGCCTATCATGGTCGGGATGTTATGGCCCATCGCATTCATCGTGTGGTGCGACTTGTGACAGTGAAAGGGCCAGTCGCCAGGCTCGTCCGCAATGAATTCGAGGGCACGCATCTGACCCACGCCGATATCCATCGTGACTTCCGGAAAGCGCGCTTCCGGCCGTATCCATCCGCCATCCGTGCCCGTGACGGCGAATTCATGGCCATGCAGATGGAACGGGTGGTTGGTCATGGTCAGGTTGCCCATGCGGATGCGCACCCGGTCGCCCTGCCGCACATTCATCGAGTCTACGCCCGGGAAGACCCGGGTGTTGATGGTCCACAGGTTGAAGTCCAGCATGGTGCTGACCTTGGGCGTATAGCTGCCCGGCTGGATGTCGTAATTACCGAGCAGGAAGACAAAGTCACGGTCCACCCGCATGAAGTCGGGATTCTTCGGATGCGTGACCCAGAAGCCCATCAGCCCCATTGCCATCTGCACCATTTCATCGGCATGCGGGTGATACATGAAGGTGCCCGGGCGCTTGGCAGTGAACTCATAGACAAAGGTCTTGCCGGGCGGGATGCCGGGCTGCGTCAGGCCGGTCACGCCGTCCATGCCGTTGGGCAGCCGCTGGCCATGCCAGTGGATGCTGTGCTCTTCCGGCAGCTTGTTGGTGACAAAGATGCGCACCTGGTCGCCTTCCACGACTTCAATCGTCGGCCCTGGCGACTGGCCGTTATAACCCCAGAGATTGGCCTTCATGCCCGGCGCAAACTCGCGCACCACCGGCTCGGCGACCAGATGGAATTCCTTGACGCTGTTGTTCATCCTCCAGGGCAGCGACCAGCCATTAAGCGTGACGACCGGATGGTAGGGCCGGCCGTTCGGTGGCGCCAGCGGCGCCTGGGTGGCGGCGGTCTCCATGATGACCGCTTCCGGCAGGGAAGCCGCGCCAACACGGGTGACAACGCCTGCGCCCACCATCGTGGCGGCGCTGGCCAGGAAATTTCTGCGTGAAACCATTGCTGTTCCTTTGCTTAATGTTGCGGCTGCGCTTCAGCGACTGCCTGGCCGCGTATCTCGGTCGAGCCGCCACCGCTGCCGTTGCCATTGATGGCTGCCTGCAGGTTGGTCTCGGCGATCCAGAAGTCCCGTTGCGCTTCGATGGCAGCATTGACGCTGCTGACCTGTGCGCGCGAGTCGGTCAGCAGCTCGAACACGCTGGCAAGCATGCCGTTATAGCGAAGCAGCACCTCATCGGAAATCCGCTTGCGCAGCGGCACCACTTCATCGAGGTAATGCCTGGCGATGTCATGCCGGGTGCGGTAGGCAGAGTAGGCTTCCCTGACCTCCGAGCGCGCCCGGATTGCGGTATCCGCGGTTCGCTGCAACGACTGCATGTAGATCGCCTCGGCCCGGGCGCGGCGCGCGGTGCCCCAGTCGAACACGGGCAGCGCCAGTTCGATTTCATAGCCGTTCTGTCGTGGCTCGCCGGTCTGGCTCTTGTTGGCATAGCCTAGCTCCAGCACATTGATGAAGCCGGTTGCGCGGGTCAGGCCCAGCGCGCTGGCCGTGGCCGATGCGCCCTGCCTGGCGATCTGCACATCCAGCCGCTGCCGCATCGCCTGTGCCTCGATGTCGTTGGCGTCGGTCAGCCTCTCCGGCAGCTCAGGAAGGCGCTCCGGGATGGCGTAGTCCAGCGCGCTGCCCCACAGGCCGAGAAGGCGGGTCAGCTGTTCCCGCGCCGCCACGGCGTTATGCCTGGCGCGTGCAAGCTGGGTAGTGGCATCCGCATAGAAGGCCTGCTCGCGGGCCTGGTCCAGCCGGCTCCAGTTGCCGACCCTGCTCATCCGCTGCGCTAGCTCTGCGCTGGCTTCGGCCGCGGTAGTGACTTGCCCGGCATAGTGCAGCGCCTGCTGCGCGCCGACGGCGTTGAAGTAGGCTTTACGGGTGTCGGTGGCCAGCTGAACCGCCTGCGCGGCGGCCTGGAGCTTGGCCTGCTCGAAGCGCCGGCTTTCGATGCCGGTGCGTAGCGGCAGTGTCAGCAGCCCGACGAAGTCGAACAAAATGCTGCGATCGATGTCGATATTGTCGCCGCCGCGTATCCGGCCGAAGGAAAAGCCGGGGTTGCGCAGGCGCCCCGCCTGCACCAGGTTCGCTTCGGCAATGCCGAGTTCGGCGAATGCCGCCTGCAGCCCCTTGTTGTTGGCCAGGGCAATCCGCACTGCGGCGTCTGGCGTCAGGGGTTGTGTCAGAAACTGCTTCACGGCCGAGGCGCTTGCGGCGGTATCTTCGGCTGAGCTGTCACGCTGCACGGCCTGGCCTGTGCGTTCCCTGGTGAACGCGGATACGGTGTCCAGGCCACCGTCGCTGGAAAAGCTCGCGCAGCCTGCCAGAAGCAGGCTTGAAAACGCGATGGCGAGCGGCTTCATGCGCGCTGCATTGCGGTTTGTCGACATGCTTTTTCCTTAATGATGGCTGCCATGGACGGCATGCGGGTCGGCAGGCGCAGCGGGCGCCCGCGTGATGTCTTTCCCGGGAGATGCCGGCGTCGGACCATGCCCGGCATGGGCATCCTTGCCGGGCACCGCCTCATTGGCGCCACGCCAAGTCTGGTCGGGCGTACCCTGTGCATCCGTGGCGGAACGGTACTCCTTGAAAACAGAGATGTAGGTGGAAGCCGGCACGGGCGCATCAGGATCGGCCGGGCTGGCCTGCTGGCCTTGCTGCGCCATGGCGGCAAGAGGCAGAAGCGCCAGGGCTAAGACCCTGGACCAATAGGATAAGAACATGATTACCTCGAAATCGATAAGGCAGGCGTGCCAGGGCACGCAAACTGCACCAGGACCCGGAGCGCAGGACAAGTTCTGTCCGGCGTAGCCAATCCCGGTACGCGATCAGGCGGTCATGCGTTTGGGAGGACGTTCCAGGCCGCTTGGCACGATGCCGGCAAGCCAGGGCAGGGGAGCAGCGGTGACGGGCAGGGAGCTGCGGCAGGCATTATTCGGGTCTGACTTTGACATCAGCGCAGGGGCGGCCACGCAGCAGTGGGCACAGAGACTGCAGGTGGCATGCTTGTGCTTGCCGTCGTGGGATTTGTCTGGAGCCGCGTTGGGCTTGACCGCGGCGCCGTGATGGCCTGCATCGGCATGCGCCATGTTCATCGCCTGGCCATCGTGATGGTGAACCGCCGCGGAGACCGGCATGCCGGCTGAGCCATTCCCTGCCATCGGCGCGCAGACGGTCTGCATAGTGGCAGCGATCCCCTGGAAGGAAAGCGCAAGCAGCACGAGCCAGAGCAGCAGAGTCTTCAAGAAACGGTTCATTTTTTTTAGTTTAGCATTCCATGCGGCATGGCTTCTACAGTTGCTGCCGTGCCGGGCTGCATTGTAAACCTCTTGCAGTAGCGAGGTAAGCCGTTTCTCGACTGCTGCTCCGATGCAAAAGTTCCTGACTGCATTTAAGGACAACGGGCAATCGCTATCCAGGGCCGCCAGGTTTCAGGCATGTCGAGCACGCACCGGCGATTTGCGCGAAGATGACGGGCCCGGCTTAACGAACCGCACGAAGCATGCCTTGACCTTCCCACAGTAGTAAGGGTTAAAGTAAGACCACTTTTGATGAAGCAGCCTTGAATGGAGTACAGGATGAAAAGCTATTTGATCGCTGGCCTGCTGATGGCCGCCTCGACCCTTGCCCACGCCGCAGGCGAAGCCATTACGGTCTACAAGGACCCGAACTGCGGCTGCTGCGGCGCGTGGGTCGAGCACTTGCGCGAAGCAGGCTACAAGGTGAAAGCGGTCGATTCGGACGATATGGCTGCAGTGAAAAAGCGCCTCGGCGTGCCGGAGAACCTGGAGTCCTGCCACACCGGCGTGGTGGATGCGTCGGGCCAGGTCGTCGAAGGCCACGTGCCCGCCACCGCGCTGGCCAAGCTGATTGCCGCGCCGGCGGTGAAAGGCGTCGCCGTGCCGGGCATGCCTGCCAACTCGCCCGGCATGGGCAAGATGAATGGCAAGCTTGTTACCGTCGACTTTGCAGGCAAGCAGTTTTCGAAGGATTAAGGCAGTGTGGAGCAGGCATGGCCTTGGAGCCATTCAGCCCGCCTGCCGCTTGAATGACTGGGCTCGGGGCCTAATGAAAGGCCCTGTGCTTCGCTGCACATATTCCTTCCATCCGCGCCCGACCAGCATCTGTCTTCCATTGTCCGCAAACCCGTGACACGTTCGCTTCGCCATTCATAAGCAATTCTTTTTAATTGATATGAAATATGAATTTTCCGAATGTGGTGACTTGATGTCTAATGGCGCTTTCCCGGCATTGCTTTGAGGCGCCGGCACGGACGAAAGGAATCAGCATGCACTCTCATCAGTACGATGTCGCCATCATCGGCGCCGGCATTGGCGGCCTGACACTGGCGCTTTGCCTGCATCAGCAGGGCATTTCCTGCCGTGTCTTCGAGGCGGCACAGGAAATCCGCCCCCTGGGTGCCGGCGTGAACCTGTTGCCGCATGCAGTACGGGTGATGGATGAACTGGGTCTGGCCGGGTGCCTGTCCGAGGTAGCGGTCACGACCAAGGAATCGATTTTTTTCAACAAGTTTGGCCAGTTCGTCTACAGCGAGCCGGCCGGCCGTGACGCCGGTTATGCCTGGCCGCAGTTCTCGATCCATCGCGGCGACCTGCAGATGGTATTGCTGGAAGCCGTGCACGAGCGGCTGGGCAGGGATGCGGTACAGCTCGGCTGGCGCTGCTTGGGCGTGGACCAGGACGATGCCGGCGTGACCATGCGCTTCGATGACGGCAATGGACATGAGCGCGAGCCCGCCCGCGCCGCGCTGGCGGTGGCTTGCGACGGCATCCATTCGGCAGTACGCAAGCAGTTGTATCCCGACGAGGGCGCGCCACGCTATTCCGGCGTCAACATGTGGCGCGGCACCACAGTGCTGCCACCTTTCCTCTCGGGCGCCAGCATGGTGCGCGCCGGCTGGTTGTCGGTAGGCAAGATGGTGATCTACCCGATCCGCAACGATGTGGATGGCCAGGGCAGGCAGCTGGTTAACTGGGTTGCCGAGATCGAGGCGCCGCAGCCGGCACGGCGCGACTGGAACCGCGGCGGCCGGCTGGAAGACTTCTTCCCCGCCTTCGCCGACTGGCATTTCGACTGGCTGGACGTGGCCGCTATGCTGCAGGCCACCGAGACCATCCTGGAATATCCGATGGTGGACCAGGACCCCTTGCCAAAGTGGAGTTTCGGCCGCGTCACGCTGCTGGGAGATGCCGCCCATCCGATGGTGCCGCGCGGTTCCAACGGCGCCGGTCAGGCCATACTCGACGGCCCCAGCCTGGCCCAGCAGATCCGTGCCTTCGGCGTGACCGGTAAGGCGCTGGAGGAATACGAGCGCATTCGCCTGAAGGCCACCAGCGAAGTGGTGCTGATGAACCGGGTGGCGCCGCCGGATGCCATCCTGCAGACCGTGCATGAACTGACCGGCGGCAAGCCCTTCGACCGCATCGAGGACGTCATCAGCCGGGAAGAACTGCAGGCAGTGTCGAACCGCTACAAGCAGGTTGCTGGCTTCAGCGTGAACGCACTGTCCCAGCCCGCGCCGGCGCGCTAGTGTAGGTTACCGCAGTGCCGGCATGAACATATCGACGCGCCAGCTCAAGGCTTTCCTGCTGATTGCGCAACTGAAGAATTTCACCCGCGCGGCGGAGCGCCTGCATATTACACAGGCCGGCCTGAGCGTGATGATGCGCGAGCTGGAAGTGCAGCTTGCCAGCCGGCTGTTCGATCGCACCACCCGCTCGGTAACGCTGACGCCGGCCGGCGAGAAGCTGTTGCCGATCGCGCAGGTCGCCGTGGAAGGGCTCGAGCAGGTGGCCGCGCAGCTGGACGACATGTCGGACAAGGCGCGCTACCTGCTGCGCGTGGCTGCCACGCCGCTGGTGTCGTCGACCCTGATGCCGCTGGTGATCAGCCGCTTCCGGCAGCACTATCCCGATGTCACGATACGGGTGGTCGATACCGACCTGAAGCAGGTGCAGGCTCTGGTGGAAAGCGGCGGCGCCGACTTTGGCCTGGGCTTCTTCTTCGAAGGCAGCAAGAGCATCGAGCGCAGGCTACTGTATGACTTTCCGCTGGTGCTGGTCGGGCCGCTGCAGGCGCAGGGCGATGATGCCGGCATGCCCGCGCCCGGCATGCCGGTGCCATGGGAGAGCCTGGATGAACTGATGCTGATCGGGCTGCCGCCTGACAACCCGATCCAGCAGCTGATCGACCGCCAGCTTGCCAGGACCGGCCGCGCCGATGCCGAGCGGGCATCGTTCAACCATTTCGACACCCTGATCGCCATGGTGGCCATTGGCCTCGGGTCGGCGGTGATACCGTCGTTTGCCATGCCCGCATGCCGGCGCCATCGGGTCAGCGCCGCGCCGCTGGTGCAGCCACAGGTCACCGCCGGTTTTCACCAGATCTCTCGCAAGGGACGCGGCAAGCCGTTCTACATGGCCGAGTTCACCGACATGCTGATCGCGATGCTGCCGCAGATGGCGGCGGGAGAAACGCAGTCAGGCTGACACCGCAAGACCGCAAAGCCAGAACGCGGCTTATCGTTCACAATGACGCGCTGCGCTTGCGGCGCGAAGCAAGCTAAAAAAATGGATAACAATTTCAAGGAGACCGTCATGTCACAAAACACTGCTTCAATGTCGCAGCGCCGCGGGCGCCGCCAGTTCATGCTGCTTGCCGGCGCGATGGCCGCGCTTGCCTTGCCCGGCCTTGGCATGGCCCAGGAAGCCTGGCCGTCCAGGCCGATCACGATCGTCGTGCCGTTCACGCCCGGCACTGGGATCGATGTGCTGGCGCGCACGTTGGGCCAGAAGCTGTCGCAGCGGGTCGGCCAGCCCGTCATCGTGGAAAACAAAGCCGGCGCTTCCGGCAACATTGGCACCGAAGCGGCTGCCCGCGCCGCGCCGGACGGCTACACGCTGCTGATGACCGTCAATACCTTCGTGATGAACGCCAGCCTCTACAAGAGCGTTCCCTACGACCCCGTAAAGAGCTTCGTGCCGGTCGCGCCCACCGCCCAAGGCGCGCTGACCTTCGCGGTCAATCCCGCTGTCCCGGCAAAGACGCTGACGGAAGCCATCAGGCTGTTCAAGGATAATCCCGGCAAGTACACCTATGCCTCGCCCGGCAACGGCACGCCGCAGCATCTGGCAATGGAGCTGTTCAAGCTCAATACCGGCGCGGACCTGCTGCATGTGCCGTACAAGGGTTCGGCCGGCGCCATTACCGACCTGCTCGGCGGCCAGGTGCAGGCGATGATCCTGCCGGTGCATTCGGCGCTGGTTCATGCCAAGGCAGGCAAGCTGCGCCTGCTCGCGGTGGCGCAGGACAAGCGGGTCCCCGGCGCGTCCGACGTGCCGACCTTTGCCGAACAGGGCGTGGCCAATTCCAATGTGGACCTCTGGTACGGTCTGCTGGCGCCAGCGGGCACGCCGGCGCCGGTGGTGGCGCGATTGAACAGCGAAATCAACCAGATCCTGGCCATGCCCGATGTGACCGAAGCGCTGGACAAGCAGGGCATGGTGCCAACGCCCGGTAAGGCCGACACCCTGGGCATGATGGTAAAGAATGACCTGGTGCGCTGGGCCGACGTGATCAAGCGCGCCAAAATCAGCACGGACTGAGGCGCTGCAAGGCGCTGTAAGGCAAACAAGAAAGGCCTGCCTGCCCGCCATGTCACTGGCGGGCAGGCAAGCCTTGGCCCACGTGGTGCAAGGGCTGGATTACTTCGACGTGGTGCCGGTCGTGCTGCTGGCGCCTTCCTTCTTCGTCATGGTGCTGCTGGTCTCGTTCTGGCCGGTCGGGCTCATCTTGCCCTCGCGGTTTGCCTGTGTCTTGCCGGTGGCGTCCTTGCTGGCGCTTTCCTTTGCCGCTTCAGCCTTCTTTTCACTCTTGGTGGTTGGCGCCGCAGGAGCAGCAGTGTGGGCGGCAGCGAAAGCGCCGCCGGCGATCAGGGTGGCGCAGGCGCCGACGATCAGGGTCTTCAACATGGTTGTCTCCGTTCAAGTTGGAATTCGTGGATGCCACAGGGTCACGATCTTTGATGCTTCGTCGAATATACGCAGGAATTTTGGCGCAGGGTTTGATTGCATCCGTGTAAAGGCGCGATTTCCGTAGTAACACGATGGGTTTTCTTGCACGCCTTGTCTGTGCATCTGCAAGCGCATGCCTTGTTGCAAGTTTATTGCGGCGGCTATCGGGCGCCGTAGGCTCGGGACAGCGTAGCGCTGGCCCCGGCAGATCAGTGTGCTGGCGGGACTGCGGTGCCGGCCGCCGGCAGCATGCGCTCGGCCAGCGTATGGTAGAGCGGCGTCCTGCATACAAGCCTGGAAGCCGCGCTGGCAATCCGTGTTGCCGCCATCAACGGCATGAGCATGTGGTGGCTGTCGGTCATCTCCATCATGATGATGAAGGAGGTCAGCGGCGCGCGGGTCACGCCCGCCAGATAGGCCGCCATCACCAGCAGCACCATTGCGCTGCGCGGCGCCAATGCCGGCAGCAGCGCGGCCACGTTGTCGCCGATGCCGGCGCCGACAGCCAGCGACGGCGCAAAGATGCCGCTAGGGACGCCGGCGGCGGATGACATCAGCGTGGCCAGGAACCTGGCCGCGCCAAAGTGCCAGGGCAGGGCGCCGCTCTGTTCCAGGGTCAAGCGGGTCGGGTCATAACCCGTGCCAAATACCAGGCCATCGGTGGCAACGCCCAGCATCGCGACACCCAGGCCGCAGCTCGCCGCCCAGGCATAGGGCCGGGAGTGGGCGAATCGGCCGGCGCGGCCCGGCAGGCTGGCGCTGCTGTGTACCATCAGCCAGGCCCAGCCCTTGTGCCAGTAGCTTACCGCGCTGCTGCGCAACCTTGCACGCGTCGAGCCCCGATTGTCCATTGCCTTCCTGATCGAGATCGAAAAATTTGTATTCTAGGAAATGAAATTCCGCGCATCGCTTGCCAGGCATGGCGATGCGCCGAATGTCTTGCGACACTGAAGACTTTACCAAGGCAATAAAGTCTTGAACCGAGAACGGTATTTCCGGAATCGATCGAAAGCAGATCCCCAGCTCGTGAACTCCGGCTGTCGGTTAGTCAGTCTTGTCTCAGGGCATTGCGTCAGAGTACGTTGCGACCCTGCGCCGCTGACGTAATGAGGTTGCTCTTTTCTAACGGCTCACCAGCTTGTAACGCAGTGGTCCAGGTGCTGGTGTCAGCAACCGCGGCCCAGTTCGAATGAAGCAGGACCATGAGAGTGTCATGGACCTGCCGGGCAGACGCACGACCTGCCTCATTGGCAAGGTCGATCGCGCCGGTCGCGTCCGAAAGAACCTCGACGGTGAAGCCGCGAGGTTCCGCGTCGACTGCGGAAGCGAGTACGCAGTTGTTGGTCATGTATCCGACGAGGGTAATCGTGTCGATGCCTTGGTCACGCAGCCATGCGTCAAGGTCGGTGTCAGCGAATACGCTGCCGAACTGCTTACTGATCCGTTTGGCCGCCTTGCCTTCGTGTACGGCAACGTTGGGATGGTTCAGGAAGGTGGCTGATCCGGAGCCGAACACAGGGGCTCCGTCCGGTAGTTCATGTTGAACAAGAACGACCGGAGCAGCGGCATGCACAGCGGCTTCAATCGCCTTGCGAATGCGTGAGATGGACTCCTCACGGGCTGGATACTGGATGGGAAGAAGTCCTTCGAAATACTCCTGTTGGGCGTCGATGACGATTAAGGCTCGGCGTGGTGCAGTCATGTCGTTCTCCGTTTAAAAGGTTGGTTGGGACGGGGTGGATTTCACGTGCGGGGTGTTGTAGTGCTCAACAATGAGGGTGATGCCGCGCTCATTGGGGCAGATGAATGTCCGCTGACGACGAGCATAATTTCGTCGGCACCTGTACGTTCGTGCAGGGCTTCGCGAGGATCTGCGACGGCAGCGGGGTGCTGTGGAAAGTTTGATCGGTGTAGGCGGCGATGATCTGATCCTCCTGCATTGTCGCCGGGTAAGCCTCGACTTCGTCTGGCGGCAGCAGCAAGTAGCCTTCGCGCTTGAACATACGCAGCATGGCCATCGCTGACGTCCTGGCCTGTCGCTTTGCCGCGGTCCTGTCATCGCTGATCGCAACAGGAATACTGACAAGAATGTAGGGCTTGTCGAGAACGTCAGAAGTCTTAAAGGTTTCCCGATAGATGCGCAAGGCCGTGTCGATGTCGGCGTCGCCGAACCGCATCGCAAACGCATACAGTCGACCAAGCTGCGCTGCCAAATGCGCCGAATAGGGTGAAGAGCCTAGTATCCAGATCTCGGTGCCAAAAGATTCCGAGGGCACGCGGTTCTGAGCAGCCTGCCAGGGACCGGGCACTGCGTGGACATGCCGATACAGATGGCTAGATGGAAACTCATCCCCCAGGAAACCGAGCAGCTCAAGCACCTGGTGCGGAAATCCGTCGTTGGCGTTTGCGCTGCGCCGCAGCGCCGCTGCGGTCGCGCCATCGGTGCCTGGAGCGCGGCCAAGGCCAAGATCGATGCGGTTCGGAGCCAGGGCCTCGAGCATTTCGAACTGCTCGGCGATCAGCAGCGGCACATGGTTTGGAAGCACCACGCCGCCCGCGCCGAGGCAGATGCGGGCCGTCTCTGCGATGAACCGGGCTACCATCAGCGGTGGCAAAGAGACTGAAGTGGCGCCCATCCCGTGGTGCTCGGACATCCAAAACCGGTGGTATCCGCGCTTGTCCGCCGTCCGGGCCAGCGAGATGGTGCTCGCTAGCCCCTGTGCTGCGGTCCTCCCGACGCCGGTGCCTCCGTTCGCCAGCACGGACAAAGTGAAAGGCGCTGTGCCAGATGGGGAAACGAATTGCATGCAGAATCTCTTTCTCGTATAAACGCGGTGGACGCTATGTCAGGCAGCTTGCCCGGCCCGCGGGCAGACTTTCGATGTAATCGGGCCATGTCCATCTCACGCTTCCAAGGCTTCACGCCCTGCCACCTATCGGTGCCTTCCGTTGTTTCTGGAGCACCACCGTCGGCACGGACGTGGCGCCCTTGCAAGTCGTCACGTGTCTTACGCAAACGGGACCGCTGCAGAGCGCAGGAAAAGTGGGGCTCAGAACTTCAATATGTCGCCATCAGACGGAATACGCACGCGGTCGCCAATCTTGTGTTGCTTTACATGCTCGCGCAGTTCTTTGCGGCTTAGCGTCATGTGATTGATCGCATCCATATGGACGGCGATGATAGTGGCGCTAGGCATGGCCTGGTAAGCATGCAGAACGTCGTCCTTACCCATGATGATGGACCCGGTATAACTCTTCATGCGGGCATCGCCGGCGTTGAGGATGATGACGTCTGGCTTGAACTTTGCCAACGTGTCATCAACTGTCGCATTCCACACGGTGTCGTCTACGAGGTAAATTGTCTTGGCGCCGCTCGCCTGGAAGACCACGCCCATCGCTTCGCCTAAGGCATCGCCCAAAGGCTTCTTGCTGTACATCTCTTCAGTGCCATGCCGACCGCCGGCCTTTGTCAGATGGACGCCTTCGAATTCCGTAGTGCCGGTCAGGATATGGACATTTGTATAGCCCTGGCTACGTATTAGCTTTGCATCGGCTTCATGCTGCACAAAGAGCGGCGTCGCTTTCGAAATAAATGTCTGATCGCCACCGTCCCAGTGATCGAGGTGAGTGTGCGTGACAATCACGGCATCCACCCCCTTCATGATGTCCGTTACCGCCAGCGGCAGTTCGACCGTGGGGTTGCGCAATTCGCTGTGGAAAGTGTCAGGAAAGCCGGCGTAGATCCCCTTCTTAGCCAGGAAAGGATCGACCAGAAAGGTCTTGCCCCCATAGTGGATTTTCGCCGTGGCGTTGCGTATCTGTTGGACTTGTACGGGTGCTGCAGCGCTTACGGCAGCCGTTGCAGCAGCGTAGAACGGGAAACTCACGGTTCCCGTGGCGAGGGCCAATGCGCTCACTAACGTTTTGATTGATTTCATGTTGTTGCTCTGTTGAGTAAGTAGCGGGGATCAACAGTGTGGGTGTATTGGCGAAATCGTGACATCGACCCTTATGCCATCTATCGAAACTTTTGGGCCAATATCGGCTATGCTCGGTTCATCATGCAAAAAAAGCCTCCTGTCGTCGCACTGATTCTTTATCCTGATTTCAGCCCGTTTCACTTTTCCGTGCCTTACCTGGTCTTCAGCGCCCAGCAGCCTGAAGGACCCCTATTTGATTTGCAAATCGTTTCATCGGGGGCGCGCACGCTCAACGCCGAGCGTGCCTTGACGGTGCATCCCGATGGCGGGCTGGAACTGGCAAAAACGGCGGACATTCTGATCATGCCTGGGTGGCACGATCTGAACGCTCGTCCAAGTGACGAACTTGTGGAGGTGCTGTCGCGTGCGCATGCGCGCGGCGCACACGTGGTGGGCCTGTGCTATGGCGCCTATCCACTGGCGTATGCAGGTCTGCTGGACGGCAAGCGCGCCTCGACGCACTGGATGGCTGAGCAGGATTTCTGCCGGCGCTTCCCGCGTATCAAGCTCGATATGAATGCGTTGTATGTCGACGAAGACAAGCTGATCACTTCGGCAGGTACTGGCGCAGGACTCGACTGCTGCCTGTACCTAGTGCGGGAATTTTATGGTGCCCCCGTGGCCAACAAGGTAGCTCGCACCATGGTCATACCACCGCACCGCGAAGGCGGCCAGGCCCAGTTCATCGAGCAGCCGGTAGCCGCATCCACGCAGGATGCGCAGCTCAACATCCTGCTCGATTATTTACGCAACAATCTAGACCAGCCACACAGCATCGACGCCTTGGCCAAGCGCATCGCCATGAGCCGACGGACCTTCACGCGGCACTTCATCAAGGCGACTGGCATGACGCTGGTTGATTGGCTAGTCAACGAACGCCTGCGCCGGACGCGCGACCTTCTGGAAACGACGTCGCTGTCGATCGATAGGATTGCAGATATGGCGGGGTTCCAGACGTCGACCTCGTTCCGCCAACATTTCAAAAAGCGGTTTCAGGTTAGTCCCAGAAGCTGGCGCAAGGCATTCGGTGCGATGAAATAGTCAGACGCGCAACCCGACGAGCTTGCGTTAGTTCAGCTATTGGTGGAAATGGTGCTGTATAGATTACTTCTTGACGCAAGAGGGCGAAGCGCCCGGCTTGCCGGTGGGGGGAGCTGGCCACGCGCATGGCCATCCATCAGACCGCCACCAGCAACCTGCTCGACGCGCTGGAAAAGAACGGCTATGTGCTGAAGTGCTGAAGTCGCGCGACGAGCGCGACCAGCGCGTCGTCAACCTGACGCTGACGCCCCGCCGCGCCAGGGCGCTTCGCAAGGCGCCGCAGCCGGCACGCGGCCTGCTGCCCGGGCGCTGGGGAGGGTTGGCGCCACCGACCGGGCCAGGCTCGATGCTGGCCTGCAGGCACTGCTCAATGTGATCGGGGGGTGCGGACCAGGAGGCTGGCGAAAAGCCGCTATCATTCACCCTTTAGGCGCGCAGGCGCCTCGGGCGGCGACTCCGGCTCCGGTTCGCGCGGACAGCGTGAAAACCGCAGCATGCTGCCTTGCCGGGCCGGCCGGTTGTTCTGGCGCAGATACCGGTTCTGCACGTCATAGGCCTGTTCCTCGCTCTGTAGCACTGCGGTGCAGGAGGTGAAGCCGGCGCTGCCGGTTTGCTTGAACTGCAGCACATGCACCATTTCATGAACGAGGAAGGAGGCATCCACCGGGTCGTCGAAGTCGAGCTTGTCATCGGCGACGATGCGGTAGCGCTGGGTGTCGAATGCCGCGACCAACCCGGCGCAGCGCACGGGCGCGCTGCTGCAGACGGTTTTGTTGAGTTCGGCCCGCGGCAGCAGCACTACCGGCGGCAGTTCGCTGACATGGATGCCGGGCAGCCCCGACAGGCTGATTGCCACGCTGAGTAGCTGGGTCAGGAGTTGCGAGGTGGGATCCATGGCTATTCCCGGCATGAGGGTATGGTCAATGCAATGTAGACCAGAAACGCGGTTTTCACACGCACCGCGCTCACGGCGTGATGGTCCAGTCAAGCCTGGCTGCTGCGACGCTGGCGCGGCATGCCGCGTTCCAGCCTGCCGGAAACATGGCGCGGACCTTGCATGGCTATCCTGCCGCCGAACCTTGGTACCGGCATTTCAAGAGGAAAATGTATGAAGGCACTTATCTTCGCCGTTGCACTGATCATCGCTTCGCATGCGCTGCTGCCGCCGGCCCATGCACAGGCCGGCGAGCCAGGCGAGGCCGACATCCTGGCCCTGGCCCAGCGTGATGTCGCCCGCGCCAACATGCCCATCGTCGAATACCACCGGCGCCTGGACAAGGGCGATGTGCCGCCGGACATGCTGGTGAAGCTGCATGCGGCGCTCAAGAAAGCCTGCCAGCCTGCAGCTGAACCGCAGGCATGGCAGTGCGAGGTGCAGATGGAAATGACCGTGCCCAATGGCGGCTTCCGGTCCAGCACGGTGCTGCTGCGCATCGCCAGGGATGGCGACGGCTGGGTGGCTAGCCGCTTGCGCTGAGAGCCGCCGGCGCGTGACCGAGCAGGGCCGGCAATTCGTCGAGCGCGTCGATGTAGCCGTTGCAGGGGGCCGCATCCGGCGCGGCGCCATTGTGATAGCCGTAGCGCACTAGGTACACCGGCATGCCGGCCCGGCCCGCCGCGGTGGCGTCGACGCCCGAGTCGCCCACCATCACGCACTGCACAGGCTGCGCGCCAAGGCGGCGACAGGCGGCCACCAACAGGGCAGGGTGCGGCTTGAGCGGCAGCGCGGGTTCGCCGCAGGCCACCGTGTCGAAGCAGGGCGACAGGCCCAGTGCATCGAGCAGCGGTTCGGCATAGGGACGCGGCTTGTTGGTCACGCAGGCCAGCGCATAGCCCAGCCCGCGCAGCATCGTCAGGCCCCGCAGCACGCCCGGATAGATCGTGCTGTGGCGACCGTTGCAGTCGAGGTAGTGGCGCTCGAACAGGGCAAGGGCGGTGGCCTCATCGGTCGGCCGCATGCCTGGTGCATGGCCCAGCACTTGGCGCACCAGATGCGCCACGCCCCAGCCGATGAAACCGCGAACGGTGTCAAGCGGCAGCGGCGGCCCATCAAGCTGCGCCTGCATCCGGTTGACCGCCGCGGCGATATCGGGCGCGCTGTCTATCATGGTGCCGTCCAGGTCGACCAGTACGGCCTGCGGCCGCTTTGTGATGGCCACCATCTCAGCCTCCCAGCAGTGCTTGCGCGCTGGCCGCGATGTCGGCCGGTGTCAGCCTGAAATAGCCGTAGAGATCGCCGGCCGGCGCTGACTCGCCGAAACGGTCGATGCCCATCGCTAGGCCCCTGTCGCCTACCGTTGCCTGCCACAGCCAGGTGACGCCGGCCTCGATGCTCAGCCGCGGCACGCCAGGCGGCAGCACCGCATCGCGCCGATCTGCCGATTGCGCATGGAAGAGTTCAACGCAAGGCATCGAGACCAGTCGCACCCGATAACCACGTTCACGCAGCAGCGCGGCAGCCTCGGCGGCTATGCCGACTTCCGAGCCGGTGGCAATGAGCACCAGTTGCGGCGCATCGCAGTCCTGCAGCACATAGCCGCCGCGGGCGATGCCGGCAAGCTGGGCGGCATTGCGGGCAAAGGGCTGCAGCGCCTGCCGAGACAGGGCCAGGCAGGTTGGGCCGTCATGACGTTCAATGGCGGCGCGCCAGGCGACAGCCGTCTCGGCGCCGTCGCATGGCCGCCAGACGCGATTGCCCGGAATCAGGCGCAGCGATGCCAGGTGCTCGACCGGCTGATGCGTCGGGCCGTCCTCGCCCAGACCGATCGAGTCATGGGTCAGCACATGGATCACCCGCTGTTTCATCAGCGCGGCCATCCGGATTGCATTACGGGAGTAATCCGAGAAAGTGAGGAAGGTGCCGCCGTAAGGGATGAAGCCGCGATACAGCACCATGCCGTTCATCATCGCCGCCATGCCGAACTCCCGCACGCCATAGCTCAGGTAATTGCCGGCGCCGTGGTCATTGACCCGCACCGATGCCTGCACATTGGTCAGGTTGGAGCCGGTGAGGTCGGCCGAGCCACCGAAGAGTTCGGGAAGCATCGGGCTGATGGCTTCCAGCACCAGCTGGGACGCCTTGCGGGTGGCGAGCTTGCCGGCGAGTTGCGCGTTGTCGGTCAACAGGGCGTCGAAGCAGGCATCCAGGCCAGCCGGCAGTTCACCGTCGATACGCCGTAGCAGTTCTGCCGCCAGCGCGCCGTGCTCCCCCTGGTAAGCAACAAAGCGGGCCTGCCATTGCTGTTCCAGCGCGGCGCCGCGAACCCGGCCATCCCAGGCGTCAGCCAGTTCCTGCGGGATCGTGAATGGCGGATGGGTCCAGCCGCCGAGGTCGCGCATGGCCTGGATTTCCTGCGGCCCGAGCGGGGCGCCATGGACGTCGTGGCCGCCGGCCTTGCCCGGCGCGCCATGGCCTATCGTGGTCTTGCAGCAGATCAGCGTTGGCGCGTCCCGCTGCGCCCTGGCCGCATGCAGCGCGGCATCAATGGCTGCCGCATCATGGCCGTTGACATCGGCGATCACGTGCCAGCCATAGGCGCGAAAGCGCTGCGGCGTGTCGTCGGTGAACCAGCCGGCCACGTCGCCGTCGATGGATATGCCGTTGTCGTCATACAGCGCGACCAGCTTGTTGAGTTTCAGCGTGCCGGCCAGCGAGCATGCTTCATGGCTAATGCCTTCCATCAGGCAGCCGTCGCCCAGGAACACATAGGTATGGTTGTCAATCAGGTCGAAGCCCGGCCGGTTGAACTGGACGGCCAGCATTTTCTCCGCCAGTGCCATGCCGACCGCATTGGCCAGACCTTGGCCGAGCGGCCCGGTGGTGGTCTCGACGCCGGGCGTGATGCCATGTTCCGGATGGCCGGGTGTCCTGGAATGCAGCTGGCGGAAGCGCCGGATCTCTTCCATCGGCAAGTCATAGCCGGACAGGTGCAGCAGCGCATACAGCAGCATCGAGGCATGGCCGTTGGACAGCACGAAGCGGTCGCGCCCCAGCCAGTGCGGATTGGCCGGGTTGTGCCGCAAATGGCGCCGCCACAGCACTTCGGCGATATCGGCCATGCCCAGCGGCGCGCCGGGATGGCCCGAGGCCGCCTGTTCGACCGCGTCGGCAGCCAGGAAGCGGATTGCGTCGGCCGCGTTCGCGGCCACTTTGTCGGGTGCGTTCATCGCGGTCTCCTAGAGTTGGCTCATTGCGCGCTTCTTGCGGTCCATCATCCGCCAGATAAAGGGCGTGAAGATCAGCTGCATCGCCAGTTCCATCTTCCCGCCCGGCACCACGATGGTGTTGGCCCGCGACATGAAGGAGTCCTTCACCATGTTGAGCAGGTACTGGAAGTCGATGCCCTTGGGATTGGCGAAGCGGATCACCACGAAGCTTTCGTCCGGCGCCGGTATGTCGCGCGCAATGAAGGGATTGGAGGTGTCCACGCACGGCACCCGCTGGAAGTTCACATGGGTATGGGCGAATTGCGGGCAGATGTAGTTCACATAGTCGGGCATGCGCCGCAGGATGGTGTCGGTTACGGCTTCGGTCGAGTAGCCGCGCTTGGACTTGTCGCGCCACAGCTTCTGTATCCATTCCAGGTTGATCACCGGCACCACGCCGATCAGCAGGTCCGGATGCTTGGCGATGTCGATGTCGCCATGCACCACCGCGCCGTGCAGGCCTTCGTAGAACAGCAGGTCGGTGCCGCGCTCGATGTCTTCCCAGGGCGTGAAGGTGCCGGGCTTCTGGTCATAGGGCGCGGCCTCCTCGGCATCGTGCAAGTATTTGCGGCGGCGGCCGGTGCCGCTTTCGCCGTAGCTGCGAAACAGGCCCTCGAGTTCGGCGAACAGGTTGGTATCCGGTCCGAAATGACTGAAGTTGCGGTCGCCGCTCTTTTCCGCCTCGATCTGTCTTTCCTTCATTTCCTGGCGGTTGTAGCGGTGGAAGCTGTCGCCCTCGATGATGGTGGCGCTGAGGTTCTCGCGCCGGAAGATGTTCTCGAAGGTGCGCGTCACCGAGGTAGTGCCGGCGCCGGAGGAGCCGGTGATGGCGATGATGGGATAGCGTTCTGACATGGTGCCTCCAGGTCGTCTCAGGCGGGGGTGCGGAACAGGCTGCGCTCGCAGAACAGCGGCTCGGGCAGGTCCATCGGCGGCGGCGCGTTGTGATAGCGCTCGATCAGTTCCACCTCGTGGCGCGAGCCGAAGATCAGGCCGATGCGCTGGTGGAGCGAGGACGGCGCCACATCCATCACCGGCTGGCGGCCGGTGCTGGCGCGGCCGCCAGCCTGCTCCATCACGAAGCCGATCGGATTGGCTTCATACAGCAGCCGCAGGCGGCCGGGCATGCGGCTGTCCTTGCTGTCGCGCGGATAGAGGAAGACGCCGCCGCGCATCAGGATGCGGTGCGCCTCGGCCACCATAGAAGCGATCCAGCGCATGTTGAAGTCGCGGCCGCGGCTGCCGGTGCGGCCGGCCATGCATTCATTCACATAACGCTTCACCGGCTCTTCCCAGAAGCGGCTGTTGGATGCGTTGATCGCGAATTCGCTGGTGTCGGCCGGCACGCTCAGGCGCGGATGGGTCAGCATGAATTCGCCAAGCTGCGGGCAGAGGGTGAAGCCGTTCACGCCATTGCCCACGGTCAGCACCAGCATCGTGGTCGGGCCGTAGATCGCATAGCCGGCCGCGACCTGCCGGGTGCCGGACTGCAGGAAGTCCTGCTCTGTCACGGGCTGTTCCGTTTCCGGCGCACGCAGCACCGAAAATATGCTCCCGACCGATACATTCACGTCGATGTTGGACGAGCCGTCTAGTGGGTCGAACAGCAGCAGGTAGCGGCCCCTGGGATAGCAGTCGGGTATCTGGTAGGGCGCATCCATTTCCTCCGAGGCCATGCCGGCCAGATAGCCGCCCCAGTTATTGCCTTCGATGAACAGGGTGTTGCTGATCAGGTCCAGCTTCTGCTGGGACTCGCCTTGCACATTTACCGCGCCGGCACCACCAAGCACGCCGCCCAGGGCACCGGCAGCGACCTTGCGGGCGATGCGCTTGCAGCACAGCGCAACATTGAGCAGCAGGCTGTTGAAGTCGCCGCTGGCGCCGGGGAAGCGGCGCCGTTCCTCGATCAGGAACTGGGTCAGGGTGATGCGCATGTCCGGGTTCATCGTCTGTCTCCTTTGGTCTTTTCTCGAATTCTTATCGCTCGAGCGCCTGCCGTCGCAGCCGGCGCAGGATGCCGCCATAACCGCCGTCCTCGTCCGGGGCGCCAAACACCGCGCTGCCGGCAACGAAGGTATCGGCGCCGGCCGCGGCAATGCGGCCGATGTTGTCGGCCTTGACGCCGCCATCGACCTGCAGCCAGATCGGTTGCCCGCCACCGGCCGCATGCTGGTCGATGCGCATGCGTGCCTCGGCCAGCTTGGCCAGGCTGGCCGGCAGGAAGGACTGGCCGCCGAAGCCGGGATTGACGCTCATGATCAGCACCAGGTCCAGCCGGTCCATCAGGTGGTCCAGCCAGAACAGCGGTGTTGCCGGATTGAATGCCAGCCCGGCGCGGCAGCCGCATTCACGAATCATGCCCAGCGTGCGGTCCACATGCCGGCTGGCTTCCGGATGGAAGGTGATGATGTCGGCGCCGGCGGCGGCGAACAGCGGAATCAGCGCATCCACCGGCTCCACCATCAGGTGCACGTCGAGCGGTATCGCCACATGCGGTCTGATGGCCTGGCATACCAGCGGGCCTATCGTCAGGTTGGGCACATAGTGGTTGTCCATCACATCGACATGTACCAGTTCGGCGCCGGCGCTCTCGATGGCCCGCACTTCCTCGCCTAGCCGCGCAAAGTCGGCCGACAGGATGGAAGGCGCAATCCGGATCCGGGCGCCCATGTCAGCAAGCCTCGAACAGGGTGCCTTCATGCCAGCGTGCTAGCGCCGGGAGGTCGACCCAGCGATGCTCCGCGCCGGGAATGCGCTGCGGCAGCGGATGTTCGGGGTCGCCCAGATGCGGCAGCAACAGCATGGCGTCGCTGAAGGAATGCAGCGCGGTGTAGGCCGTGGGTGTGACGATGGCCGGAATGCCGGCCGCGCTGGCGGCAGCCAGGCCGTTGGCGGAATCCTCGAAGGCGATGCAGGCATAGCCCGGCATGCCCAGTGCGCGCAGCGCGGCAAGATACACGTCCGGCGCGGGCTTCTTGCGCTGCGTGGTGCCGGCGTCGCAGACCGCGGCGAACAGGCGGCGCCAGTTGTGGCCCAGCGGCTCGCGCAGCAGCGCGTCTACATTGGCCGGCGTGGTAGTAGTGGCAATCGCCATCGGCAGGCCGGCCTGTGCCGCCTCGGTAATCAGCCGCTCCACGCCGGGCCGCAGCGGTAGCCGGCCGCCGCTGACCTGTTCTTCATAGAGGCGGGTCTTGAGGGCATGAATGCGTTCGACCATCTCGCCGCGGCGGGCCGCATGCAGCGGGTCCACCGTGCGCCAGTAGTGCGCGATGCGCTCCTTGCCGCCGGCCACGTCGAGCAGCCGGGTGTACAGCGCTTCCGACCAGTGCCAGTCCAGGCCGGCCTCGGCGAATGCGGCATTGAAGGCGGCGCGGTGCGCGCTTTCGGTGTCGGCCAGGGTGCCGTCCACGTCGAAGATCAGGGCTTGCAGCATGATGGCTCCAGGGCGCCGTGGCGCGGCTCGGGGTTGTTCGAAAACACCCGGCTGGCAAGCAGGTCGGGCGTGGTGATGGTGACCAGCGCATCGTCGTCGACGTCGCCGCCGGCGGCCAGCAGGCGCGATGCATGGCGCAGCCTGGCGCGGTCCAGCGCATTGCGCACGCTGCGCGCATTGGCGAAATGCGGCAGCGTCATGCGCCGTTCCAGGTACTGGCGGAACACATCCTTGGCCTGGTCATCGAAGCGGTATTGCATGTCCTTCAGCATTAGCTCCGCGATGCGCTCCAGCTCGCCGGCGCCGTAGTCCGGGAAGTCGATGTGGTGGGCAATGCGCGAGGACATGCCGGGGTTAGATTCGAAGAAGCGGTCCATCCTGTCCTTGTAGCCGGCCAGGATGACCACCAGGTCGTCGCGCTGGTTCTCCATGACCTGCAGCAGGATCTCGATCGCTTCCTGGCCATAGTCGCGCTCGTTTTCCGGGCGGTACAGGTAATAGGCCTCGTCGATGAACAGCACGCCGCCCATGGCCTTCTTCAGCACCTCGCGGGTCTTGGGCGCGGTGTGGCCGATGTACTGGCCCACCAGGTCGTCGCGCGTCACGGCCACCAGATGGCCGCGCCGCACATAGCCCAGCCGGTGCAGGATCTGCGCCATGCGCATGGCCACCGTGGTCTTCCCGGTGCCGGGATTGCCGCTGAAGCACATGTGCAGGCTGGGCGGGGAAGCCGACAGGCCGCGGTCCTGGCGCAGCCGGTCCACCAGCAGCAGGGCGGCGACGTCGCGGATGCGCGACTTCACCGGCGCCAGCCCCACCAGCTCGCGTTCCAGCTGGGCCAGCAGGTCGGCGATGCCGGAAGCAGCGAGTGCGGACTTCAGCGAGCCAGCGCCGGCGGCATCCGCCGGTGCTGGCTTGTGCTCTTCCACGGGCGTGTCGATCACGGTCATGATGCCTCCCTCGCCTATTGGTAACGCGCGCCTTCCGGCTGCGACTGGGTTGCATAGCTCTCAATGCTGTAGCGCATCGAGCGGCCATTGACTTCCTGCCGCACCAGCCGGAAGCCGGGCTCCTGCCGCGGCCGCTGCACGATGAAGGACAGCACCACGCTCTCCACCGTATGGGTGGAGTCGAAGGCGGTGACGCGGACGTAGTGGGACGGGTAGGTCTTGCGGCAGCTGTTCAATTCCAGCATGATGCCGGCCGCGTCGTGCAAGTCGAACATCGGGTTGCCGAACATTTCCCAGTAGACGTTGCGCGGATGCGGGTCGTCGGTGTATTCGATGCCGACCGCCCAGCCCCGTGACAGGCAATAGTCGAGCTGCTTGATGATCTGCTCGTCGGAAAGATCGGGCAGGAAGGAGAAGGTGCCTTGGGTGATGCGCATAATGTCCTCTTTCGGTAGGTTCCTGGCGTTATCCGGTGCGCCAATCAGGCGACCGATGCGGTGGGCACGAAGTCCGAGCTGTCGGTCGGCGTGTAGTTGAAGGTGATGTCGCCCCAGGTATCGAGCGCCGCCTTCAGCGGGCTGCACCACCTGGCGGCCTCGCGCAGGATGTCCGGCCCCTCGTTGCGAATGTCGCGGCCTTCATTGCGCGCCAGCACCATTGCTTCCAGCGCCACCCGGTTGGCGGTGGCGCCCGCCTGTATGCCCTGCGGATGGCCGATGGTGCCACCGCCGAACTGCAGCACCACGTCGTCGCCGAACAGGTCCACGAGTTGGTGCATCTGGCCGGCATGGATGCCACCCGAGGCCACTGGCATTACCTTGCGCAGCGCGGCCCAGTCCTGGTCGAAGTAGATGCCGCGCGGCAGGTCGACCGTGGTTTTCGCATCGCGGCAGACGTTGTAATAGCCCTGCACCGTCATTGGGTCGCCTTCCAGCTTGCCCACCGCGGTGCCGGCATGGATATGGTCGACCCCGACCAGGCGCATCCATTTGGCGATCACCCGGAACGACACGCCATGGTTCTTCTGGCGGGTGTAGGTGCCGTGGCCGGCGCGGTGCAGGTGCAGGATCATGTCGTTCTGGCGGCACCAGTGCGACATCGACTGGATCGCGGTATAGCCCACCACCAGGTCGATCATCACGATCACCGAGCCTAGTTCCTTGGCGAATTCGGCGCGCCGGTACATTTCTTCCATGGTGCCGGCGGTGATGTTGAGATAGCTGCCCTTGATCTCGCCGGTGGCCGCCGATGCCTTGTTGACGCCGTCCATCACGCACAGGAAGCGGTCGCGCCAGTGCATGAAAGGCTGCGAATTGATGTTCTCGTCATCCTTCATGAAGTCCAGGCCGCCCTTCAGGCCTTCATACACCACCCGGCCGTAGTTGCGGGCAGACAGGCCGAGCTTGGGCTTGGTGGTGGCGCCCAGCAGCGGCCGGCCGAACTTGTCCAATCGCTCGCGCTCGACCACGATGCCGGTCGGCGGGCCGGCGAAGGTCTTGATATAAGCCACCGGGAACTGCATGTCTTCGAGCCGCGCCGCCTTCAGCGGCTTGAAGCTGAACACGTTGCCGATGATGGAGGCGGCTACGTTGGTGATAGAGCCTTCCTCGAACAGCGACAAGTCGTAGGCGACATAGCAGAAGAACTGGCCGGGGTTGTTCGGCACGGGATCGACGCGGTAGGCCTTGGCGCGGTACATGTCGCAGGCGGTCAGCCGGTCGGTCCAGACCACGGTCCAGGTGGCGGTGGAGGATTCACCGGCCACCGCTGCCGCGGCCTCAATCGGGTCAACGCCATCCTGTGGCGTGATGCGAAACAGCGCCAGCACATCGGTTTGCTTGGGCTGGTAGTCGCTGTCCCAGTAACCCATCTGGGCATATTTCAGCACGCCCGCCGAGTAGCGCTTCTTCTGGTCCGTAATTTGCTGCAGTTCGTTTGCACCCATTGCCATCTCCTGTACGCGGCTTGCGCCTTTTGTGAATGTTTCGGGGCCGGGGCTTGCGGCAGCACAACCGTTGCGCCGATTCATACGCAGGCCCGTTGAAGCCAATGTACAAGGGGTATTCGATAAGGTCTAATCAACAATGATCGTCAAAGCATCAGGAAAAGCTGATACATCATGCGCCGCTATACCCTGAGACAACTCGACACCTTCATGGAAGTCGCACGCAGCGAATCGGTCTCGCGTGCCGCGGAGCGTCTTCATGTGACGCAGCCGGCGGTCTCGATGCAGCTGCGCCAGCTCGAGGAAAGCCTGGGCCTGCCGCTGCTGGAAGTCATCGGCCGCCGGGTGCAGCTGACCGATGCCGGTCGCGAGGTGGAGCGCTGCGCGGCGGCCGCCCTCGCGCGCCTGAAGGAACTGGATGATCTGGTGGCCGCCCAGCGCGGCCTGAAGCACGGCAAGGTCGACCTTGCCGTGGTCAGCACCACCAAGTACTTCATGCCCATGCTGCTGATGCGCTTTCGCAAGCAGTTTCCCGACATCGCCATCACGCTGCAGATCCATAACCGGGAAAGCATGATGAAGCTGCTGGCTCGCAATGAAATCGACCTGGTGATCATGGGGCGGGCACCGCAGGGGCTGGACTGCTGCTCCACCGAGTTCGCCACCAATCCGATGGCGGTGGTCTGCGCGCCCGACCATCCGCTGTCGCGGCGGCGAAGTGCTGCAATGTCAGTGCTGAATGGCCAGGACTTCGTGGTACGGGAGCAGGGCTCGGGCACCCGCAGCACAATGGAAGCGGTGTTTGCCGAACATGGCGTGACGCCACGCGTGCTGATGGAAATGCCCAGCAATGAAACGATCAAGCAGGCAGTGATGGCCGGCATGGGCATGGCCTTCCTGTCGTTGCGCACGGTGCGCCATGAGCTGGCCTCGGGCCACCTGGTCCTTGTCGACATTGCAGGTCTGCCGGTGATAAGACAATGGTATGTGACCCACTTGGGCGCGCGACGCTTGTCGCCGGCAGCCGAGGCGCTGAAGAATTTCCTGGTAGAGGAGGCGGCGCCGCTGGTCAGGGCCTGGGCATGACATCGGGCGCGCGGATGTTCATCGAATTCGCAAACCTGCAAAGCAAAGCTTTCCCTGCTTTTGTAGGGTGCAATACCTCGAAGGGGCATTGCACCAGGCCGCCATCAGGGATGATGCAAAATAATGCGGGCGTATCCGTAGTTGCGGTCAGGTGTCACTGCCCGTCAATCGCGCCATTCCGCCGACGCCTGCAACGCTTGTAGCGCCTGCTGCAACGCCCGCAGCGGGAAGTTCAAAAGCAGCCGCAACATCAACTGCAAAGTTACGGGCGACTGCCAGTGCCAGCAACGATCGCCCCACCCTACCTGCTATCCAACTCGCCGCACGGCTTCTTCCCATCCGACAGATCGATGTTAAGCCGCTCCAGCTTGCGGTAAAGCGTATTGCGGCCCACGCCCAGCTCCCTCGCCACGGTACTGATGTTCCAGCGCGCGCGCTTCAACACCTGCAGCAAGGCCTCGCGTTCGGCCGACTTCAGCGGATTGAGCTGGCACTCCTGCTGCTGCATGGCTTCCTGCAACGGTGCCGGCACCGCCTGGCGGGCGCGCAGGATCTCCTGCGGCAGGTCGGCCAGGGTCAGCAGGTCGGCACGGCGCAGTGCCACCATGGTGCGTAGCACGTTGCGCAGCTGACGCACATTGCCGGGCCAGCGATACTGGTCCAGGGCGTCCAGCAGGTCCGCCGTCATTGACAGCTCGCCGCAATCGGTCTGCTCGCTGCGCAGCAGATGCTCGATCAGCTGGCGCCGGTCGCCGCGCTCCCTTAGTGGCGGCATGGTCAGGGTCAGGCCCTGCAGCCGGTAGTACAGGTCTTCCCGGAATTCCCGGCGCTCTATCTTTTCAAGCAGGTCGCAATGGGTGGCGCTGATGAGCCGGATGTCGATGCGCACCGGCGTCTCGCTGCCCAGCGGCGCGACCTCGCGTTCTTCCAGCACCCGTAGCAGGCGCGCCTGCAAGGCGAATGGCATGTCGCCGATCTCGTCCAGGAACAGGGTGCCGCCGTTGGCCTGGAAGATCTTGCCGCGCTGGCCTTCCTTGCTGGCGCCAGTGAAGGCGCCCGACTTGTAGCCGAACAGCTCGCTCTCGATCAGCGACTCGGGTATCGATGCGCAGTTGATCGCGACGAAGGGCTGGCTGGCGCGCTGGCTGGACTGGTGCAGCGCCTTGGCGAACATTTCCTTGCCGGTGCCGGTCTCGCCATATAGCAGGATCGGCACATCGCGTTCCAGCACGCGGCTGGCGGCGTCGATATTGCGGGCCATTGACCCTTCGGGGCCATAGCGCAGGCGCTCAAGCGGCGTGCGGCAGACCTGTGTATCAAGGTCGCAGCCGCTGGAGGCCAGCCTGGCGCAGGACGTGACGCAATTCTTTGCCGTCGCTACGCCATAGGCATAGAAACGCCGGCCGAAGCGGGCGTCGAATACCGGCGCGACCGGCTTGGCAAGCTTGCTGGTCTCGCGGCTGAGCGAGTCGAACGAGACATTGAAGAACTCTTCCAGCGGATGGTGCAGCAGCTCGCAAGACTTCACGCCCAGTTGCAGCAGCGCATGCCGGGTGGCGGCCACGATATGGTCTTCCTCGTCCAGCGCCAGGATGCCGGCGTAGACGGTGCCAACGAATTCAGGCCGGCTGTGGAAGTGCATGAAGCGCCGGCCTTCGAAGGACTTCAGGAAGATCCGGTTCTCGATGGTGTGCACCGACATGTTGACCAGGTCCAGCACATGCTTGGGCGCCAGGTGGGTCTCGCCCGAGGCGTCCAGCACCGCCAGCACCTCGCCGGTGGTATCGAAGATGGGCGCGGCGGCGCAGGTCAGGCCGGTGTTGCGAAACAGGAAGTGATCATACTGCTGCACCATGGTCGGCCGTTTCTCCAGCAGCGCGGTGCCCATGCCGTTGGTGCCCTGGTAACGTTCCGACCAGACCGCGCCGGGCATCATGCCGGTCTTGGAGGCGGCATGAGTGAAGCCGAGATCGCCGAAGTAGTTCATCAGCACGCCGTCGGCGTCGGTCAGCATGATGGCGTAGCCCGAGCCGGCGATCTGCTGGAACAGGTTGGTCATCTCCGCCTTGGCGGCGCTGAGCACATGGGACAGCCGATGCTGTCGTTCCTGCAGCTCGACCTTTTCCACGATGTAGGGTTCAGCCACGATGGTGGGATCGAGCTGGTAATCCCGCATGCAGCGCATCCAGGAATCGGTAATGTGGTTGGGCACTGCGACGGGCGCGCTCGAAACGCGTTCAACGGCCGCTTGAATGCGGCTGCGATGATGCTCTTGCGTCAACATGTCTTGTCTCCATGAGCTGTCCTTGTGGACGCCCTGTTTTTTTTCGCCCCCCTGACCTTGTCCGCGCTCTATGGCTCGGTTTTTGCTGATGGTGCCGATCAAGGCCCCTACAACGGCGTTTGATACAGGCTGTAAGGCTGTGCTGAGCTTAGATGAACTGGCGTCTTTGTGTAAACACCTAATTTGCTTTTTTGAACTGTTCAATAAACAAGACACGAAGGCGGCAGATGTCCCGGATTCAGCTCAATCGCAGTCATGTCGGCCCAGCCTTGCAGTCGAGTTTATGCCCAGTTTAAGTCCGTTTCCGGCTGGCTGTTTTTTTTCAAATCAATCATCGAGGAGTTTTACATGGATGTACGAGCCGCAGTAGCCCACAAGGCGGGTGCACCGCTGACGATCGAAACAGTGCAGCTGGACGGACCGCGCGCAGGCGAAGTGCTGGTGGAGATCAAGGCCACCGGCATCTGCCATACCGATCTGTTCACACTGTCGGGCGATGATCCCGAAGGCATCTTCCCGGCCATCCTCGGCCATGAAGGCGCCGGCATCGTGGTCGAGGTTGGCGAAGGCGTCAAGAGCCTGAAGCCGGGCGACCATGTGATTCCGCTCTACACGCCGGAATGCCGGCAATGCGAATACTGCCTGTCGCAGAAGACCAACCTGTGCCAGGCCATTCGCAGCACCCAGGGCCGCGGCGTGATGCCGGATGGCACCAGCCGCTTCAAGCTGGGCGGCAAGGAAGTGTTCCATTACATGGGCACTTCCACCTTTGCCAATTACACGGTGGTGCCGGAAATCGCGCTGGCCAAGATCCGCGAGGATGCGCCCTTCGAGAAGGTGTGCTACATCGGCTGCGGCGTGACAACCGGCATCGGCGCGGTGATCTATACCGCCAAGGTGGAGCCAGGCTCGACGGTGGTGGTGTTCGGCCTGGGCGGCATCGGCCTGAACGTGATCCAGGGCGCGAAGATGGTCGGCGCCAACATGATCATCGGGGTCGACATCAACCCGGCGCGGGAAGAACTGGCGCGCAAGTTCGGCATGACCCACTTCGTCAATCCCAAGGAAGTGCAGGGCGATATCGTGCCCTACCTGGTGGACCTGACCCGGGGCGGCGCCGACTACACCTTCGAATGCATCGGCAATGTGAACCTGATGCGCCAGGCGCTGGAATGCTGCCACAAGGGCTGGGGCAAGAGCACCATCATCGGCGTGGCCGGCGCTGGCCAGGAAATTGCCACCAGGCCGTTCCAGCTCGTCACCGGCCGGGTCTGGCAGGGTTCGGCCTTCGGCGGCGCGCGCGGTCGCACCGATGTGCCCAAGATCGTTGACTGGTACATGGAGGGCAAGATCAATATCGACGACCTGATTACCCATGTGATGCCGCTGGAGAAAATCAACGATGCCTTCGACCTGATGCATGAAGGCAAGTCGATCCGCTCGGTAGTCACTTTCTGATACGGCTTGCGAGCGGCAATCCGGACGCGCGCGGCCGGAGCTCCTGAAAGGCTGGCAGGGCTGTGCCGCGGCCCGGCGCCGGCGCCGGTTCATCAACAATGAGGAGACCAATATGAGCAGTGAAGTGAAAATCCATCCAGCGGTCGACAACGGCATTCAGCCGACATCGCCCTCGTTTTCCGGCGGCAGGCTGGTGTGCCATTGCGCGCAGGACAAGGTGGAGGTCGAGATCGGCAGCCAGACCGCGCACAACCATGTCTGCGGCTGTACCAAGTGCTGGAAACCGGAAGGCGTGCTGTTCTCGCAGGTAGCGGTGGTGTCGCGCGACCAGGTCAAGGTAGTGGCCCACGAAGAGAAGCTGCAGGTGGTCGACCCCAGCGCCACCATCCAGCGCTATGCCTGCAAGGAATGCGGCGTGCACATGTTCGGTCGCATCGAGAACAAGGCGCATCCGTTCTATGGCCTGGACTTCGTGCATACCGAGCTGTCGCCGGACAAGGGCTGGGCAGCGCCCGAGTTCGCCGCCTTCGTGTCGTCCATTATCGAGTCCGGCGCCGATCCGGCCAACATGGGCGCGGTCAGGGCCCGGTTGAAGGAACTGGGCCTGGAGCCGTATGACGCGCTGTCGCCGCCATTGATGGATGCGATCGCCACGCATATCGCCAAGGCTTCGGGTAAGCTCGCGGCCTGAGCCATGCCGGCCGGGCTGCCGCGGCGGCCCGGCCCTTTTGGATTTCAGTATTCCTCGTCCACAACCAGATTCAATCAGCCCGGTTACCACCAAGTTGCATCAACCAGCGCGAGAAACAGAGACCCTTTATGAGCATCAAGACGATTTCGGAAAACAAAAGCTTCGAAGGCATGCAAACCGTGTTCAGCCATGACTCGGCCGTGACCAAGTGCCCCATGCGCGTGGCGATCTACCTGCCGCCGCAGGCGCGCCAGGCGAGGGTGCCGGTGCTGTTCTGGCTTTCCGGGCTGACCTGCACCGAAGAGAACTTCACGGTGAAGGCAGGCGCGCAGCGGGTGGCGGCGGAGCTGGGCATGGCCATCGTGGCGCCCGACACCAGCCCGCGCGGCGTGCGCTTTCCGGGTGACGATGCCAGCTATGACTTTGGCTTGGGCGCGGGCTTCTATGTCGACGCCACCGAGGCGCCATGGTCGGCCAACTACCGCATGTATTCCTATGTCGCGCAGGAACTGCCCGACATGGTGGGCGTACACTTTCCGCTTGACCTGTCGCGCGCCGGCATTGCCGGCCATTCCATGGGCGGCCATGGCGCGCTAACCATCGGAATCAAGCATCCGGAGCGCTTCCGCTCGATTTCCGCCTTCGCGCCGATCTCCTCGCCGATGCGCTGCCCCTGGGGCGAAAAGGCCCTGACCGGCTACCTCGGTGCTGATCGCGCCGCATGGTCCGACTACGATGCCACCGCGCTGGTGCAGAGCCGGGGCTGGAAGGGCGGCCCCATCCTGGTGGACCAGGGCAGCAGCGACCAGTTCCTGGCTTCACAGCTCAAGCCCGAGCTGCTCAGCACCGCCTGCGAGGAGGCCGACGTGCCGTTGCATCTGCGCATGCAGCCGGGTTATGACCACAGCTATTACTTCATCAGCACTTTCATCGAGGACCATCTGCGGCACCATGCCGGGCAACTGGCTTGACCGGCGCGACACGCCCTGCTTTGACAGCAGGAACTTCGGCCCTCAACCCGTATCGAATTTTCATCTTTTATCAGGAGCGCATCATGAAGCCAACCTTATCGCGTATCGGCCTGGCGCTTGCATGCGCTGCGGCTTTTGGAATCAGCGCCAGCGTGCAGGCCCAGAACAGCACGGGCGGCAGCGCATCGACTTCCTCGGAGTCGGGCAAGGAATCCAAGTCCAAGGCCAATGCGACCAGCAATGCCGACCGCTCGGTGACCAATGGCGCCGACCGGCCTTCCACCTCCGGTTCCGGCTCGGTCGGTACCGCCACCTCCGGCGCACCGGGCTTGGGCGCCATGCCCGGCAGCACTGGCGCCAGCGGCACGGGTAGCACTGGTAGCAGCGGCGCCACATCGTCCGGCACTTCGGGCAATGCGCCCAAGACCGGCACCTCGGGTGGACCGGGCGTATCCGGGTCGCCGGAAACCGGTGTTCCGGGCACCGGCGCCGGCAGCAGCAAATAGACCCCCGCAGGGGGTACGGCTTGCCGCGGCGCCTCAGCAGACGCCGGGGATGAAGCGGTAAGGCACCTGCGCCATGTAGAGGCGGTAGTCCGCATGCCTGGACAGGTGCCGTTCCTCGCAGAAGGCGCGCAGCAGATAGAGGGCGCTCCAGCCGGCCATGCAGAACAGCGTCCAGAAGAACTGTCTGGGCGAGGTGTGCAGAAGGCTGGCCAGCAGTGGCAGCGCGCCGGTCCACCAGGCCAGGTTCTTGAACAGATAGGCCGGATGCCTGATGCGCCGGTAAAACCCGCTGCGCACCACGCCGCGATGCATTAGGTTGCAGCTCTTGAAGCCCAGCGACACGCTGGCGGATGCATAGCAGGCGAACAGCGCCAGCAGCAGGCCATTAAGCGCCAGATGCGTGGCCTGCGAGAACGCCGGATAGGCCGGCGCCAGTTCCACCACCTGCCACGGCAGCAGGGCCACCATGGCGACATTGAAGGGCGGGTAGCAGACCAGGCAAGCCACCCAGCCGCGCAGGCTGGGATCGACGCTGACCACTTCATTGCCGAGGCAGCGCGCCTGCACCAGATAGCCCACCACGAAGGGAAAGAAGTCCACCAGGAAGATCAGGTTCAGGATGAAGTAATGCAGGTGGCTGTTGTACAGCGCGAACCATTCATGGTCGCTGCCTTGGCGGAACAGGCCCACGAGGTCGAGCAGCTGGTCATTGCTGTAGGCCAGATAGGCAAGCAGGCCGTGGATGCAGAAGGGCATGAAGATCCACTTCAGCAGCAGGCACAGCATGGCCTGCCGTTCGGCCTCCGAGGCGCAAGTAGTCGGGTTGCCATCGCCCCGGGCCTTCCAGCGCCGGTGCAAGCAGATCGTCATGGTGGCCGCATTGCTCCAGCGCCCCGGTCGCCATGCGTAATAGGGCAGCAGCGCGACGGCATACACCGCGGCGCAGGACCACAGCGCCAGCTTCAGATCGATGGTCACCGGCGATACATGGCCGCCCAGCATGGGCCGCCAGCTCAGGCGGTACAGCCAGAGGTAATAGGGACTGAGGGATGTGTAGAAGATAAGGCCGGCCAAAATGACCGCGACGCTGGCCGCATAGCTGCCAAGGATGCGCCTGGTCTCCGATGCCAACTCATGCGCTGGCAGCTGCGGGCCGGACTGTTGCGCCGGCGCGGCAGTCAGCAGTTCAGGCCGCGTGTCCATTGCCGACTGCCCGCCAACGTTGCCAGATCTGGCATGTCACCCCCGTCTCGGCAGGATGCCGGGATGGCGCCTGCTGCAGACTAGGGTAACGGCCGGCACCGGCCTGTCAAGCGCAGCGGTAAGGAGAGCCGAGGTGGAGCAATGCGCGGCGCGATTGCGCCGCGCAAGCGGGTCTTAATAGGTGAATGCGTCGGCCTGGGCACAGCCGCGGCTCGCCATATCGGCACGCACGGTCCACACGTCATTGACGATGGTATGCAGCGTGGTGTCGCGCTTGCTGACGCCGCGGTGGAAGTCGGCAGGCGTCGCCTTGACCGACTGGCCCGGATTGCGGCCATCGGCATTGACCCTGACGAATTCGGCGGTTTTTTTCTGCAGTTGCTGGGACAGCGAGGCGCAACTGGCGCCGCTGGCAGCCAACGCGGGGGCGGCAAACAGAGCGGTGGCCAGCAAGGCGAGCGAAGAAATAAAACGTTTCATGGAATTTTCCTTTTGGAACCGGCGCTTGTCTGTCGACAGCTCGCCGGAAGCATGAATTTGTTGATGCAAAGAACTTTATTGTTGCGGTGCAGTATAAACGGAATAGTTGAGTCCTGGCATTTCATTCCGCAATGTCGGCCATATGCATGCTGAATGTGTGCGAATTTCTATGAACTAGCTCTATCAGAAATTCCAATGGACAAGCTCCTGTGTCCTTTAACGATCCGCAACCAGAAGTGACCACGTTCCGCAGACCGGTTCTTCCTGTTACTGCTGAAATAAATAGCAAAAGTTACGCACAAAATCCGTGGGTAAGCTTGTGGATATCTTGGGTGGATAACTCGTATTACATTGATTCAGTTAGAAAATATTTCACTGCTCAAAAATCGTCGTCAATAACTTGTCCACAGCTATTTCCTTCAATCCATCCACAAGCAATGAATACGGGTAATGCACAGGATCTGCACATGGCAGTCCACTTTTTGCTGGTAGATATGTCGTTGCCCGCGATTGAGAGCGATCAAGTTGGGCAACAGGGACAGCCTCAGTCTGACTCCGATTTGTCCGGCAGGCAGCAGGGTGCTTAGGGTATGCCAGCCGGCAGACTGAAAGAAAGGAGAGGGCAATGAAAAACGCAGGCCAGGATGCGCCGAAACTGTCCGCAATGGTGCTGCTGCAACCCGGCGCGCACCCGCCCCAGCGACAGCCGCAGCCAGCAGTTTGCCCGCTCGCTGGGCGCGGCATCGGCGGGCGATGCGCTGCATCTGCCGCCGGTGCCGCTGGATGCGACCCCGGCTCTTCGCGCAGAACGGCGTGCTGGTGCCTGCTGCCCTGTCCCAGGTGCGCAAAGGGGGACATGATCTGCGCCGGCATCGATATGTCCGACATTCCATCTTTCCCCTATTCCCTGCTATGGGGGAACGTCAACTGCGCTCGGTTGCCAATCTGACCCGGCAGGATAGAGAGGCTTTCTTCCGGCGCGCCGCCGGCCAACGCATTCAGGCACGGTCCGTAGGTTTTCCGCTCGACCAGGCCTACCAGGCGCTGGATGCGCTGCGCACCGGCGCGTTCGATAGCGCAGCTGTGCTGGTACCAGCATCAGGTCCACTCTAAATCCGGGCGGTAGCTAGGAAGCTGCACGCATGACGGAAACAGTTGCATTTCAAGAAACATTTGGCCGACAGGCGGCGTCTTTTCTTCGAACTTTATTGACGGATTCGCGCCATGATCATGCGTAAGGCTTTATTTTATGGTGCAGTGCAGTATAGTTGGAGCGTAAGTCGAAATGGAAATAGCGTGGTACTGTTTCGTTTCCGCCAGACCAACATTGTTACGCAGTCCAGAGCACACCATGAGTTTCCTGAATCTTGATCTGAATCTTCTCCGGGTATTCGACGCGGTCATGACCGAGTTGAACCTCACCCGCGCAGCCGACCGGCTCGCCACGACGCAGCCCGCAGTGTCCAATGCGATCAAGCGCTTGCGGGCGGTGGTGGACGATGAGCTGTTCGTTCGGACCGCTCACGGCGTCAAGCCGACGGCGCGTGCCGAGGATTTGCGGCCGGCGGTGCGGCTGGCGCTGGCAACGCTGGAAGCCGCGCTCGGTTCCGAGTCCCGGGACCTGTCGACCATCCAGAAAACCCTGCGGCTGTGCATGGCCGATTCGACTGCTTCCCTGGTGCTGCCACCACTGATCAGGCTACTCAAGGAAGTCGCACCCAGGCTCACGCTGCAGACCCTGCCGCTGCTGAGCCGCGACCCGCGTCCCGCGCTGCTGCGCGGCGAAATCGACCTGGCAGTCGGCTCCTTCCCAGGCATTGTGGCGCAGCTGACTACGGATCAGGAAGTAGAGTCGGGCGTCTGCCATGCCGCGCTGTACAGCAGCGAATATGTCTGCATCATGCGCAAGGGGCATCCGCTGGCGGAGCAGGAGCTGACTCTGGACGACTACTGCGCGGCCGATCATGTGCTGGTCAATTTCTCGGGACGGCTGCAGGGGCAGGCGGACAAGATCCTTGCGGAAATGGGACGCGAGCGGCGCGTGGTGCTGACCGTGAACCAGTTCGCCACCGCGGGTCAGATCGTCGGCTCTTCCGATCTGCTTTCCATTATGCCGATACACCTGATCGACCTGTGCAGAATGGAGTCGGTGCTGGTGTCCAAGCCGCTACCGTTCGCCCTGCCGGGCCTGAAGATCGACATGCTGTGGCATGAACGCGATGCCCGCGACCCGGCGCTGAAATGGGTCCGTTCCACCCTGCAGGCCGTGACCGCCCCGGATGCCAGGCAGACCATGGAGCAGGCCGGGATAGACCAGGCGCTGCCACAGATGACGCTCACCGAAACCGCGGACGCCACCATCCAATAAGGCGGATAGCACCGGCATGCCAGGCATGGCTGGCGCATGGGAGCAATGTTTGTCGATGCGCAACGGACAAGGGGCACGCCGGCGCAACGAAGGCAGGAAAGCGCAGTCAGACCACGCATCTCCTGTCTGCCGAATAAACCATGCCTCCATCCGACGCGTCTGCTCCGCTGCAATCCTCTTTCCCTTCCGACCAACGTTCCGGCCGCCGCGCCTTCCTGAAATACGCAGGCGGCATCGCGGCCGGCATTGCACCTCTTGCGGCGGCTCACGCCCAGTCGACGGCCGGGTCTGCCAAGGTGGACTTTCCGCCCGACCATGCGCAGTCCGAAGCGTCTGAAAAAATGCCCGATCCCGGCCTGCCGCCCGCCGAGCGCATTGGCTACGCCGTGGTTGGCCTGGGCCGGCTGACGGTAGGGCGCCTGTTGCCCGCGCTGGCCCAATGCAAGTATTCCAGACTCAGCGCGCTGGTCAGCGGCGACCGCGCAAAGGCGCAGAAGCTGGCGCGGCAGTACGGCTTGGCCGAGCAGTCCATCTACGACTATGGCAACTTCGACGCCATTGCCACCAATCCGGATGTGCAGGTCGTCTATATCGTGCTGCCCAACAGCATGCATGCCGAATTCACGATACGCGCCGCGCGAGCCGGCAAGCATGTGCTGTGCGAGAAGCCTATGGCCAACAGCGTGGCCGAATGCCAGCAGATGATACAAGCCTGCCAGCAGGCGCAAAGGAAGCTGATGATTGCCTACCGCAGCCAGTATGAGCCGCTGGCAAGAGCGCTTTTAAAGATGGCGCGGGACAAGAAACTGGGCGATCTCAGGGAATTCATTTCCGCAAATTCGCAGAACATGGGCGATCCGGCCCAGTGGCGACTGAAGAAGGCACTGGCAGGCGGCGGGCCATTGCCCGATGTCGGCATCTACTGCATCAATGCCGCCCGCTTCCTGTCGGGTGAGGAACCGGTCGAAGTGCAGGGCGGCATCGTCAACAACCAGGCTGATCCGCGATTTCGAGAAGTCGAGGAAAGCGTGCAGTTCACCCTGCGCTTTCCTTCGGGTTTCACCGCTACCTGCAGCAGCGGCTACAACAGCCACAAGTCGCAGTTCCTGCGGCTGCAGGGCACACTGGGCTGGGCCGAACTCGATCCAGGCTATGCATACGAAGGCAATCGGCTACGCTACGGCCTGCTGGAAAACGGACGCGAAGTCATCCACGAGCCGTCGATTGCCGCGTCAGACCAGTTCATGTTGGAAATCGATCACATGTCGCAATGTGTCCGGCAGGACCGACTGCCGCATACGCCGGGCGAGGAGGGGCTTCAGGACCAGCGCATCATTGAGGCAATCTATGCTTCCGCGCAGGCCGGCAGAGTAATCAGGCTCGATGCGCCTGGCAATACCCGCGGCCCGGAGCCGCAGCAGGAAGGATAAGGCGGGCACGGTACGACGGTTTGCATTGCCAGTAGCAGGCGCACCCGCGCCAGGGGTGCGCCGCCGGGTTCAATTCCGATGACTTACCTTTGCGAAGTGTCTGTCGCTCCTGATGAGGCAGGTCAAGGGCTCTGCTTAGATGAGCGATCGCTGCGGCAAAGTGACGTTATTCTTCGCGTCAGCAATACACCGAACTCATCCCGGAACCCGACCACATAAACCGCCCATGACCGGCATGACCCATGCACCAATAGATAGCGCGCAATGGCGTACAGCCCGCTGGCTGCTGCCCATGGTGCCAGGCTTCATCATCTACCGCATGATGCTCACGCAGGAATCGCGTGACATGCATTTCTTCCTTGAGCCGTGGTTTGCCACCATCGTGCAGAACGGCTTTCCCTCAATGGCGGGCGACTATGCCAACTATTCCCCGCCTTATCTTTATCTCCTTGGGCTGGCATCGGCATTTCATGCACTGGCGCCGCCCATCGTCCTCATTAAGGCGGTCAGCATTCTCTTCTGCTTGCTCGCTGCCGTGGTAGCCGGCCTGATCGTTCTTGAAATTACCGCTAGCAGACAAAAGGCGTTCATCTGCGCCTGCCTGTTTCCGCTGATTCCCACGGTAGCCGTCAATGCCGCGTGGTGGGGCCAGTGCGACGTGATCTATGCCTTTTTCCTTCTGGCCGCCTTTTGGGCCAGCCTGAAGCGCATACCCTTGTGGGTAATGCTGTTCTTCTCCATCGGCTTTGCTTTCAAGGCGCAGGCCATCTTCTTCGCGCCTTACCTGCTGTATCTGCTTTTGAAAAAGGAAATGCCCTGGAAGTACACCGTGCTGGTGCCACTGGTGTATGCCGCGATGATGGTGCCGGCCTGGCTGGCGGGACGGCCGGCGCTGGCACTGGCATCCATTTATCTGGATCAGGGCAGCTATTACCGTGTGCTTGCTGCGAACGCGCCCAATCCCTGGGCCTTTGTCGAGAAATACCATTTGCTGGCTTACCGGCCGGCGGTACTGGTGGGCCTGCTGATCGCTGCGGCCGTCAATCTCGGCCTGGTGTGGAAGGCACTGCATGCAAGACAGAATACGGCCGAGACCAAGCTGCTGCTGTTGGCCTCCACCACGCTGGTCAGCCCTTACCTGCTGCCCAAGATGCATGACCGCTATTTTTTCCTGGCTGATCTTTTCACCATTCTGCTGGCGGTCGTGGCGCCGAGGTATCGCTTGGCTGCGCTTGCCATGCAGGGTGCTTCGTTGGCCGTGTACCTGGCCTTTTTGAAAGGGCCGTTCTATCAGGCCGACAAGATTCCCCTGCTTGCCGCCGTGCTGACGAGCTTTGCGCTGATGTCCCTGCTGTATGCGCCGGCTTTATCCGGCGCGTGGAAGGGCTGGTTGAATCGCTCGGGCGCCGCCAGCCGCAGTGCGCTTTAACGTCATCGGTGGGCTGTGACGCCGACCTGTTGGCACATGTCGTGTACCGGGCAGGTGGAGCAATGCGGCAGCTTGCCGGTGCAGACATGCTTCCCGAAAGGCACCAGCAGTTCATTGATTTCAATCCAGTGCTGCTGCGGCAGCGTGGCCTCCAGCGCGAGCAGGGCCTTCTCGGGCGTGGCCGCACTGATATAGCCCCAGCGCGCGCTGACCCGGTGCACATGGACATCCACGCTGATGAAGGGCGTGCCGCAGGCTATGCCCAGCACGAGATTGGCGCACTTCGGGCCAACACCGGCGAAGGAAAGCAGTACTGCGCGGTCTCCCGGAAGCAGGCCGCCAAATTCCTCCGCCACCTGCTGCGCGATGGCTAGCATTTGGCTTGCCTTGCGTTCGTGAAAGGTGGAAGGGCTGATCAGTGCATCGACTTCCTCGTACTTTAGCCGTGCCACCTCTTCCGGCGTACGGGCGCGCTCGAACAACTTGCGCGACACGGGAAGCGTTACCTCATCATAGGTGCGTATCGAAATGATGCAGGCGAGCAACTGCTCGAAGGTTGAGCGGTAGCCTTCCTCAGCCAGCTGGAACAGGGCTGCTTTCGGCCACGGGCGGACGGCCTCGCGTATGCGCTCCAGCGCCAGGCCGATATCAAATGGTCTCTTTTCCATGCAGTTCATTTCCGTTTCTGTCAGTGGCTTGCGACGCATGGCCGTCGGAGCAATCTTTGGCGCTGTTCCTGCTGGCAGTGCGCGCCACGGCGCGGTCGAGCACCTTGTCGGTATAACCGGCGTATTTGACAAAAGTGTTGCGCGCGAACACGCAAGTGCCTCTTTTTCTGCACCTGGTACAGCGTGACTCTGCAAGGCAGGTTCCGGCCAAGGCTTGCCATGCCATTTAGTCGGCCGATGTCCCTGCTTCAATATGACCAGCTCTGGGGAGCCCCAACGTTGTGAAAAAGGCCGGGCAGGGAAGCCTGATGCAGGCTGCCAAATCCGGAGCGGTACCGAGCGGCTCCCAACCAAACGCTTGCTTTTACGCAAAAATCCGGCGAAATCTGCGGGGAAAATCCCACAGCGTGAAAAATTTCCTTATGGATATAAAAGAAAACCCTGATAATTCCTCCTTCGAGCCTATCAGGCACACGAACAGATACCAGTTATGGCAGAGCAGGCTACTGACGATTACGAAACACTGTTGCAATTCCTATATCGGACCCCGGTTGGCCTGATGCAGACCGCCAGCAACGGTGATGTGGAAATGCTTAACCCCATGGCGTCACAGCTGCTGATGCCCCTGGCAAGTCAGGGTAACCTTGACAATCTTTTCACGGTGATGGCGCCTTATGCGCCGCAGCTGCAACTGATGATTCGCGACTTTGCGCTGCCATCGGGCATCATCTGCGAGGCAGTAAAGGTCGAGCTGGGCGGCGGCCTGCCGCATGAACGGTCGCCAACGGTACTTGCGCTGAGCGTTCTCAAGGTCGACAGCACGCGGCTGATGGTTTCGTTGACCGACGTCACGCTGGAAATGCGGCGCGAGCAGGACCAGCTGGCCCGGGAACTCAGTCATGCGGCGCGGATCGACTCCCTGACCGGCATACCGAACCGGGTCGAACTGATCGAACACCTGCAGTCCATGATGGACGGCGGTGCGGTAGCTACGCGAGGCGGCGCATTGCTGTTCATGAACTGCGACCGCTTCCGGCAAATCAATGACATGCTTGGTTCCGCCGTCGGCGACGACATCCTGCGGTTGATGGGAGAACGGCTGCGCACCGCATTGCGTCAGCATGCGTTGAGCGATGGCGACGCCGCAGCATCCGGCGATCTGGTGGCACGCATCGGCAGCGATGAGTTTGTGGTTGTGGTGGATGGCGTGCGCACGCCGGATGTCGCCGAACGCGTCGCGCAGCGGCTGCAGAAGGCACTTTCGGTGCCCTACAGCGTGGGTGGAAAACAAATCGTCTGTCATTTCAGCACGGGCATTGTTGTTCTGAATGGCCAGGCTGGCGGCGCTGAAAGACTGCTGCAGGATGCCAGCATTGCGATGCGTGAAGCCAAGCGTTCCGGCGGCGCGACCTATGTGCTATTCGACCATGCCATGCGTGGCCGCGCGGAACAGCGCGGCGATATTGAAGTTGCGCTGAGGCGGGCACTGGCAGAGGACGAGCTGTTTGTCGTCTATCAACCGGTGGTCGGGTTACAGCCTGACGGCGTGATCGAGCAGTGTGCCGGTGTGGAAGCGCTGGTCCGCTGGCGGCACCCGGTGCGCGGCCTGGTGCCACCTGTGGAATTCATTGGTATTGCCGAGGAGTCGGGACTGATAGGTGCTCTCGGGCATTTCGTTCTTGCCACTGCATGCCAGGAATTCATGCGCTGGCAAGCCAAGCTTGGGCCGCGCGCGCCACGCCGTCTGGCAGTGAACCTGTCGCGGGCACAACTGGCGCAGCCGGACCTGGCTGACAGTGTGGCGGCAGTGCTCCAGGCCACCGGCATGCCGGCCGACCTGCTTCAGCTCGAAGTGACTGAAAGCCTGGCCGCGCAGGATGCGGAAGTGCGTGATTGCCTGCTGAGCCTGAAATCCCTAGGCATCCAGCTTGCGCTGGATGACTTTGGCACCGGGTATTCATCGCTCGCCTGTCTGCACCAGATGCCCGTCAATACGGTAAAGATAGACCGTTCCTTCGTCTGCCACGCAGACACCAGCATGCATCACCGGGTGCTGATCGAGGCTACCGTGATGGTGGCGCACAGCCTGGGCATGGATACGGTCGCCGAAGGCATAGAGACCACGGCCCAGGCCGCCGTTGTCATGCAACTCGGTTGCGACAAGGGGCAGGGCTACCTGTATGGCAAGCCGATGGAAGCGCGGGACCTGGTGGCTTGGGCGCTAGAGGACCTTGCGCCTGCGCTGGCCCTCTGATCAAGCCTTCGCCATCGACGGCTGTCATGCACAGTCAGCACTAAGGCCGGCTGCATGCCTTGCATGCGTGTTTTCCCGGTGTCGGCGCTTCGGTGCATTAGGCTCAATCAGCGTAGAATCACGGCTTTTTCCGGGCAGGGGATGTGGATGGACAAGTGGAGCGTAGTGAAGTGGGATAACGCAGGCGGTGTGCAATTGCTCGCAACTGCGCCGATTGCCGCTGGCGAGGAAATCCTGCGGGAGATGCCCCTTGTAACAGTGGCCAGCAGCGATCTGGAATTGGGAAGCCCCGCCTGGGACCTGACGCATAAATTGATTGCCGATACCCGACTGCGTGACGCCTACTACGCCTGGCAGCTGCGCAGCACGGACGCGCGTGAGCATAGCCGCGACGACCGGGAAATCGAGCGCTTGATGGCAAAGCGTTATGGCACGCCGCAAGCAATGATCGGCAGACTTCATGCCGGCGTCAGTGCCTATCATGTCGGCTATGCGCCCAGTGAGGGCGGGCATCAGGGCTATGGCCTTTACCAGACCCTTGGCCGCGTCAATCATTCCTGCGACCCGTGCGCTGAACTAGTGGTAATGGACAGTGCCAACGGCGAACAGGGCCTGCGTGCCATTAAGGACATCCAGCCCGGCCAGGAAATCACCAGAACCTACATCGATGACGCCAGCGGCTTCCTTGGCCGTAATTTCCTGGTGCGTAATGTCACGCTGGTCAGTCGCATGGGCTTTGTATGCCGCTGCCCCCGCTGCCACAGCGAGCGTCCGCAAGATTTGAAGAACGTTAACCTTCTGCAGTTTTTCAAATCCTTCCTGAAGGAGCAGGCCGAAAAGGAAGCGATGAAGGCAGGCCGCCAGGGGGTGGACAAGCCCTAGCCGTGTCGCCTGTCGGGCAGCGCCTTTTCCATTAACGCGCTGTGCCTAGATGGGGCTGGCTTCAGAGCCGCGCTTCATGAGTTCGCCAAGCTGCAGTTTCCGCAATATCAATCGTGCACTGTCAGGTAACCAAAATTAACGATGTCCGAAGTACTTGGTATGCATGGCATCCTGCGGGTGGCTCACGCAGGGCATTTGCAGTTGATCTTGCAGCGTTTCGTTTTCTCCGTTCAAGCCTCACAGAAAATACTGCTGCACGATGAGCCGAAGTTCCCTGTGGCAGCAGTCCAGCATTGTTGCTTTCTCCTTCCTTCTTCTCTTTTTCAGCAAAAATAATTTCTTTCAAGAATTAATTTTGTAGCTTATAGTTTTCGCCCCCAGGCGTACCGCCCCATCGCGTAGTCCACTGCGAAAGGATAAGAGAGAAGGGCAACCCTTATTAAAAACGCAATACTGATCGCCGCTATTGGAGCAAGTATTACCACCATGTCCACGACATTTGCCGGAAATGGTGCTCACTGGACCTATTGGGGTCATGCGGGAGCGGCCCACTGGGCGGAACTGGAACAGGACCTTCTGGCCTGCAAAACGGGCACTAATCAGTCACCAATCAACATCGAAGCCAGGAAAGTGAAGCCCGGTCCTTTGAAGCCGATTAATTTCGCTTACCAGGATACCGACGCCGAAGTGGTCAACAACGGCCATACGATTCAGGTCAACCTCGAGCAGACTGGCAAGACAGCCTTCGCCAGCTCGGATTACACCCCTGTGCAGTTCCATTTTCATACGCCCAGCGAGGAAAAGATCAACGGCCAGACCTATCCGATGGTTGCGCACGTTGTGCACAAGAATGCTGAAGGCAAACTGGCCGTGGTTGCCGTGCTTTTCAAGCAGGGAAAACACAATGCGGCGATGAAGACAGTCTTCGACAATCTGCCCGCCAAGGAGGGTGAAGTGAGCAAGCTCGATGCGCCCTTTAATCTCGATGCCATGTTGCCTGCCAACCGCGCCTATTACAAATTCACAAGCTCGCTGACGACGCCTTGCAGCGAGGATGTAAGCTGGCACGTTCTGGAGTCGCCGGTGGAGCCGTCAGTGGCCCAAATCGCAGTCTTTCGCAGGCTGTATGCAATGAATGCCCGGCCAGTTCAACCCCTCAATGGCCGCGTTGTCGAACTGCGCAAGTAAAACGCGCCATTGGCTGTTCAACTCGAAGCAGAGTGCAAGCGCTGAGCAAGCCGGCACCGCTGCTCACTAAGGGCCGCCGCTACGGATAGTGTAGGCCACCATTCTGGCATTGAGGTAGCTCGTGAGCACCCGCAAGCTTGCCGGCAGGTTGGCTAAGACTTAGCCTGGGAATGCTGGCATTCGCAACAGAACTCGCTACGAAGCGATTTTCTCTGTCCACCTTTTCCGACATTGCACCCTTATTGTGATAAGAAAAGTTATCGCAATAGCAGTCGAGGCGGAAATAGAATTGGACAAAATTATGGGTGAGAGACAGCGTTAATCTGTGCTGCCCGTGGTCAGTGCGAGGTTCTTTCCTACAAATGGGCGATTGATAATACCGGTTATCAATCGCCTATTCGGGGTGTGCAGTGCAGCATTTATTGAAAAGGCGGCGCTTTCTAGGGCAATAAAGCTGACTGCGCGAGCCGTTGCGCGTTCTGCAGACTTTACTGAATTCAAAAAAACCTGTGGAGGATAAGCAGTCAACAGGTTGGTGTATTGCAGGCTGTGCTTGGTCTGCTGTGATCGTGGGAGTTTCCATCCGTTGTGGATGGAAGGCGGAGCAGGCCGAACCTAGCGCCCCTTTGTATTTGCGGATGGAATTTAAAGATTAAACAGGGCTGCTTGCTGAGCGCCGCAGGCCCTGGTACTTTGACCGCGATCTCGACAGGCGGCGCGAAGGCATGCTTGAGGCACAGCGGTATGCATGGCATCACGATCAAATCATCGCCAGCGCGCCGGCACTCGGCGTTACTTGGATTAAGCTACATAGCAGATACCATGCGATAGATTTTCACGGCACTGCCACCACCCACCCACACCTCTTCAGGAGCAAAAAAATTTTACGGTTGATCGTACAGGGGATGGTCCGCATGCCAAGGTTCGCAGCCTTAGTTTTTCTGCTGGCACTGGCAGCTCTATCCAGTTGCATCAGCTATGCCGGCTACCTCCTGCTTGGCGTCATCGCCGACTTCCTAAACACCGGCCGATTCGCGGCCGGCCTGCTTTTCGGAGCACTGTTTGCCAGATTGCCTTGGATAAGTCAGGGCAAATTGGGAACCGTCGGCCTGTTACCACGGCGTGCTCGGCGGCCTGTAATGCTCGTCCTTTTCATGTGGTGCATAGCGAGCCTGCTTTACCGTAGCGAAATCGGGCCTGCAGTGTTTCCCGGGTTTTCGGCCGCCTTTCTGCTTGCATATCCATGGCTGCGACAAAAGGCGCTTCATCACATTCGGTCGTTCCTACAAGGCTCCATGCGAGGCCCGGCAAGGCGGAGCGCAAGCGATCCAGGAATCATTGATGTTGAGGTACACGAGAAGAAGGAATGAAGCCCGACGCGTATCTATAATAGACGCGCACACAGTCCTTTTTTTCTCCTGCTTGCCTTCTGGCTATGGCGACAGTCGGCCAGGAACGGTCCTTAAACGTACATGTTTAACCGACTGCTTTTTACTGAAAGCGGGTATTTCCCCGGAGCCAATGAAGGGCAAATTTCGGCCAGTAGCGGTGGGTCGTGATTGCACTCCATCTGATAGCATGTAGGCACCATTATTCATACCATCGCCAATAGATCGATAATCGATTTGTTTGGGAGGATTAATGAAGTCGTCTATGAAGGACATCAGGCAGCAGAGCAGCCTGCACTTCCTCGGCGAAATAGTTGAACTGCGCCTGCATAACTGGATTAGCGTTCGGGCTCACCGATCGCATTGACGTGCAGCCTGTCACTGGTCAGATCCATCCGAAGCCGGCTGTTCTACGCTTCCAGCTCTGTTGACGAACGGCGCGCCTGCCCGTTTGGTGACGGCTCTGGAGTTTCCTCGCCAGGAGCTTTACTCCTGCGTCGGTGCCAGTTGCTTAGCATGGCAACCGGAATACCCAACCGCCGGGCTGCCCCGCGACCGCCAACGCACTCAGTCAGTCGAACCGCTTGCAGCCTGAACTGCACGGTGTATTGCCTCGTCGGTACGATTTCTTTGCCCAGGTCGCTCTTTGTGTACACAGAAATCAAATTAAATTCTGCAATACGTGGAACCGGGGCAAGGTCAATTACATAAGCAGCGGTGTCTGCGCATCCACTTGGAAGTCCACCACGTTCGATGTCAGGGCCAACATCTGGTTGACCAGCGGCCGCGAGTCGCCGCGCCGCCATTGGAAAGAATAGGTGAGCGGAGTCAACGTGACCTCATCCGCCGGCATGCAAAGGAGACCTTGGCGCACTAGTTTCCTTGCCCAGCCTTCGGGCAGGATGCCGATACCGACCGACGCAATTAACATGCCGGCGATCGCCCCCCAATTATTGCAACTGATGCGCTCAACTGCGGCAATCCGGTTTGCCAGTAGCCAGTCGTCGATCAGGCGGGTGGTCCCGGCAGAGCGCGGCAGCGCGATGATCGGCTGGCTGCCAGCAACCATACTTGGCAAGTCCGGATACTTGCCTGCGACCGCCGGTGCCGTCACCCAGACGAACTGGGCCTGCGTGACCGGCTGGGACAGCACGCTTTGGCGCGACGAGCGGCCGGCGAAGATTGCGAAATCAAGTTCGCCGTTGTCCACCCGTGTTTCTAATACCGCGCCGACGTCGATGTAGGGCTCTAGCACGAGCCTTGGATTCTCGGTGCGCACCTGCGCGATGAAGCGGGGCAGCCAGGTCAATGCGCTCAATTCGCCCACGCCAAAGGCACAGCGGCCAATCAGGCCAGCGGTGAGGCCGAAGTCATTGCGGATGGAAGCAGCGGCGTCGAGCAGGGCTAGTGCCCGCGGCAGCAAGCCTTGCCCCGCCTCTGTTAGGGTCGCCCGGTGGCCGGTGCGGTCGAAAAGGGCGCCGCCAAGCGATTCCTCGAGTTCAGCAACCCGCTTCGACAGCGACGACACTGACAGATGCAGCCGCTCTGCGGCAATAGCGAAGGTCGCGCAAGTCGCGGCCCAGTAAAAAGCCTCTAGTTGTTTAAGCGTCACGCCAAGCCTCTTCTTTCCTTTTTCGAAATAAGTCTATCTTAAATTAATCGCTTTTCTTTGAAATGGTGAAGATTAATATGCTCCTACTAAGCCGCTATGTATCTGTTCACCTTTGCGAGACAGGTTGCTGCGGTCCTGACAGGTTTGAATGAGCAAGAGGTTTGCATGAACAAGAAGCGCTACGCCATCATTGGCGGCGGCATTAATGGACTGTCCGTCGCCCGGCAATTGTTGCTCGACGACCCAGGCGTGTCGGTAACGGTATTTGAAAAGGAAGCCGCGGTTGCGCAGCACCAGTCGAGCCATAACTCCGGTGTCGTGCACGCCGGGCTGTATTACGAGCCGGGCGGACTCAAGGCGCGCCTGTGCCGGCGCGGGGTGGAGCTGGTCAGGAACTACTGCCTGGAAAACGCCATTCCCTTTGACGAGTGCGGCAAGGTAGTGGTGGCGCTGAACCAGGAAGAGTTGCCGCGTCTGGACGCGATCTATAAGAAATCGATAGCCAATGGCGTGCCCGGCATGCGACTGGTTGACGCGGGCGAACTGCGCGAGATTGAACCGAACTGCGTCGGCATCCGCGCGCTACACTCACCGCACACGGCGATCGTCAGCTATGGCCAGATTGCGTGCCGCATCGCACAAGATATCGAGCAACGTGGCGGCAGCATCCGTCTTTCCGCGCCAGTAGCTCGCCTGATCGAGCTGGGGAGCCGAATCCATGTTGAACTCGATAGCGGTGAAGTGCACTCCGAGCACTTTGACTTCGCCATCGCCTGCTCGGGCCTGCAATCGGACCGGCTGGCCGTGAAGTCCGGCGACGAGGCGACCCCGAAAATTGTGCCGTTCTTCGGCCAGTACTATGTTATCGACGAAACGTTCAAGTCGCATGTCAAGGGCTTGATCTATCCGGTGCCGGACCCGCGCTTCCCCTTCCTGGGTGTGCATTTCACCAAGCGCATCGATGGTCAGATGACCATTGGGCCGAACGCCTTCATTTCGCTGGGCCGGGAAAACTACGACGGGCGCCGCCCCAACCTGCGCGACGTGGCCGATTTCCTGACATACCCTGGCTTCTGGAAGTTCGCCTCGCGTAACGTCGCGACCACGATGCGCGAACTGAAAACGGTTCTGAGCGAATCGGTGTTTGTGCGGGAAGCTGCCCGGTATGTGCCAACGCTGGCTGATGTGGCGGTGACGCCGTCTACGCGCGGCATCCGCGCCCAGGCCATGCAGTGCGACGGTTCACTGGTCGACGATTTTGTCATCCGTCGCCAAGGCAACATCACACACATCCGCAATGCGCCTTCGCCCGGGGCGACATCGTCGATGGCCATCGCCGAGTACATCGTGCGCGAAGTGCTTCCCAAACAGTAGCCGCGCTGCGCGGCCTAACTTTTCATACAAAACAACGACGCCTTACCTGGAGACTTCATGAATATTGGCAAACCCGATGTTGAAACTACTGAACAGGCCGCCAAGCGCCTGAAAAAGGTGGCAGCCGCGACCATCGTCGGCTCGATGCTTGAATGGTACGACTTCTACCTTTACGCGACGATGGCCTCGATTGTGTTCAGTAAAATTTTCTTCGATGCCTCGGACCCTGCCGCGGCCTCGATGGCGGCGTTCGCGACCTTTGCTATCGGCTTTGTGGCGCGCCCAATCGGCGGCATGTTGTTCGGCTATTTCGGCGACCGCTTCGGGCGCAAGAAGATGCTGTACGTGACCTTCTGCCTGATGGGCATTTGCACCTGCGCCATTGGACTAATTCCTTCGTATGCAATGATCGGCGTCTGGGCGCCGTTCCTGCTAGTCACCATACGCATCGTGCAGGGCCTCGGCGCGGGCGCCGAACTGGCCGGTGCCGCCATCACGTCCTATGAGCACGCGGCCGCCAACAAACGCGGCAGCCAGGGTTCGTGGCCGGCGCTGGGCCTTAACCTCGGCCTGCTGCTGTCGTCAGTGACGGTCTACCTGCTGACACTTGGCGGCGACGAATTCCTGATCTCCGGTGGCTGGCGCATCCCATTCCTTCTGAGCGCGGTGCTGGTCATAATCGGCCTGTGGGTGCGCAAGAAGTTGCCCGAAACGCCCCAGTTCGACCGCGTGGAAGGCAGCGGCGCGGGTGCCAAGCCGTTCAAGGAATTGTTCAGCACGAACATTATGGGCCTCGGCGTGGTGTTTTTCGTGGCAGTTGGCTACAACGCCATGAGCTATATTTTTAAGACGTTCTCGCTGGCCTACCTCACCCAGTTCAAGGGCGTAACGGCGAACGTCACCTCGCTTTCGGTCACCCTCGCCAGTATGGTTGCCATCGTCGCCGTGCCCACATTCGGCTGGCTGTGCGATAAGTACAGCAGCAAGAAGATTCTAGCCACCGGCGGCGTCCTCTCAGCCCTGTTCGCCTATCCGTTCATAGCGCTGCTGGGCAGCGGCGAGAACGCACTGATCTACACTGCCCTGATCATCGGCACCGGCATCCTGGCGCCGATGATGTTCGCCCCGCAGGGCTCCTACCTTAGCCGTCAGTTCTCAGTGCAGAGCCGCTCGACGGGGGTAGGCACCGCGCGCGAGATCGGGACCGCGATCGCTGGCGGCCTGGCGCCACTCTGGGCGCTGTCAATGGTGGCCAGCAGCGCGTCGCATCCGACCGGCGGCGTGGTACTGATCCTTGCAGGCGCAGGCCTGATAGTAGCCGTGGCCACACTATTCGACCAAGGCTATCGCTTCAGCAAGCACAAGAACTAACAGGATGGGGCTGCAGCGCTTGTACGTAAGCAAACGCGCAGCCAAGGCTAGTCAAAAATCCTAGGGAAGACTGAGTGTAAGTAAACTGTTCCTTTCATGGTAAGTGAAGCGCTTTTGTTAGGCGCCCAACTCTTATACCAATTCCAAATTTAACGAACGCATGTGTGGGCTGAATGTCTGTGTAAAACAGCGCTCTCGTCAGGAGGCGGTCATGCTTACGGCGATGATGGATAGCTCAATGATGATGTTTATCATCGCGAACAGAGTAAGTATTTGAGCGGCTGCTTTTGGGAAACGACAATTTCCGGTGTCAGTCGGAGACGGAAGTTTAGGTCCACGCGGACAAGGTCCGGTACCTGGCCTATAGCCGACGACGACGCAGTCTGATCTAAGTACATCAGGCGGCCAGAAGCGGACGTTGCAACCGCGCTTGGAAACGGGAGTCCTGATAAGGTTGAGATCATTTACGTCTTCACTGCTGAGCGCAAGAAATCGACAAATGCACGCACTCTCGCCGATAGGTGGCGGTTCTGGGGATAGAGGATCGAAAACAGGCGGGAAGGGCCGCCGTATTTTTTAAGGACTTCTACGAGGTCACCACGCCGCAGCGCGTCGCCCACTGCAAAGCGATATGTCTGATAAAGACCTCCGCCCGCGTTTACCCAAGCGACAGCCCCTAACGCATCGTCAAGTACACGCATTTTACTAGGTGTTTGGTCCCGGAGAGTCGTGACATTATTCTATCCACTGAGGAGGAAAGATCGTTATGGCAGACACGCTTCACGGCAGCGCCCGCACAACGCCGCGAATTCGAGCCGAGTTCCAAAGGTCGCAAGAAAAGACCGGTGTCCTAGCCCAGCGTTACGGGCTGAGCCGGACGACTGTTACAAAGTAGCGCTCCCGCACCACGACTGCAGATGCGCCCATGGGCCCGACGAAGCCCAAAAGCACAGTGCTTTCAGCTGCCGAGGAGGCTGGGATCGTGGAGTTCCGAAGAAGAACACTGCTGCCGCTGGATGACGTAATGGGCTGTCTTCGTAAAAGCATCCCGAAGCTCAGCCGTTCGAGCCTGCATCGGTGCTTGCTTCGCCATGGCATTTCCCGCTTGCCAGCCACCGATATTAAAACCGCTGACAGGGGTCAGTTTGCACCGACGGCCATTGGCTACGTGCATATCGACATTGCCGAGCTGCGCCTGGCCCAAGGCAAGCTCAACATGTTCCTGGCCATTGACCGGGTCTCCAAATTTACTTATGTCGAGTTCCGGGATGACCTTGGCAAGATGAACGGAGCTGACTTTCTGCGCAGCGTAATCAATGCTTTCCCCTACAAGATTCACACTGTCTTGACGGACAACGGCATGGCCTTTGCTGACTTGCCCAAGAACCGTAACAAGCCCATCCATGCCCTATTAGGCATGCATATCTTTGGCCGGGTTTGCAATGAAAACGGCATCGTCCACAAACTGACCAAGCACTATCACCCGTGGACGAACAGACAAGCCGAACGGATGAACCGGACCATCAAGGACGCTACCGTCAAAGTGTTTCACTACCCTGACCTGGAGAGCTTGAGAGCGCATGTGCTCGCTTTTATTTGCGCCTTCAACTTTGCCAAGCGTTTAAAGGGCCTGAGGTGGAAAACGCCTTACCAAACCATTGTTGAAACTTGGCAGAAAACTCCAGCTATATTCAAGACTGCCCCCCGTCACCTCATCCCGGGACCATTCACCTAATCTTGTTTAATGCGTTCATCAGCATATTATTAGTAGTCCTTTTCGCAGCCACGCGCTCATGCCGTATTCCTCGGCATTTGCTTGATTTTGTCCTATTTCTCAGATAGAGCAACCAAGATTGGCGGTCGGCACGGGAAAATGTTGCCGCGCCAGTTTGCAACGTCCTGCATGCCGCCGCCCTGAGGCTCGAATTCCGATCAGGATGTCCTCCCCGAACGCGAAGATGGTGTGATGATCAGTCAAGCTTCGTGCCCGAAGCGCGCACGACGGGAGCCAGCTTCGCGCGATCTGCTGCGTACTGGTCAGCCATAGCTTTAGGAGTGCCGCCCATCAGCTCTGCCCCGCTTGCGACAATCTTTTCACGCACCACGGGCTTCTCTAGTACCTTATTAATTTCAGCGTTCAGTCGGCTGATAATATTAGCTGGCGTGCCGGCTGGTACCATGACGCCCCATATGCTTGAAAGTTCCACGCTCGAAGCCCCGGTTTCGATATAGGTCGGCACATCGGGAAGGACGGGCGATCGCTGGGCCGTCGTCACTGCAAGTGCGCGGACCTTACCGCTTTTAATGTATGCCTGAAGGGTCGGGATGGAGCCCATGTACATGTCAACCTGGCCGCCTATCAGGTCGGGAACTGCCTGGGCAAGGCCCTTATAGGGGACGTTTGTAAGTTTAATGCCAGAACTCTTCTGCCACATTTCGCTGAGTAGGTGAGGCGTCGTGCCGATGCCTGGAATTGCAAAGGTCAACTGGCCCGGTTTGCTCTTCGCGGCCGCTACCAGATCTGCCAAAGTTTTATAGGGAGAATCGCCTTTCACTACGAGCACGGCGGCACCCCGCGCAACCATAACGACGGGCGCTAGGTCTTTCACAGGATCATAGGTGAGTTTGCTGTAGAGAAGAGGATTAAGCACTACATTATCCGTCTGGGCCATAACTAACGTATGGCCATCTGGTGCACTTTTCGCGGTCGTGTCGAGAGCAGCGTTGCCGCCGGCGCCAGGTTTGTTTTCAACTACGATCGTCCATTTAAGCGATTCATTAAGCTCGTTTGCAATAATTCGGGTTAGGTTATCCGTACCTCCCCCGGGTGGAAAGGGAACAACGAACTTGATGGGGCGGCTTGGATAGGCCTGAGAGAATGCGCAGGTGCTCCACACAACCAGAGAGGTGACGGCAAGGATTCGGCGAAGAATTGTCATATTGTCTCGAAAGTCAGCTGATACGGCTTTTTATTCACAAGGCACGTGCATGCTTAAACGTCAAGCAGAGGTCGGCAGTCTATGCCTAATGATTAACAAGAAATACTAGAAATGGCTTGAAATTCATATTGACACCGATAGAACCGATGTCTTTAGGCTTAGCGCGGAGTTTGGCTGCTGCAGCTATCAATTTCTTTTCCTGGGCAGTCAATCCAAGCCGTGGCGTTGAAACGTATCCGCGAGCTTCATTAACTCAGCCGTAGTCGCACCGTGTTCTATTGCTTTCCGTATTTGGTCTTCCTTTTGCTCGCGCACGCGGCTACTGGCAATGACGGAATCCACCTCATCCTGCGCAACGACTACAAGACCATCGCGGTCGCCGACGATAATATCTCCTGGGTGAATAAAAACATCACCCATCATGATTGGTATGTTGACCTTACCGGGTTGGTTCTTAGCCGTGCTCTTGATGGACAGACCTCGGCAGAATACGGGGAAACCCATTCCGATTATGGAGTTGGCATCGCGAACACACCCATTAATTACGAGCCCCGCGATGCCAGCCTTCATTGCCTGTAAGGTCAACACGTCGCCCCAAGGACCTGCCTCCATGAAGCCTTTTGCATCAACCACCAGCACGTCACCGGGCTTAGCCTTTAGCAACGCATAGTGCAGGATCAGGTTGTCTGCAGGACGTGCGTCCACGGTCAAGGCCGGTCCCGCAAGGGATGAAGTGGGATCGATTGGCTTCATGCCGCTATCGAGGGCGCCTTTTGCGCCTTGTGCCTCGTGAATGGTTGCTGCGCCGAAGTTGCGCAGTTCAGTAATCTGTCCTAGCGATGCCATAGCAATGTCCTGGTTAAAGTTAAAAATAGAGGCCTGTTACGCTTGTGTTGCATTGGAAAGCAACCATTGCAGGGCCTGATCAACACTCGGGTCGGCAATATCAAATGGGCGACGTTCTAGCGCACTCGCGGTGGCGAGAAATCGTTGCTCGACACCCGGCAGGATGAGTGAGGTCAGACCCTGTGTCGCGAGCTCTTGTTGCGCGTCATACACTTCGTGCGCGCGGCGCTTCGCATGGATGACGTGGGTACGCGCGGATATGTCGAATAAGGTTCGAAGTGGCATTTGATCAATGTCGCTGAGCTGTTCGTAAAGTTTTTCGCGCAGGCCTTGCGTCTCGGCGCTCATCAGCGTTTCGATGATGAGCGCTTCTAGGCCCTTGGTAAAAACGCTTCGCAAAATCTTCAAAGAGATGGCATCGCCGGCAGCACCGTCTTGAAGCACCTGGGCGCGCCCACCGACCTGCTCGAGAAGAGCCTGAAATTCCTCGGCACCCTCACCAGAAGCAAGCAGGGGCGTCCGTACCCAATTCAGGGAGATGGCGCTCATGATAGCCGCGTCAACATAGCGGATCTCCTGCTCAGCGGCGTAATGCGCTGCTCGGCGCTTGATGTTGGGACTTGCCGTCGTCAGGTCGGCAAGAGAAGTACCAGCATTCATATATGGCACAGATTGCTCAACCACGAGAAGTGCCTGAGCACCGGTTACGCACGATAGAACCCATTGTGCGGGTGCAAGCCATTCGCCTGGCCTTTCGTGAATCGGCAGTCCCCATGAGGAAGCAAGTTCGACAGCAGCCTTCGCCGGCCGTGCTTCACATAGACTCAGCTCAAAACCTGCTTCGTACAGTGGCTTCGCGTAGCAGCGACCAACTTCTCCTAGGCCAATAATCGCGATATGCATGTAGTCCCTTATCGTCAGTAGTGCGGCACAGAATACATAAAAAATACAAACATCACAAACTCTTTATAAATATACCATAAATGTATATTTATAATACAAATAAAATACTAACTAGCAGTGTAAGGCTTCCACTTATACTTGATGACAAAGTTCACGCAGGTTAAGATGTTCCAACGCAGACAATTTCCTAAAGGAACGCGACCGGATGCAACGTGGAAGGGATATGGCATATGAGGTGCTTAGGCACCGAGTGATCAGCGGATACTACAAAGCCGGCATACAACTAAAAGAAGAGCCTCTAGCGCGAGAGTTAGGCTTGAGTCGTACGCCAGTGCGCACAGCGCTGAAACGGCTGGTCGAGGATGGGCTGGCAACCGCCGATGTCGGACAAGGCATTCATGTTGCTGAGTGGAACGACTGGGAGATCGAGGAAACATTCCAACTCCGCATGCTGCTGGAACCGTACGCAGCTAGTTTGGCGGCTGAGCGAGCTAGCGACGCCACGCTGGCCCGTTTACGTGCAAGCAACCAGCAGATGGCGGCTGCTATCAAAGAAGGCGGTGTAGAGGCCATTATCAAGATCCAAGAGGCGAACCGAACTTTCCATCACACTCTGCTCGAAAGTGCGGGGTCGTCACGATTGCGGTCAATGCTCGAAACATTGATTGACATACCGATTATCGTTCGATCGTTTTACCTGAGCACTCCGGAGGAACTTGAGCAAAGCCTACATCATCATCAGGATCTCACTTTGGCAATCGAGTTACGCGACGGAGAATTGGCCCGTCAAGTAATGCAGTTGCACTTACGGATGTCATACAAGCGCTTTATACAACACCGAAAAGAGCACCGGGGCGCTACGGGTCAATAGCATCAGCAGTTGGAACAATGTTCTTTCATTTGCATGTTTTACATGCAAATGAAAGCCATCTGTAGATAGCGATGATGTTTTTTAATAACAGCGGCGGTTATGCTTTTAAGGGGTTGCCTACGAGGAAAATGACATAAACCTTTGCGATTGACGTTCGCAGATTGGCCCTTTAATTTCTATGTAGCCAGGTACGCTCCGTTGGTATTAATTTTTGCACTGGCCTGCACTTCGCTACGTACCACTAACGTTTGAGGATAGCCCAGCATGTAATCTATTGGTTCTCGACGTATCTTCATTTTGACAACGGCTACTTATAAGGTTATAGCTGCAAAAAGTTCATCATTAAGTTTAGTACGCGCCAACATTGACATTCACAGACTGGCATCCACTTATCTCTCATAGTTGATCTCACGTTGCTATAAGTAATACTTTCTTAAGTGTTAAAGTCATTTTATGCGGCATGGACTTGATTTATCTCGGTTGTAAAGTTCCGTCAACCAGATTTCAGTCAATTTACCAAAGTAATTCGGCTTCCAAATGATAATGTTTTCCTATGCATCTTCTCGCAGGTAGCCGCTATCTTCTAACCAAGGCTTGCCCGGAACTCCGGACACATTCCGTTTCCCATCCGGATACGTTACGTGCTAATTCATAACTGTTTGTTTAAGTCATTTTGTGGTCTGTGGTACTATCCGTCAACTAGATAGCCAGATAATGCGTATTTATGCCATGGATATTGAAAACATTGACTTAAATTTATTACGCATATTTGATGCGCTGATTCGGGCTCGGAATGTAACGTTGGCCGGAGAACTGGTTGGGTTAAGCCAACCTGCAGTGAGTTATGCTCTCAACAAGCTACGGGTGATTACTGCGGACCCGCTGTTTGTGCGCACTCCGAGGGGAATGGAACCTACTCCTCGTGCAGCGAGAATGGCACTTCCCGTGCGAGAAATTCTAGAAATGGTCAAAAGGGACGTATTCCTTCACGATGAGTTTGTTCCAGGGACGAACAATAAGTCTTTTACCATTAGCCTTTCCGACGTCGGTGAAACGGTGTTTTTACCCCCCTTACTTAAGCGATTGCGGATAGATGCACCGAATATAGCTATTAAATCAGTGTCAATGATGCCAGCACGTCTGGAAGAAGCTTTGAGGTGCGGAGATGTCGATTTGGCTGTTGGATATTTTCCAGATATTAATAAAGCTAACTTCTATCAGCAGCACTTGTTTTCGCACCCATTCGCATGCCTAGTCCGAATCGGTCATCAAATTATTAAAACCAAGTTGACCATGAAGCAGTTCCTTGATGCTAGCCATATCGTGATTCGACCCGAGGGACGCAGTCAGGAAATCTTCGAGCGTTATCTCGAAGAGCAAGGCATAAAACGGCGTATTGGTTTAAGCATTCCTCATTTTATGAGCGTTCCCTATCTATTGGCAGAGTCAGACATGATTGTCACATTGCCATTAGCGATAGCACAAATGTTTGCAAAGCATGGTGAACTAAAGATTTTACCCCTTCCGATAGAATCCCCAACCTTCGATCTCAAGCAGCATTGGCACGCTCGCTACCACCGTGATGCAGCAAACCAATGGCTGCGTCGTGTAATTTACGAGACCTTTTATAAATATCAATGGCAATAATTTCTTTGTCATTGCGCTCCGCGTCAATGTTTATCAGTTCAACTTTTCCTGCGGCCATTTGCTAAGGAAATGATCTTGTTAGCAGGTAGTAAAAAAGCCGCATCATGGTTTTCAAACTGGATTCTCGGAGTATAGGTTAGGATGTTCTTGCTTGCTTAAGAGTACGAAAAGGTATCTGGATTTAACCCTGTAATAGCGGACGCCGCTTTACACTATGCTTCATAAATGAGTATTGCGTTGAAACTCGCTTAGTGAACGGCAGTTCAGCGCATTATGAGGATACCGCTCATTGAAATGTTCAAATGCAATGTTAGATTGAGTGCCGCTATTGCCGCATCCGACTTCGGCATGAAGGCAAGATAGTCACGATTCATGGTCTTGACGAGGCTTTCGGCCATCCCGTTGCTCTGCGGACTATAGACCGGCGTCTCCAGCGGCTTCAAGCCTATCTACGTTGCAAACTCTTAGGTTTTCTTTGCAATATGGCCAGAACCTTTATCGCGTAGCCGTTTGATTTGTGATGTTTGCTCGAGTAAATTGCCGAAGCGGTTTTGCAGGGCTGTCAACATCACAGCAAGCGCTACATCGTCACTACCCAAGTCATGGCTTCCGGGCCGCAGCAGTTCAGGGTAAATGCCACCCGCAGCGGCTCACCATTCTCGCACTGGAACTCAAAGCCGTTAAAAGACCAACGTTGGTTGCTATTGGTGACGGCGACTTGGCCATTATGTTTGCGTTCAAGCTGCCTCGACTTTGCACGCAATTGCAGCAGTAGCCCGTGGACCCGCATAACACGATTAAATACGAAATATCTTTATCCATGAGATGGATTTTCTAAATCTACCCATCTGATTGACAAATACCGGAGCGAATCTGACAATCCTTCGGACGACAGCACTAAATTTGTAGTGAGCTTCCGACGTGGAGTGCCCACATAATATTGCAAGTAAAAATGGGGAACTGGCGTTCGCTATATTTATAGTAGCTGGCAGCAACAGGAGCCGTCTGCTTCCCCAAGTGCTCAGTCAAAAGGATCGAAAATACCAACCATATGTGATTGTTGAGGAGACTTGAGTGAATGGATTTACTAATTTTGATGTTCCTGTCCGTGGACGGCTTCTAAGCCAACGTGTGAAGATTGGGTCAGTTTGGGTTAGCATTATGGAGCCGTCGGTTGGATGCGAAGTTGCCTTCAATGAGTGGTATGCCGACGACCATTTTTACGCAGGCGGTATGAATTTACCTTGGATCTTCGCTGGGAGACGATGGATCTGCCCGCGCGAATACCAAGCGCTGCGGCTACCAGCGAGCAGTTCCATTGCTGAGCCGTTAAAAGCAGGCTGTTTCCTCCACTTGAACTTCTTTGCTCAAGGACACATGGAGGAAGCAACAACGATGCTAGGTGACACTATCGCTTCTCTAGCCAAAGAGGGCCGTATGTATGTCGACACTATTCTCAGACGTCACGTATTTAGCCGGCTTCAACCGTATGTGGGGACAGTGTACGCTAATCCGGAGGAGAACGGCCCGCTTGATATTCAAGCGCTGAGCTATCCATTCGATGGCGTCGTCGTAGAAATCTTAAAAGCTTCTCCCAATACAACTCGAGATGTGCTCCTTCAATGGCTGGCCAAGGAATTTATTCCAACGCAAATAGGGCCTACTGAAGCCGAGATGTGTTTAATCTGCCTTGACGCCGATTTGCCCGACACCGTAACGCGAAAAACGTCCCGCGTTCCAGCGATGTACGGAGATGAGGCAAACAGGCGCCTTACCTTGCTTTGGTTTGTTGAAAATGATCCAGCCACTAATTGGCAAAGACGTTTTGCGTCCCATTATGAGGTGATCGGCGCAACAGGACTCGGAGAGATCGAGTTTTCCAGCCCTTTCATCCCAACCCTCCCAGGCACAAATCGCCACATCGATCGACTAAGATAATACAGTGTATGTAAAAGTATAAAGCAGGGATTCATTTGCACAAGGAAGTTTCCTTGTCCATGCCAAAATTGATGTTCTCCCCCATCGTTTCAAATCGCGGGAAAGAATCTTCTTTATGTGAAGGCTATATGTGAAGGCTTTTATTACTATATACGTCGCTGCAGCAGCAAAGCCTAACCACTACCGATAACTTAACGGCCAGGCAGAAACAGCTCGACCCATACTAACCCGGCTTCCCACAAGTTGGGGCGGGTCAGTTTCGTCAGCCCGATCAAGATAGAGGTAAGTCACTGCAGCCCACTTGGAGCAGCGTGCTGGCTTGGTCGCTTATTGCAGTGGAATTTCTAATTGATCGTGCCCCACGATGACATTGCCGTTGAAATTCTTGCGCACGCCTTCAAGCCAATTCTGGTCCGTCAGCGTCGGGATACCGCCGGGAACGAAATGCGTCAGCACTAGATTCTTCACGCCTGCAGCCGATGCGATGCGGCCGACATCTTCGGTGCTGGTATGGGAATCCATCAGGTGCTTCAGCAACGTCTTCGCATTCGAACCTTTGATGATCTGCTCTAGGGCAGGAACGTACATGACTTCGTGCACTAGGTAGTCGGCGCCCTCGGCAAACTTCGCCAATGGCGGGAAGTAAGCAGTATCCCCAGAGAAGACGATGGTCTTTCCACCCTTGATTTCAAATCTCAGCGCATAGCTTTCGGTAATGGGCGGATGCAGATTGCGCAACGCGGTCACGCGCATCTGCTCGTTTTCCATCACCAGGCCTTCATCATACTTATGCACATTCACCATTTTCCGGAGATCGGGACGGCCCTCATCCGCCATCCGCGTGGTCAGGTCGAATTCATGCGCTTTCAGCGACGAAGCAATCAGGTTCTGCACCCCTTCCGGTCCGTAAACCGAAACAGGTTGCGTCATCTGGCCGGTCCAGGTCGAATAAAGAAGAGGGCCGGCTTCAAGGTTGTGGTCGGAATGGTGGTGGGTAATGAAGATGCTGCGTATCGAGGCGAGTGGGACCTTCTTTTCCACCAGCCGCATGGTCGCTCCGTACCCAACGTCGACGACATAGCTGTCCTGGCCGATGATGATGACGTTGGAACTCGGCACCTGGGTGATGTCCCGCACCGCGGGGCCGCCTTTGGTGCCCATCAGGATCAGCTTTGCGGAACCATTCGGTTGCGCGCCTGCGTCGAGGGGCAACAAGGCCGCGAAGCCAATGGCGGCAAGTGCCTGCATGATTTTTCTGCGTGAGGTCATGTCGTCTCTTGAATGATTCTTGATGAAGGAATGGCGCCGCGTGCAGGGCCCGCGGGACTTGTCTTTGGGCGCCAGTTAGGAACTGCATTGCGACCGGTCCGGCCGGACCGCTTGCCTTACGGCCGGGCCAAACCAGCACAGAGGCAAGCGCTATTCCGGTTTAAAGTCCAGGGTCTTTACCGCCGATTTCCAGTTGTCATACTCAGACTTCAACAGTCGACCCGCCTCGTTCGAAGAAGACCCCGCCGGATAGAAGCCCTGCAGCTTGAACTGCGATTGCAGCCTAGAGTCGGCCAGAGAAGCGAGCACCGCCTTGTTGAGCCTCTCGACGGTATCTTTCGGCGTGCCGGCAGGCGCGCTTAGCGCAGCCCACTCTTCGATAAGCAGATTGTTGACACCTGCCTCGGCGAAGGTTGGCACGTCAGGCAGATCCGAATTGCGCTTGGCGCCGGTGGTGGCGAGCACACGCAAGCGCCCGCTCTTGTGGCCCGCGGTCAGTGCTGGTGCGGTGGCGCATACTGCTGGCACTTGGTTGCCCATCAGATCCTGGATTGCCGGCGCGGTGCCCTTGTAAGGCACGTGCAGCAGGCTGCTTCCGGTCTCGCGCGCCAAGATCATGCCAATGAAATGCGGCGTCAAGCCAGCGCCGGGAGTGCCATAGGCGCCGAGGTCCTTGTTGGCCTTGACTGCATCGAGGTATTGTTTCAGCGTGGTGATATTGCTGCTGGTGTTGACGGCGAAGCCATAGTCGAACGAAGCCAGTCGTGCAATCTGTACCAAGTCGCGCAGCGGATCATAGGGCAGTTTGGATACCGTATGGGGGAAAAGCGTCAGCACTGAGGACGGCGTCACCAGCAAAGTCGAGCCATCCGCCGCAGCTCTGGCCACCGTTTCCACCGCCAAACGTCCTGCCGCGCCGGGCTTGTTCTCCACAATGACCGTGCTGTTCAACTGTGTCCTGAGCCCTTCGCCGAGTGCGCGCGCGATAGCGTCGAAGCCGCCGCCCGCCTGAAATCCAACGAAGAGTTTCGTCATGCCCGACTGGGCAAATACCGGCTTGACCAAGCCGCCGGCGAGCGCCGCGATGGAACAGGATGCAAGCGAAATAAACTTTCTGCGTGTAATCAAAGTCGTCTCCATGGTTCTGAATGGCTCATCAATGCCAACAATTTTGAACGTACTATAAGCAATTAAGATATAACTTAAAAATTACTTTTTATTTTATATAAATTACAATTCAGTTATAAATTAAGCGCGCAGCATTCGTTCATTCATCACCGATGAGCTGCCTCCATTAACCCAAGGGAACGATGCAATGAGCGACCCCAGCGGTCTTGAACAGGAAAAGAGGAAGATGTTCGAACGCTTCTTCGAATCGACATTGAAGCTCAACCAACTCCGGATCTTGCTGGCACTGTCGGAATTGAAGCAGGTGAAGCTTGTGGCGCACGCCTTTCATGTGACCCAGCCCGCGATTTCAAAGCAGATCGCGGAGATGGAGGCCATTCTTGGCGTGGACCTGATCAGGCGGGTCGGTCAGCAGGTCGAATTCACGGTGTTCGGTCATGCATTGACCAACCGTGCCCGTGAAATCCTTTATCAGATCAGCAATGCCCGCAAGGACTTTGATTCGCTGCTGTTTGGATCTTCCGGCAAGGTGGCCATCGGCGCCGTGTCGACAGTGACGCCGGTGCTGGTTCCGCAAGCCATCGCGGCATTTCACCAGCGTGCGCCGAATGCAGCGGTGTCGCTGACCGAAGCAACGGCCGACCGGCTGTTCCCGATGGTGGCGGAGCGGACCGTCGACCTGATTATTACCCGGACGCCGGCGCCGTTGAACAGCCCGCATCTGCTGGACAGGGAAATCGCTAACGATCCGCTGGTGCTAGTCGTGTCTAAGCATCATCCCCTAGCATTCCGCATCGCGCCGACATGGCAGGATCTGGAAGGCAATCCCTGGATTGTTCCAAGCCGCTCTTCCCCCGTTTACCTGGCGCTTTATACGCTGCTCAAGGGTTATGGCATTACTTTGCCGGACAATTGCGTCGAGTCGATGTCGCTGTACGCCAACGCGGCGTTGGCAGCGCAGACCTCGATGATCTGCCTGCTTCCGAAAACCCTAGCAAACCGCTATGTCGCCGAAGGAAGTCACGCCATTATTCCGCTGGACACGTCGGCCATTCTGAAAAAGGTGCACATCATTTCGCTGGTAGAAAACAGTAACCCGACAGTCAGACTGATGCGGGAATGTTTCGAGTACTGCGGGCAGATCTATGCGGGTCCGGGCCCGAGCTAATCATCCGCGCCGCTGCTGTTTCCGCAGGTTCCCAGGCGATACTAGGGCCTTAGCAGGCTCGTGTTGTATCTTTGCACACCATATACCTATCCCGACATTAGATAACCATTTGGTTATTAACATTAAAAAAAATGTCAATTGTGATCTATATCGTGAAGGACAATAATCCACGCCTCATTGATGATCTGCCTTCCCTGGATGCCTGCTATGAAGCCTACGAATGTCTTGTTGATTCTATCCGATGAACATGTACACAACCTGATGGGGTGCGCGGGTCACCCCTTCATCCGTACCCCAAATTTAGACACGCTTGCGGCAACAGGCACCCGCTTCAGCAATGCGTATACGCCATCGCCGATTTGCGTGCCGGCGCGTGCCTCCCTTGCCACGGGCCGCTATGTTCACGAAATCGGCTGCTGGGACAACGCCATCGCTTACGATGGCAAGCCGGCAGGATGGGCGCGGTATCTGTCGGATTCCGGCTATGTGGTGGAATCCATTGGCAAGCTGCATTACAAAAGTCCTTCCTCTCCGGTCGGATTTCAGCGCCAGCAGCATGCGGTACATATTCACGAGGGCATAGGCCAGGTATGGGGCTCGGTGCGCGATCCGATGCCCGAGACCATTGGTCCGTCGCCGCTGTATAACAAGATCGGCGCCGGGGAGTCGGATTACAACCGATTCGATGCCCGCGTGGCCGACACCGCTGTCGAATGGCTGGCAGAGCACGCGAAGGATGAAAAGCCATGGACTTTGTTCGTGGGCATGGTCGCGCCGCACTTCCCGCTGGTGGTACCGCAGGAATACCTGGACATGTATCCGGTCGACAGCATTCCGCTGCCGATGCTGCATCCGTCAAGCGGCTATGTCAGGCATCCGTGGGTAGAAAGGCAGGCCCATTTCATGGACCATGATGCCGCGATCGGCTCGGACGAGCGGCGGCGCCTGGCGCTTGCCAGCTACTTCGGTCTGATTACGTTCATGGATCATCAAGTCGGCAAAATCCTGAGCGCGGTGGATCGGCAGGGATTGTGCGAGTCCACCACCATCATCTACAGCAGCGACCATGGCGATAATATCGGCAAGCGCGGCATGTGGAACAAGTGCTTGATGTACCGCGAGTCCACCGGCGTTCCGATGATGATCTCGGGCCCAGGCATTCCGGAGCAAAAGGTGAGCGCCACGCCGGTATCGCTGATTGATATCCAGAACACGATACTGGAACGCACCGGCTGCAACCCGGGGCTGATCCAGGGTCCGGGCCGCTCCATCGCTGAAATCGCTTGTGAGCTTGACATGCCGGATCGCCTGGCATTCAGCGAGTTCCACGCGGTCGGGTCCGAGAACGCTGCCTACATGCTGGCGAGCACGGATTTCAAGTATCACTACTATGTCGAGCTCGAACCTGAACTGTTCGACCTGCGGCAAGACCCGGAGGAAGCACGTAATCTCGCCGGCGAACCGCAGTACGCAGCTATCGTGGCCGCTTTCGAGGCGCGCCTGAAGGCGCTGCTTGACCCGGAAGCGGTAAACCGCCAGGCCAAGGCCGACCAGCAAAAGCTGGTTGATGCTTTCGGCGGCCGCGACCTCGCACTGCGCACCGGTACCCCGGCCGCCACGCCGGTGCCCAAGAAATAAGGCGTCACGGTCAATCAGGCAAGCGACGCCAAAACGCCCTGAGCGGCTCTTCGAATCTTGGTGATGGGAGAGTGCAATGGCTTTGGCCAGCCATCGCAGTGTTGCAGCCGTCATCCATACATTGAATAAAGGTCAGCAGACATGGACTCGCAACTCTCAATCGTGACATCGCACTTATACGCAGCGCTCATTTCCGAACTCGGCGCAGAAAATGTATCCAGCGATGCCGACATCGCTCAGAGACACGCCGGCGACTGGAGCGAAACTGCGAAGGAACCACCCTCGCTGGTCATTTTCCCTAGAAGCCCGGCTCAGGTTGCCGCGGCGCTAGCCGTCCTGAGTCGGTTTGGACCAAAAGCGGTGATACAGGGCGGTTTGACCGGCTTAGCAGGGGCGGCTACGCCTCATCGCGGGGAAGTCGCGCTGTCGTTGTCGAAGCTGAACCAGATCGAAGAATTCGACCGTGTCGGCGGCACGGTCACTGTACAGGCTGGCGTGACACTGGAGCAGATGCAGACCTGCGTGGAGGCGGAAGGATGGTTCTTTCCGCTCGACCTCGGCGCGCGCGGCACCTGCCAGATCGGCGGCAACGCTGCCACCAATGCAGGCGGCAACCGTGTAATCCGCTATGGCACGATGCGCGACCTGGTCCTGGGACTGGAAGTGGCGTTGCCGGACGGCTCCGTGATGACCATGCTCAATCGCGTGACAAAAAACACGACCGGTATCGACCTGAAGCATCTCTTCATCGGCGCCGAAGGCATACTGGGCGTGATCACCCGGCTGGTGCTCAAGCTTGCGCCGAAGCCGTCATCGACCGTCACCGCGCTGTGCGCGCTAACCTCATTTGACGACGCGGCGGCGCTGCTAAAAGACATGCAGCTGCATTTGCCGACGCTCTCGGCATTCGAGCTGATGTGGCAAGGTTTTATCGACAAGGCCGTGGAAATCACCGGCGCGAGGCAGCCTTTTACTGAACGGCATCCGGTCTATGTGCTAGTGGAACTGCTGGGTGCGTCGGACGAGCAGGACCGCGCGCAACTGGAAGCCTTCTTGGCGCAGGCGCTGGAACAGGAGCTTGTGCAGGATGTAATCGTGGCCCAGTCCATCGAGCATGCGAAGCAGCTGTGGGAATACCGCGAGTCCATAGGCGAGATGCTGGCCCGACTCAAACCCCATGCGGCGTTTGATGTGGGCATACCGGTTGCCGCGATGGATGGGTTCGTTCGATCGGTGCAGCTAATCCTCCAGCAGCAGTTTCCGCAGCAGAGCCATCTGTTTTTTGGCCATCTTGGCGATGGCAATCTGCATCTGTTGTCTGGTCCATATCCGGCGCCGGCAACGCTGCATCAGGTCGAGGAAATCGTGTACCAGGCCGTGGGCAAGGTAAAAGGATCGATTTCGGCCGAACATGGCATAGGTGTGATCAAGAAAGAGTTTCTGCACTTCAGCCGATCGCCGGAAGAGCTGGCGCTGATGCGTGCCTTAAAGCGGCTGCTCGATCCCAACAATGTGCTTAACGCCGGTCGTATTTTCGACTGAGGTAAGCGCACTTTTATAGACCCTCCCATTTAATAAACTGGATCAACGTGAGAGTAGCTCTGGCTGGGGAAGAAGGTGATGTCGAACGCGGCAAGTAAGGCGGGACAAAGCCCAGTTGGACTATCCATACCAAGCGGACTATCCATACCAAGCCGTTTCGTTCCACTGGTTTGAAGTGTGATGATAGTAATCAAGCTGCAGCGACCATTCGCACACAAAGTACGTCAAAAACTTGCCAGCAGCAATTACATTTAAGAAGTTTTATGTGGAACGGCCGACATGCCAAAGGGCATAACGGAAACTGATGAACCGGACGCCGGTTTGATCGGGTGCAAAGGCTAGCTCTCGTTCAAAGAACCACTGAACCTGTGCGCTTGTCAATATTTTATTGCCGCTGGCTGACACGGTCGACCAGCGCTTTACAAAGCAATGCACGAGTGGCATGCGCAGCGACGTTTTAAGAATCCCTGTCGAGGAGAATGACGATGGTGAACCGATTGATAACAGTAGCCGCTCTAGCCGTGGGTGGGATGTTACTGTCCAAGCAAATGAGTAAATCTCGTAGTTCTGGGATGCCTTCCTCAACGTCCGAATCGATTGATGTCAACGTGCCGGTCAGCACCGCTTACAACCAGTGGACACAATTTGAAGACTTTCCCAAGTTCATGGATAGCGTGCATGAGATCCGCCAGATTGATGATACCCATCTGCACTGGCGCGCTGATGTCGCTGGCAAACCAGAAGAATGGGACGCGGAGATCACCGAGCAGATTCCTGACGAACGGATTGCCTGGCGCAGCACCAGTGGCGTGAAAAATGCAGGCGTAGTCACTTTTCACAAGATCTCAGACAACACCACCCGCGTCATGCTGCAGATGGATTATGACCCGCAAACCATTACCGAGAAGGTCGGCGACGCACTGGGTCTGGTGAAAATGCAGCTGAAAGGCAACCTGAAGAGATTCAAGGAGCTACTCGAACAGCGAGGTCAGGAAACCGGCGCTTGGCGCGGCACGGTCCCTCAGGATTAACCTGCGTGGCCGTAGTGCAGTAGACCGCCTAATAGCATGCGTGTCGGAGTCGCAAACTCAGCGTGTCAATGCTGAAGGTAGTGCGCTATCACTATTATAAAGAGGTCCATGGGTACTTTAGGGGCGTGGACCCCTTTTTGCGATTCTTCTTATACTCGGCGTCAAACTAAAGTAGTCGCAGGCGCCACTCTTGATACTTCTCCTCGGCTTTGTTGCAAAAATCAGGTAGTCCAGCACATCTGCGGCAGCTCAGATAGGCTGAGCGTATGAAACCCGCTCCTCAGAAGTGCCGAACGACGAACTGGAAGGCGTACAACGCGTCATTAAAGGCGCGCGGCTTGTTGCTTATCTGGCTTGACCCCGCCATGAACTGGCACGGCCAGGCCAATGGCAAGCGTGGCCGCAGTCCGAGCTTTAGTGACGAGGCGATCCAGTTCTGCTTGAGCATCAAGTGTCTGTTCAGCTTGCCGCTACGCCAGGCGATGGGCATGACGCAAAGCCTGCTTGGGCTGGCAGGCCTGGATTGGGGTGTTCCCGACTACAGCACCGTGAGCCGCCGGCAAAAGACATTGCGTGTCGCTATCGAAGTCGTGCCGACCACGACCGGCCTGCACCTGTTAGTCGACAGCACCGGCATCAAGATGCTGGGCGAAGGCGAATGGAAGACCAAAAGGCATGGCGCCGATTACCGCCGCCAATGGCGCAAGGTCCATCTCGGCATCGATGCTGCCACGCTTGAGATCCGGGCCATGGAAGTGACTGGCAACAGCATCGGTGATGGCGCTTACGATACGAAGGGCTGCCATGAGGCCATCGCGCCGCGTCAGGCGGATGCCATCATTCCGACCCGTAAGAATGCCAAGCCATGGAAGGCAAATCGGACTGGTGCCGTGGCGCGCAATGAGATTCTGCGGGCGACACGCTGGCTAGGACGAACAATCTGGAAAACATGGAGCGGCTACCACCGACGCAGTCTGGTCGAGACCAAGATGCGCTGCTTCAAGCTGCTTGGCGAACCCATCATGGCCCGTGACTTCGACCGCTAGGTCGCTGAGCTGCAGGTCCGTGCCGCCGTCTTGAATCGCTTCACGCGTCTTGGCACGCCTACTACGGTCACGATGGCATAACTCCGCCGACAGAAAAGCAAACTCTGCCTTTACCTTATTTGTGCAACAAAGCCCTTCTCCTCCAATAAACGCTATTGAAGCTGCCGACGGATCTCACTTGCATCAGGAGGTGGTCTATGCGGTTATGTCGCATTGAGCGAGGCGGCTCGCGCTATCCGGTAGACTGTTGTCTTTGTAAAATGGGCAGGCGGCCATCCTGAATACCAAACGGACGCGATTTCCGGTCGACGTGATTTTGGTTTGCACTCGCTGGTATGCGGCTTATCCCTTGAGTTACCGGCATCTCGAAGAAATCATGCAGGAACGCGGCATGGTGGTTGATCATTCCTCGATCAATCACTGGGCGGTCCGGTTTTTGCTTTTGCTGGAAAAAGCCTTCCAAAAGCACAAGCACGCCGTCGGTACCAGCTGGAGGATGGATGAAACCTTCATCAAGATCAAGGGCGCCTGGAAGTATCGGTATCGGGCAGTCGACAAGCAAGGCCAGACGGTCGATTTCCTGTTGACGGCTGAGCGTGATGCAGCCGCCAAGCGCTTCTTCGGGAAGGCCATCTAGCACAACACGGTGCCCGACAAGGTAACAATGGACAAGAGCGGCGCCAACCAGGCAGCGCTGGAGCAGCTGAGCAACGAGCGGGAAGTACCGATCACGATTCGACAGGTAAAGTATCTCAACAATATTGTCGAGCAGGATCACCGTGCGATCAAACGCATCACGCGGCCGATGCTCGGTTTCAAATCGTTTCGAGCGGCGCGTGCGATCCTGGCCGGCATCGAACTGATGCATATGATTCGCAAAGGCCAGTTCCTACTAAAGGTCGACGGTATGTCATTTGCCGACCAGTTCTACACATTGGCAGGACAATTCCGGCTGGCATAAGAAGTCGCTGGTGAAACCTGGTACCACTTTGCCTGGCTCCCGCTAACGCGACGCAACCCAGTTTGAGCTCACCGAGCAGACTCGACAGTCGGTCGTCACCTGAATCGAGAAGGCGCATCTCACTTCCGGCCAGTATCTCTATCGAAGCAAGGTAGCCAAGCCGCTGCATCTGTTGCCTCATCAGTACGCACGTATTTTTGCCTGCTGAGTGGGGTGAACTGGTTTGGATGCATCAGCTTATGGCACGCACACTATGCGACGAACCAACGTCAGCGGTATTGCTCATTGTAGTATGAGCTTGTAAAAGGCTGCTCACAACCTTTAACACTTCAGGATGGTGTGACATCCCTAGATGACTCACCCCCTTCACCTCAATGTTGCGGTATCCAGGCGCTTCTCTTCCTAGACAACTTTGCCAATTTATGATGCCGTCAGTTTGCGAGTAGAGCGATGAGGAAGGTACTGGCGGCTCTTCACTCAAGCGCTGAAGTAGGATTTCGTCAATAAAAAATTGACTGCCGGTGAACTTGCCAAATATCTTTTCTGCTGCAATGACATCTGGTTTGACAAACGGCGTAGCCAAGGTGATGACCTGTCGTACAAGGTGAGGATACAATTTTGCTAGTTCGCGCGCATAAGTGCCCCCTAGGCTGCAGCCAATAAGGGAAACAGAACACTGGTGATGGGCTTGAATTTCCACCAGTTGTTTGCTCAGTAGCAAAAGCCACTGGTCAAAATCAATTCCCGGTCCGTAGTTATAACCTTGCCGCCAGTCATAAACAGCATAGCCAAGCTGTTGCAGTCTTACTCGCAGATCGGCGGTCGAACTGCCATTAAGAGTCAGTCCCGGATATATCAATATTGGATGACCGTCACCTCGCTGGGAGAGGTCACGCCAGTGGGTATGGCCAGCCACGTAATCACACATCGCCTGAAACGGTTCAAGCGCAAAGAGAAGCGGGGAAGTCGGTAGGACATTGAACATAGGTACTCCATAAAGTGATTGAAAACGGCTCACTGCTACTACCTAATACAAAGGAGTTCAGTGCTTATTGTCATCATTCATGGAACTCGCCAAGATGCCGAACAGGAATAAAGACTATAAAAAAGCCGCAGCGGAGGTCTCTGCGGCTCTGACTCGCCTGTTACAAGGCCGTGTTACTGAAGCTTAATTATTGCGTAACCTTGACGCCATTGTTTTGGCCAGCGCGGTCGTTATTCGACTTGATAGGCGTCGTCAGCTTTTCCATGGCTTCTTGCTGGCGCTGCGTTGCCTTTGCTGTCTCTTCGGAGGCTTTCTGCGCCACCTCATTGACTACGGCTTCCGTCGCACGAACCGTTTTCGGAACATGGGACTCGAGCGTACGCGCAGCGCTTGCTTGCGTTTCAGCCAGAATATTTTGAACGTGTTGCTGATAGGCACGAATCTTCTCCGCGGTGGGCTGGGCTTGGCCGGCCACAATGGAAAGAGCCTCATTGCGGTCAATCGAAGAGAACAGTTGCTTAGTGCTTGTCAGCGATTCTTCCATGACAGTGGTTGCGACTTGCACGTTCAGTTCATTCATTTTCTGGACGCCTTCAAACATTTTCTTTGAGATTTCCGAAAAGAACGCAAATTGTGCATCAATTTGGGATTTGACTGCAGGAGAAACGGAGGGCTGATTAAAATAAAACATTAGTAATTCCTTGCACTAAATTCTCTGAATCAATTGATTGCAGAGTGATTGCCGTTGTTCGAGTGCAGCCATTCTTTGAAGTTCAGATATTAGTCATATTTAAATGTTTTTATATATATATCTGATATGGATATTGGTGATAATTCCAACCGAAATTATCTAACAATTTGTGCGACTATTTGATCTATAGATTTTTGGTGTGTTCTGCCTTTAAAATATAATTAGCACATAACCCATTGATTGGTAAAGAAAATATTTTAAAATTATCCTGAGATATTCGTTGCTGGTATGGCGTATAAATCCTATATAGAATTTTATCGAATTTTCTATAGTCAATATTATTGAATAGAAATAGTTGTTTGATAAATTATGTGTGGTTTTTTGAAGTGCGTAAAAATTGTCTAACATTTTTGGGAAAAGAATTTTTAAATGCATTTCCATGACTAAGCGAGTCGTTCCAACAAAATCAGCTGTTCAGTTATTTTTTGATTTATATCCAAGCCGATAGCGTCGGCACTGGATCGTCTGCAGCAGTGCTAAGCCTGCCTTAGCGCTTTTAACCACTGATATTCGGCCGCCGTCCTGGCCAATTCTTGTACTACCCCAACTGCGCGTCACTATCCACTGCCCGAACATGTCCTGCTCGAGCACTGCGGTATAGAACCGGCTATGCCAGACGAAGCGCAACTTGGTCGGGATGGGGCAGGGGAGGGTAACGGCGTCTTCCGGGTCGACTATGACTTGCCCGTGCGGCCCGGGCTATTGATGTTGATGTTGATGCTGATATAGGCGCCGTACTTCTTCGCTTCTGCCTGGAGACGCTTGAATAGCTCAACCCAAGTCAGAGGTGCCAAGCTTGGCGTATTATAATTTTGAATCGCCACGAGTTCACTAGACACTCCTAAGTCTACAATTTTAGGTTCAAGGAGAAGTTATGAGCTGCAAGAGGCACACCGCGGAATTCAAGATCGAAGCGGTTAAGCAGGTAACGGAGCGCGGTTACCCGGCTACGGAGGTAGCGGCACGGTTAGGCGTGAGCTCGCACAGCCTTTAACTGCTCGACATAACATACCACCCTCGATATTGAGCTAAAACAGCGCTCGGCCAAACTGGGTATGGCCATTGCCGCCAGCGGCGTTATTCTGGTTGACGCGGAAGACGCTGTACTTGTCGCTATAAAATGCCTGCGGCTTGCCGTGCTGTTGGATATAGGCACGCGTCGCCTCGAAATAGCTGAAGGTTGATTCCGACCGGGTGAAATGCAGCTGCAAGAGCTGGCTGGTGGCATCGTCCACGTAGACCAGCAAAGTACACGCCGGTCCCCGATCTTCAAACCAGTGGTGGTCGCTGCCATCAATCTGGACTAGCTCGCCAAAACAATGCCGGCGGTTGCGCGGCTGGTAAATCCGTGCCGGCCGCTGGCTGCGTGGAACCCACAGACCGACGGCGGACATGAGCTTGCGGACGGTTTCCTTCGACAGATCAATGCCGTGTAGCTCACGCAGCTTCTCGCATGCGAGGGTCGGCCCGAAATCAGCATAGCGTTCCCGGACAATCATCAGGGCAACTTGCGCGAGTTCTGCGTCGATTTGATTATTGCTGGGCCGATTGTAGCGTCGCGACACTAAACCCATAGCGCCTTGCGCTTCGTAGCGTCGTACCAATCGCCGGACTTGGCGCACACTCAACTGAAGTCGGCTGGCGGCCTGTCCAGGCTTTAGGCCACCATCAACGACTTGCTGAATTACTTTGAGCTGATCCAGCGCGCGCATCGTCATCGTGATACTCCCAGCGTTGTTCATCGCGATCTCCCTGTGAGCCGCAAGAATGCGCTGCTTCAGGGAAAAACGGACATTTCAACTTTGCTAGAAGCGGACATTACAACTTTGCCGTGACAAGAAAAAAACTGATAATCCGTGTTATGTAAAATTAAGTAGAAGCTTATATCTTACCATAAGTTAAAATGTCCTTACGTTGATTCGTGGCGCGGTGCGCGCGTTACGGGAAATTTTCGCGTGCTCAAATCGCCTACCGCCGTCGTTGCCCGCCCAAGTTTAGTCGTCTTTTTGTATGCGGCAGCAGTTCTCGCCTTCCCAGCAACGGAGATACCAGAGAAAGTAGAAACGGGGCTGTTCGAATTTTGCTCTTTGACAGGTTGAATGACGGCGAATATGAATTACTTAGAAGCAGACCACTGTTGATCCAAAGATCGGGAACGCGGGCCGGTGGCAATGAATTCTTCAAAGTTCTCTTCTGGTAACGCTTCGCTAAAAAAATAACCTTGGAATGCATCACATACGCATTGGTCAAGAAAATCAAATTGGCTTTTGGTCATCACGCCTTCTGCAACGACTTTCAGGCCTAGATTGCGACCTAGGGTAATAATCGTTTTTACTAACGTAGCGTCCTCTTCGTTTACTTGTATATCCCTTACAAACGATTGATCTACTTTCAGTTGCTCAAAAGGTAAACGCTTGAGATAAGACAGCGATGAGTAGCCGGTGCCGAAATCATCCAATGAAAATTCAATGCCAATGGTTCGCAATTGATTCATTTTTTCTGCCGTATCTCCCACGTCGTCAAGCAGAAGGCTCTCGGTCAACTCCAGCTTCAAACGGCGAGGGTTGGCGCGATGCTTATCAATGGCTTGTAAGATGTGATTCACGAAATCGGGATGGCGAAATTGCCGGGCGCTGACATTGACTGCCAGGCTAATCTGTGACGTTTCTGCCCGCGTGGCCCATTTTGCCAATTGACGGCACGCCGTATCCAGTATCCACTCGCCAAGGGGCAGAATCAATCCAGTATCTTCAGCCAGATGAATGAACTCAACTGGCGCAATCACGCCGTGCTGCGGATGCAACCATCGCAGCAATGCTTCTGCACCAACAATTTGCCCGTTACGATCCATCTGAGGCTGGTAGTATAGAAGAAAGTCCTCGTCGAGAAGGCTGCGACGCATATTGGTTTCCATTGTGACTCGTGCTTTGATGGCTGCCTGCATCTGGGGATCAAAAAATTGTATCGTATTTCGGCCGGCCGCTTTCGCTTGGTACATGGCAAGGTCGGCATGTTTCAGCAGTTCTTCTACGGTTACAACGGGTCCCTGGAACAGGGCAATACCAATACTCGGCGTGGTATGGTGTTCATACTTATTTAAATCGTATGGCGAATTGAGCGACGTCCGTATCTGTTCTGCAATGTGGTCGGCATGGCCAACGGCTTCTGCAACGTGCATGCCAAGCTGCCCCACAACAACAACAAATTCGTCCCCTCCCCATCGAGCCACGGTGTCACCTTCACGTACGGCTTGCGATAAGCGCTGCGCGACTTGTTGTAAAAGCAAATCGCCCATGTCGTGTCCCAGCGTATCGTTAAGTACTTTGAAATTATCGAGATCAATGAACATTACAGCGCCCACGCTTCCGCGACGGTTGTTAGCGAGTAATTCATGCTCTAATCGATCCAGTAGCAGCTGCCGGTTAGGCAAACCGGTTAGAGCGTCGTAAAAAGCGAGCTGATGTATCTCGCGTTGCGCCGCCTTTCGATCACTGATATCGGTGTGGATCGAAAGAATTGATTGTGGTGCACCATTGTCATCTCTGACCAGCGTCGAGCGGCCTTCGACCATGAAGCAGGTACCGTTCTTGCGCCGTACAGTCAGTTCACCGCGCCACTCGTCAGCATTTAATACTTCAGTCACGACTAGGTCAAACACGGAAGCGTTGCCGCAACATAGTTCGCGTTCAGACTTGCCGAGGACTTCTTCCTTTGTCCAGCCATAGAGCCGCTCAGCACTCTTATTCCAGAAAATGATGGATTCATCCATTGTGACGACAAAGATCGCGTCCTGTGCCTTATCGAGCAGCGAAGCTTGTTCACGAAACCGCTGTTCATTTTCTTTCAGCGTTGCGACGGCTCGTTCTCGTTCAATCACAACGCTCGCCATGTAAGAGCAAGCCTTGAGCAACTCCATTTCCGCCAAGTCTGGTGATCGAGGCGCATCCGAATACACAGCAAACGTGCCATAAACTTGCCCGGTGCTGCCGATAATAGGCATTGACCAGCAGGCGTACAAGGCATTGCGCAACGCTAAGTCTTTATAATTCGCCCAAAGCGGGTCCCTGCTGATGTCTTCAACAATAATGGGCTCGCCCAAATAGGCTGCGGTTCCGCATGACCCCACGGCGGGACCTATTTCTACTCCATTGATTGCTTCAATAAACTCTTGGGGAAGCTTCGGAGCAGTGCCGTGGTAGAGACGGCGCGTCTCGGCATTGAGCAACAGAACCGAACCGCGAATGCGTGTGTCTTGCGATTCAGCAACGTCTATAACAGCATTGAGGATTTCATCGACGGGCGCACCAGCTGCAATGCGCTCCATTATGTGCATTTGCGCATTGGTAAACGCCTCACGTCGGTGACGGCTAGTGATGTCTTTAAAATACACGGCTAATCCGTCACTGAACGGGTGCACATGGATTTCGAACCATTGTTTCCAAGGGGCATAATAATTTTCGAATTCGACAGCTCGACGCTTGGTCATCGCGCGGCGGCATTCGCGTTCAAAATCTGTTCCAATGGTTTCTTTGAAAGCGTCCCAAAGCTCACTTTGCAGGAGAACGTGCCGTGTCTGCTGCAAAACAACTTCAGCGCTCTTGTTGATGAATGTGAATCGCCATGCCTGATCGACGGTAAAGAAAGCGTCGGTAATGTCGTCCAAGGTAGGAATCAGACCGTTTGATGGCGTGGTAGACTGGGTCTCCATCTTTGCTTCCATCGTTACGCATTGTCAAAGGCATGTTCATTAAGCGTCATGCGAATGACACTTGGCAACACTTGAGGCTGGGTCGCTCGACACCTAAATCAACAGCCGCTCCTATCAATCCGTACCACTATGACACTAATTGAACGTACTCCTGAGCGTCTATTTGGTCAAGGCTAGCTTTCGGATTGCCGTTTAGTACTCGAGCGTCATAGCGGACTAAAGGGTTCGCCCAATGTGGATTTGTTGCTGAAAAAGTTATTAAAATGCATCTCGGTTGTCTTAACTTGGTACACCTCATGACTGCTTTGAAACACAGTTGACATTTTGCAATAGTTAGCCAGCCATTTCATATTGCATCTTTGAATTCCATTGAGCGATACATATTTTCCTTATTGAATCATAAGGTGTTGTCAATGTACTTTTAAATAAATGTGGGCTATTCTCCGCACTCGACCTCTTTCGCTTCTCTGACCTAATTTTTCATGCGGACGGCTTCTATGTCTTTCATCGATGCACTCGCTGATCCAGAAGTCGACGAACTCGCCACCTTCCTCGGTGACAACGCTGCTATGACGATGGAAGAGCTCGACGGCTATTTTGCTGCGCTGATTTGCGGGCCCGCGTTATATTTCCATGGGCGAATACTTCCCCCAAATTCTGGGTGAGGATTTTTCGTTCTCCAGCAATCAGGAAGCAGAACGCATCATCGGGCTTTTATTTCGGCATTGGAATGCGATGACTGACCAATTGCAAAGGTCGATTGAGCAGAACGACGTCCTTTATCTTCCCCTGCTTTATCAGAATGCGGATGGCATCGCATACGGAAATGAATGGGCAAGCGGATTTATGCACGGCACGCGCATGTCCCATAGCGATTGGACCATGTTGCTCGATGATGAAAACCATGGCGGCAGCTTGGTTCCGATGATGATGCTCGCCAATGAACATCATGCCGACCCAGAAATGCGCCCGCCGCCGATTTCGCCGGAAAAGCGGGAAGACATCCTTGCATTAATGACAGCTGGGGTCATTCAAATATTTAGTTATTTCGAGCCATACCGGGAGGCGTTCGCGCACCAGGGGTCGATGGAAGGCACGACACCGTTCAGAAGAGTTGGGCCAAAAATTAGTCGCAATGATCCCTGCCCTTGTGGAAGCGGGAAGAAATACAAAACTTGCTGTGGAAACAGTCGTACTATGCACTGAGCAAGATGAGCGGTGAGAGCGTAGTGTGTCGTTCGCTCTAGCGCCAGCGGGGCATGCCTTTCCCTTTAAATTCAGTTGATCGGGTACGTAACGCGGTATAGGACGGTTAGTTCCAGTCAAGTTGGAGCTAATTGACGCTTAAAGCTCACCGCTGCCGCTGTGCCGGCAAGCAACAATCCTACGGGGCCAGTTACAACCGGCTCAACGCAATCCGGATGCCCTCACTGATATTGCCCTTGCCAAGCTTTTTGGCTCGGGCGATGCTGGCTGCATCCAAATACACATTGCGCCGGGAGCCACCTTCCAGTTCTGTCGGCCGGCCAACCTGCCCATGTCCTTCCGGCCAAGGAATTTTATCTACCCTTCCCTGCCAATTGTTCGGGGTCCCCTTCTCGGCATCGAACCGATGAACAGCCAGCGTCGTGCGTTGGTACATAAGGTGGACGCTGATTTCTTTCCGATCCAGTTCATCCCGGTCGAGAAATGACTGGAAGACGGATTGGGCAAGGGTGCGTGAACCGGTTTCCGTACGCTCGAAGGCGCTGCCATTTGGAATTTGCAGATAGACGCGGTAGCTCATTTCCAAACCTGCTTAAAGTAATGTGTGCCTTATAGCTTTTTGACTGCGCATCTGGGCGGGGATTTCATCCTCTTATCGACTGTGCTGCGCTTTCCGAAGGAATGCGGGGATATCTTTGTGTTGCAGTTCGTGCACGGGCTTTGGCAACGGTGTCCTGCGCCAGACGTTCGGTACAGGACGGCTTTTCTCCATCGCGACGTCTTGATTTGGTTCAGTCGCCACTTCGTCGGTGGCAGACATCCCGTCCAAGGGGGAATTTTCTACCACGTTAACGGTCACCTTTGGAGTCGCTACTGCAATGCAGAACTTTACGGAGCTGTAAAACTTGATCTGCTCATCTGTTTCGCACAGATAGACTTTCTTGCTGCAGTGATCGCAGTGACGCACCATATCTGAAAATGCTGGTTTGAGTTCGCTCCAGACCGTAGGGCAAGAACCCCCGCCAGATTTCGTGCTGCAGTTCTTAATGAGATAGTGTGAATGCGACATGAAAGTGCCTTGAATCCAGAAAAAGCAGCGGTATCGAATTATATACACACATAAATTTATCGGAAAGTTGATGTTGCTATATAGACACACTGTGTTGCTGATTGGCCCAGATAATCGTCGTGCTCGCTACCCTATCTTGGTGACCACGCCATCACGCAGGCGGCACAATGCTGGATTCCCCGCCTCTTGAGGACGCATCCAGCAACGCCTGCTCACGAATTGACTGATCGGAAAAGAGAAACCGTTTTTGGAGTAACCGCGCTGCATCCGCGGCTGGCATTGGCCTTGAGATGAAATAGCCTTGAAGCTCATCGCAGGATAAGGCTTGCAGCGCAGCCATTTGTTCGGCGGTTTCGACACCCTCAGCAACTACTCGCATTCGCAATGCATGGGCCATTGAGACAATCGCCTTGAATAACGCTGCTTCGTCTGGGCCATCCAACAACTGGGCGGTAAAAGCGCGGTCGACCTTCAGTCCATCCATATCCAGACGCTTTAATTGCGCCAAGGACGAGTAACCGGTTCCAAAGTCGTCAACGTACAGTTTGGTCTCGGCTTCCTGGATCGCCGCAAGCTCAGCAACTGCCCCGCCCCCTTCCGTGACCGTTGCTGACTCGGTGATTTCCACCTCGATCAACCCGGCACCGATCCCAGCCGCTCGCAACGCATTGGCCAAGACCGTACTGATATTCCCTGCGTTGATTTGCTGCGCCGATACATTAATCGCGACGGGTACGACTGCTAAGCCTTGTTCCTGCCAAAGCGCCACCTGCTCGCAAGCCATGCGGACGACTTCATTTCCGAGTCGGACAATCAGGCCAGCCTTTTCGGCTAGCGGGATAAATTCAATTGGCGGCAGGCAGCCCAACTCGGGATGATTCCACCGCACGAGTGCTTCCATGCCAGTAATCTCGCCAGTATCGCTCCTCACCTTTGGCTGGTAGTGCAGGACAAGTTCACGTCGCTCGATGGCGATCTTCAATTCTGCTTCCCTGTTGATCCGGGTAACCAGGCGACGCTCTAAGCTCGCCTCGAAGAAGCGGTAGCTTCCCTTTTGCGACTCCTTGGCCGCGTACATCGCAATGTCGGCATGTTTGAGCAGCGACTGCCCGTCAGTGCCGTTCTCGGGGAACATGCTAATGCCAATCGAAGCGTGGACGTAATACTGTCGGTCTCCGTCGCCAAGGACAAAAGGACTCTGTAGGGTGCTGATAATCCGCTCGGCTATCGTGGCCACTTCGTTGCGCGATTGTGCTGACTCGACAATAATGGTGAATTCATCTCCACCAAGGCGGGCAACCTTGTCATCCGGACGGATCGCCGCTTTCAGACGCGATGCTGCTGCCTTGAGCAGTTCGTCGCCAACGGCATGGCCCAGGGTATCGTTGATATTCTTGAAGTCATCCAGATCCACAAACAGGATGGCAAAGACTTTCTGACTGTCCCGGGCAAGATCAACCGCTGCAGGCAGGTAATTGATCAGCCAGTAGCGGTTTCGCAGGGAGGTTAACGGGTCGACATTCGCAGACTGAACAAGGGCTTCTTCATGACGCTTGATGTCAGTAATGTCTCTGAGTGTCACTGCAAGGCCGGCGCCGGTTCGGACCAGCCGCCGCTGCAGCCATTGCGCCGCACGTGTGCCATGCTGCGGCACCAGCATTTCATCCTCAATAAAACCGGTGTTCATAGCTTCCCGGCAGGCAGCCAGCATGTGGCTTTCGAAGAGCATTGGTAGCATTACCGACAAGCGCTTACCGATCAGGCTTTCTTTCGGCAAGCCACGATAGGCAGCGCCCTGCTCGTTGCAATCCTCGATCAGGAAGTCAGTGATGTCCTTGTCTTGGCCATACAGTGGCCTCAGAATATAAAAGCCTTCTCTGGCATTCTCCGTCGCAGTGCGGTAAGCCTCGTGAACCTCGCGGGCGTATTGCGCCTTCCAGATACGGAAGGCGGCTTGGCGCATGCCAGCGGCAGCAACGAGAAAGAGGGCCAGGCTCCCACTCGTCGCGATGGAAAGTATTTGTCGATATCGTTGCTCGTAATCCGCCTCAATATTCGCCTCAGCCAGCCCGACGATGGTCACGATGGGATAGTTGCCAACAGCATTCCACGCAACAATACGCGCCTTGCCGTCCGCAAAGAACGATGCAGGGCGATACATCTTCCCATTTGGCGTATCAAAAACCGTTTTAGCGGAGAGGCTCTGGGATTGCGCTTGCACACCCCTTTTCGTTTTGACGGAAAAAAGGTCGCCATCAGTACTCCGAACGGCAACGAAATCATCGTTGCCCAGCTTGGTTTCATCTACAAACGAAATAACAGTGGCCGGCTCAACGGCAAGTACGATGACACCGGCAAAGGCGCCTTTGTCTCCGTTGAGCCTGCGTGACAACAGGAGCACCTCCCGGCCAGTTAGGGCGCTGCGTACCGTTTTGGAAATCGCCAGGTCCTGACTTGGACTGGCTGCATGAAGCCTAAAATACTCGAGCAACGCCACGCTTTGCCTGGCTTTAATCTTGGGGTTAGTTGTGGTGACGGGTACGCCCGTGCGGTCGAGAACGGTCACGGAAATTTTAGCCGCCTTGGGTACGAGACCAGCATTGACCTGTTCTTCCAGGTTCAAGACGCCACCATTTTTTTGCCACTGAAACTTTAGGCTCAACAGGATGTAATCCAGTTGGCCAATTGTTCTCTCGATCTGGTCCGCGTAGGTCTGGGCTTGCGCTGCGGCCATGATATAGGCGCGCTCCCGGATATGGTTTTTTTCCTGATAAATCGAGGGTACCGCCCAAAGCCAAAGGCCTGTCATAAGTGCGCCACAGGCTACCGGCCAGGGCGCCAGCGAGCGGCCATGACTGCGTAGGAAACCAACTTTTTGGCGAAACGAGAAAAGCTGAGATGTGGCGATCATAAAATTTATTGTCGAACTTTGCTCATTCACGATGCGGCGTACTTCTAAGGCACCACATGCATTAATAATTTATACACAAGCACATAGCGGTATTGGCTGCAACGTTCCAAATATACAGCGCCAAATCATTCCCGCAGTGCAATAGTCAATTCTATACGCGCCAAACGTTACACTATTGAAGCGGTACTGTGGTGTTTCTGGAAACATAGAACCGGGCCCAAGGCGAACTAAGATAGCGATTACATACACCGAGCCGATCGACGCGGTATCCTTCGTGCAGGCCTTGCGTAACACGATTTCCAGGTGCCGCCATCCTTGGTTTCACAGCCCTGCCAACGTTTTGCGTGTGGCTTGTCTAGCGCTGTGTTTTACCGGGTAGGAGCTGCAGAAATGTGGCAGCAAGTAGTTGACAGGACGAACTGCCGACAGGTGGATTAATTGCAAGAAATTGTTCCCGCTCCGATTAACCGTTCGCCCACGGCACAGTTCAGCCTACGTGCTAAACAAACCATTGAGCGTCTCCGGCTAGACCGGGTTGCTTTTGCCGGTGGAAAGCACCTAGCTTCAGTCTGATTTTCGAGATATGGGGGTGGAATATGAATAGATCTGCAATCGGCACAGTTCAACTCAGATTAGACCGGCGCTACATTCCACAACGTGGGTCAGTCTAAATCGGCGCCTATTATCCACTATTCCCCAAATCCGACTGAGCCTGCCAGCCTCAGTCAGCGGGAAACAATGCTCCTGTCCTTACTGAAGCGTTCCCGGCCCCTCTTGCACATTAATCCGACCGAACTCCTCTTCGGCTTCTACTTCGGCCAGAAGTTGCTCCTGTACTGAGTCGGGTGCGCCACCGCTTGCGCGGTGCGCCTGGTACCAAGCACTTAACAGTGCGCCGATGTTGTCATCCGTGAGAAAGGTATCGGCATCAATGTCGTTGGCTTCGCATACCCGTTCAATCGGTTCCAGATCGAATGCAACCACTCCGGTCACCGGATCCCGCGACAACTGGAGGTCTTCGAAACTAATATCGACTGGAATCTCGATGGGCTTGGCCAGCTTCATTGCTGGTCGCCGATCTCGGCCCGTTTTTCAATCCAGGCCCAGGCAGCCACCCGCTCGTAATCGCCAAACCAGAGCTTGTGCTCTGTCCGGCTGCGATTGAAGTCGGCATCGAAGAAGACGGCACAAAAAGGCAGGGGCAGGGTCTCCTCGTGCCAGTACGGGGCCAGCTCCGCCGCCACGGTCTTGACCAGTTGCTGCGCCTGATCATCGACACCGACGACAGAGGAAAGCACGCGCTGGCCGTTATGGAGGTGATGGGATACCAGATTGGCACCAGCCGGCTTGTAGGCGAACGTGTACCCGGGAAAGATCGAGTTCGTTTCCGTGCCATTCCGGATCCATTTGCTCACTGCCTGGATGCTGGAATCGTCGACTTCCCCGCGCGGCAACATGCGCAGGTGTCCGATGTGGACGGTCAGGTGATAAAGTTCGGTCACTAGGTGTTTTTCCTCATTGATCGACGACATACCTATCTTTTGATCATCGTACCATCTCACACGCAAGCATCACTTACACCGGCATGATTTGCGTCACCTTACGAACACATTTAATATTTCAACTTCTTCTTAATCCACTGCGGCGTTCCTGTTGCCCTTGCCAACTGCCCAGTATTTTATTCCAGCAGAGAACACGGTTATCTAGACGCGGCCGAAGCGCTTGTTCGAGCTGTTAAATTCGGCCTTCACTGCGTTGCCTTCCCTGCCCTCACCTCATTTGGCCGAACAGTGCACTCTGTATCAAGCGAGGAAAATGTCGATCAGTATGAAATAGCGGTTTTTATCGGCATAGCCGCTGCGATGGAGTGTTCCGGGCAAGCTTCGGTAGCAGTATGTGAGCCCCATCGTAGGGCTAAAAACTGGCGTTTAGCTACGCGCAACGTGAGCGTCAGCACAGTCACCTAATCACCTTCAGACTGCCCGTCCTCCTGCTCGTTATCGTTACGTTGGTTTGATCTCGTCCAGCCGATATCCATAGCCGTACACGGGCGAAAGGCGATAGCTATATCTTGGAATTAAGTTCAACTTATTACGTACGCGAGATACATGGGTGTCCATCGTGCGCGAGATTGCCTGCGAATGTCCTGCCCAGACTGTCTCCAGGATGAGTGCCCTTGAAAGCGGCCGGCCAAGGTTACGCAGAAACAGCAGTGCCAAATCAAACTCTTTTCTGGTGACGTCCACTGGCTTGCCCATCGCAATGAGTCGACCTCGGCGTGGCTCGAAGATATAGGGGCCGATTTCCAGTTTTTCATTATCGATCTGCGATGGGTATGCGCGACGCAACAGTACTAAGACTCTGGTAATGAGATCCCTGCGTCGGGTTGGCCTGAACATGTAATCGTTGGCGCCGGCGTCGAGGGTGGCAATGATGTCATCTTCGCTCGTGGAACTGGTAATAATCAGAATGGGCATGGCTGCCGACGCTTGCTTACGCACTGCCCTGACCAGGTCCTGTTGTTCTTCGGGGTGCTGTAGGCCTATCACCAACGCATCATAGGGCTGGTCATGAAGTAGACTTAACAGATCTGTACTGGAAGTAAGCGGGTCACATTCATGGCCGACGCTACTTAAGACTTCGCAGATAGACTTGGCTTCGCTTAAGTGGAAGTCGAGTATGGCAATTCTCATGGCTTTCGCGACTGCCTTAAGTTCGTTAAGAAAAGATAAATTATTGTCAACGTTTCGTAGAGTAAAGTAAATTACATTTTGTAACAAGTTTCACTTTCGCAACGAATAGCGGAAAACGCCGTCACCTTGTTGGTTCAAAACAGTGAGCGGTATGCATGCCACAGGAGATGGAAAGACAACTCGCTTCACTACCGGCGTTGGTGCCATGTACGGCCTCAAATTATGAATTGAGACCGCACATCATCTTTAGAAGCTGTCGGTGTGACTGCCCTGCTTGTAAAACCCGTATAAGGCTTATGTGACCACATTTTATTGCCAACTGACAAGCTATCGAGTTAGCAATGGAATTGTTGAAAGGTAACGAATGCGGGCGAGAAAATTATATACACACATAAATAATAGGTGTTCGCTAACTTTGCTTAAAGGTCCGTAATACGGCGAAAGCAGACGCTGGTCTCACAAAGGTTACTGGCTGCTTTTGGCCGACATACGCTCTTTGTTGACGTAAAGCAAACGTCGGCTTACAGTCTGCGGAAGCGGCGCCCTCCCCTGTGCAGTTTGCTGCACTGGAACGCCGCTACGGAAACACCCTCGCGCTACTAAACTTCGATCCTCTCTGCAATTTCCAGTGCGTCGTCCACCTCAATGCCGAGATAACGCACCGTGCTCTCCATTTTTGAGTGCCCCAACAATAGCTGCACGGCACGCAGGTTCTTCGTTTGGCGGTAAATCAACGTTGCCTTCGTGCGTTGCATTGTATGTGTTCCGTACGCAGCGCGGTTTAAGCCAATCGATTCGACCCAGGCAGCCACAATCCGTGCATATTGACGGGTAGTGATATGGCCGCAATCGGTTACCCGGCTCGGGAATAAAAAGTCTTTAGGCGTCAGACGGGCTCTCTCGATCCAGGCAGCTATGGACGTCCGCGTTTGTTCCGTGATTTCGAATTGCACAGGACGGTGGGTCTTTTGCTGCATCACGATAGCGCGAGGCAGAACACGGCTGCCAAGCGCAATGTCTTGAATGCGCAGCTGCACTAGGTCACAGCCGCGCAGCTTACTGTCAATCGCAAGGTTGAACAAGGCAAGATCACGAACATGCTGAGCGAGTTGCAGCCGGATACGAATAGCCCAGATGTCCTTCAACTTCAATGGTAATTTTTGGCCGATCAACCTGCCTTTGTTCCAAGGAACTGTTGAGTGGCTAAGAGAAATAGACGTTTCCATGACGGTCTCCTCACAGGAGTGAAAGGAATCCCATTCTGCGCCGGGCTCGCCAAATAAAACTCGAGATGACCGATGCCTTCTGAAAATTCTTATCTATCGACAGTCACGCATGTTGTTTTAGCCGGCCGATGACACAACCCAGCCGGTTCCCTTTTTGAGCGCAGCCCGACACTGGGGTCTAGGAAACTAAGCTTACGACTTACTTCCGATTCGAAAGCAGACTGTCGCGGTTGCTTGGCGAAAGGGAAAGATCGACCCTTCACAGACATTAAATCGAACTGCTGAAAGGTCCGCTAGTTATCCAAAATCGGCACTTCTCAAACACATCGTAACAAGACTGCTTAGTACCTCTTCACTTATTCCAAATCGCAAAAACTGAGGCTCCGATATAGCTTAAATAATCACGATTTCGATCAGCTATCATCCAAACACCTTTTTAAAGGACCCGTTCTACACCCAGCTCAGCATAGCTAAAAAGTGAGGAGACTTAGATGAAAAACACTGTGAGAAATACACCCGGTAGAGGTTTTGTAGTCAATATTGCTGCCATTGCCGGCATAGCTGCGCTAGCAGGCTGTGGAAGTGATAATAATGACAGCAATAACAGCGGCCAACAGAATGTTGTTGCCGCACAATCCACTCTGGTTTGTGACGATTCCTTGAAAGCCGGATTTAAACCCGATGCCAATACTACGGTGTTGATGGTCAAGGCTTTCAAGAAAGGTGATCCTTTACTGCTATCCGGGACCGCAACAGCCACTACGCCGATTGCCGGAGACGATCTTTGCATGGTCAAGCTCAACGTTGGCCCTGGCAATCCAGGTCCGGCGAACGCGCCATCGACCTCACCAGGTATTGGCATCGAAGTCTGGTTGCCAACACCGGCCAATTGGAATAACCGGATTCATGTGAAAGGCAACGGTGGCTGGGCTGGCGGCAACCAGGGTTCGCTCACCGCGCTGGGCGGCGCGTCGGGTTCTACCTCTCCAGCAGCGACGGCCGGTATCGAGGGAGCGGTATCGGCGTCGACTGACACCGGTCACGCCAATACCGCAAACAGTGGCTCATTTGCGATGAACCCGGACGGCACCATCAATACAGCGCTGTGGAAAGACTTTTCCGAACGCAGCATTCACGAAATGGCTATTAAGACCAAAGCCCTGACTAAAGCGTATTACGGCAAGGATGCCAAATACGCTTACTTCAACGGCTTCTCTACCGGTGGCCGCCAAGCGCTGAAGGAAGCGCAGGCATTCCCTGACGACTTCGACGGTATCCTGGCGGGTGCGCCGGCTATTCACTGGACGCGGTTCACCACGAGTCATGTACAGCCGCAAGTGGTGATGCATGTCGACTTGGGAGATGTTCGGCTCACTGCAGGGCAGCAACGTCTGGTATCAAATGCTGCGGTCAACGCCTGCGATGTAGTTGGTGGCCAGCATTTGGGCTATGTCCCCGATCCTGCCCAATGCCGATATGACCCAACAACAGACACCAGCGTACTTTGCGTGGCTAATGGCGGCACTAACTCTACAGCGGATTGCGTCACCCCGCCCCAGGCGAATGCATTCAATAAGATTTGGTATGGGCAAACCGATAATGGCAGTGTGCCTTCTCCCGCTGCAGACAACGGGTTCAATACCACGTTGGCTACTGGCCAGCGATTCTATGGACCACCGCGCGGAGCGGATCTCTCTAGTTTTATTCCGGGTACGACTACTACAAGTTCTGCACAAGTCGCTCTGGAATTACAAGATCCGGCCTATGCGACACCTGACTTTATTAACGCCACCGGCAATGGCGTTGATCGGTGGAAGACCCTAACCTACAGCCAACTCGCCAATGCCCAAGACCGTGGACTTGCGCTACAGGCTGCTTTTGCGAATATCAATACCGACAATCCAGACCTGTCGGCATTCCGCGATCGCGGCGGGAAACTGGTCATGTATCATGGCTTGGCTGATCCACTGATGAAAGTAGGCGGTTCAATCAATTACTACAATCAGGTCGCCACTAAAATGGGCGGCATCAACGCGATCCAATCCTTCTACCGTTTCTACACGGTACCGGGCATGCACCATGGGCTGATTAATGGATCCGCTAATCCGAATGCCAATCCGCCATTGCCTACCGATGCACAGCTCTATGCATTGCTTACTGACTGGGTTGAAAAGGCAACTGCACCGAGCCGATTTGACATTAAGACTGCAGTAACAACGGCTAATCCGGTACAGAAAAGCCGGCCGCTCTGCGTGTATCCACAGAAGGCAACCTATGTCAGTGGCGATGTGAACCTCGCCTCCAGCTACACATGTTCCTAATCTGCAAATGAAATAGAAATGGATTGCCCTCGTGGAATGACGAGGGCATTTTTATTCCTAGATTATTTTTACCAGTAGATTATTTTGCTTGCGAAGATGCCAAAATGCGCTTCAACGCTTGTCCCAATGCGGCACGTCCTCAAGGTGTAGCCTCAGCCAACTGATTACAGCCTCGATACGAGCCAAGCCCTGGCGTCTACGCGGTACAAGCGCTTTGAGCCAGGTAGGCTGAAGTTGGTAATCTTGCAGCAAAGGCAACAGCGTAAAGCTGTTCAATGCATCCTTGGCAACGTATGTTGGAAGCACTGCGATCCCATTGCCGGCACAGGCGGCCGCAAACAACACTGATGTGTCATTAGCAATAAGTCTTTGAGGAACATCGATACTGATTGGTCCACGGCTACTTTCGAATTGCCAAGTTGCTCCCTTTGGTTTGAACACCAGACAATCATGATCGGCTAACTCGCGTGGGTGTTCAGGAACGGCCCGGCCCTCAAGATAGGTCGGCGCTGCGCAGACTATCTGACGTAGGGGACATAACGGTATATCAATGACGCCCTCGTAACTTTCCGAAAGACCGGTGATGACAACGTCGAATCCTTCTTCAATTGGATTGACCGAACGGTCGACCAGCAGCACTTCCATCGTAATGCGTTCATGTTTGTGCTGGAAGCTGCTAAAAACGTCAGCCAGATATAGCACCGTCAATGAAGTTGGAGCTTTAAGGCGAATATGTCCTTCAAGCTTGCCTTCATTGCGCTTTAGGCTCGAAATCACTTCATCAAATTCGGCAACCAGGGCAGTGGCGCTGGGATGAAATTTTTGGCCCGCCTCAGTCAGGGTCACATTGCGCGTCGTGCGATTGAACAACTGTGTTCCAGTAGTCGATTCCAGATCGTTCACTCGCTTGGCCACTACGGAGGGGACGACATGTAGCTGTCGTGCGGCCTCAGAAAAGCTTTTATGTCGGGCTGCGGCCAGAAAGGCACGCAAGTTTAATAGCACGTCCATATCTATTCCAAATCGCGATAACTGAGGCTCCAATATAGCGCAACTAGGTGCAAATTAGATCAACTATGATGCAGCCATGCCTCACAGCCAAGCTGCTGGACGGCTTTTCTACAGAGGCTGATGACGCCGATCGGCAGAATTTCGATCCTTCAGTCCTGATCAATTCCCATTCCAGGAGACACCCGCATGAAACTCAAGCAGATCACAGGAAGCGTCGTTGCTACTTCCTTACTTATAACCTCTGGAGTTGCGGCTGCAGAAGATTGGCCTACCAAACCAGTTCGCGTCATCGTCGCATTTGCGCCTGCTTCAACGCCGGATATTGTTGCTCGCCTAGTCTCGGATAAATTGGCCCAACGTATCGGCAAGCCGGTGATTGTAGAAAACAAAGCTGGCGCCGCAGGCAATATTGGTACCGATGCCGTAGCTAAGGCAGCTCCGGATGGCTACACGATTGGTGTGACGATCTCTGGGCCGCTTGCAGCAAACACTTTGCTTTTTAAGAAATTGCCGTATAACCCTCAGACCGATCTCGAGCCTGTGACCATTGCCGCCACCCAGCCGAGCGTGCTGGTTGTATCACAGCAGACAAGCGTCAATGATGTATCCGCGCTTCTTGCAAAGTTGCGCAGCAATCCAGGTAAATACAATTACTCGTCAATGGGAACGGGGAGTATCTCGCATCTGGCAATGGCCGCGCTCGCCTCTCGCAGCGGGACAGAAATCGTACACGTCCCTTATCCCGGTTCCGCACAAGCTGTTACCGCGATTCTCTCCGGCGAGACCCAAATGGCCGTGCTGCCTGCAGCGGCCGTCATGCCGCATGTGCGTGCAGGGAAACTGAAAGCAGTGGCCGTTGCCACGGCAAAACGTTCCACTGTGCTTCCAGACTTGCCCACATTGGCCGAAGCCGGAGTGCAAGACATCCAAGGAGATGCATGGATCGGATTTGTTGCGCCAGCAAAAACGCCCGCTGCGATTGTGACGAAGTTACAAACGGAAATTGCTCAAATTGTGAACTCCGAGGACATAAAACAGAAACTGAAAATGCAGTTTATGGAACCGGTCGGAGGAACCCCTGCAGAGTTCCGCGCTACCGTACAGTCCGATTTGGCACGCTGGCAACCGGTGATCAAGGCGAACAACATCACATTGGATTAACTGTTACTCAAAGGGTGCATCATGCCGCACGACTCCTTCCGCACTGAAGTGCAAGAACCTGCCCGCAAGATAACCATCTTTGGGGAATACGATGTTGTGGTATTAGGCGGCGGCCCGGCGGGGCTCGCCGCTGCGACAACTGCTGCTAGAAACGGCGCCGCGGTACTTTTGATTGAGCGCTACGGTTTTCTAGGTGGCATGGGTACGGCTGCCGGAGTGACTAACTTCTGTGGTCTTCATGCAAACGTGTTTGGAGAAATCAAGCAGGTGGTACACGGCGTTGCAAGCGACTTGCTTGAGCGAATCCAAGCCTTGGATGGCCTGAATCCTCCACATGTGGTCTTAGGGAAGATCTGTGCACAGGCCTATGACATGTCGGCATTCAAGTGCGCTGCCGATGCGTTGTTGCTCGATGCTGGCGTTAACCTGCTATTTCATGCGCTCGGCACCGGCGTGACGATGACCGACGACGGCGACATTGACTCCTTGCTCCTTGAGACCAAATCCGGACGGGTTGCCGTACAGGGCCGCACCTTTATTGACTGCTCCGGTGACGCTGACATAGTGCACTGGTCCGGTGTCGAGTACGAAAAAGGCAATACTGTAGGTGAAATGCTTTATCCGACCTTGATGTTCAAGGTTGGGAAAGTGGACGCGGAAAAAGCGGGAGAGGCATGGCGCACCATTCCCAAAAAGATGGAAGAGGTACAGGCAAGCGGTGCCTACCAGTTTCCGCGGCACGGTGCAGTAGTGCGCCCGATGAAGAATCCTTATGAATGGCGAGTGAACGTGACGCAGCTAACTGCATCTGACGGCTCTGCCATTGATGGTACAGATGCAAAGGCGCTAAGCGCGGGCGAAATAGAAGGCCGCCGCCAGATCGTGGATTACTTGCGATTCCTGCGCGAGCAAATTCCCGGCTTTGAAGAGGCTTACGTGCTGGATATTCCACCGCAGTTGGGCATCCGGGAAACCCGCCGCATGGTAGGCGAATACATGTTAACCGCAGACGATGTGCTTGGGTGTGCGCGATTTGAGGACAGTATTGGCGTAAATGGCTGGCCGCTGGAAAAGCATGTTGCGGGGAATGTAGTTTGGGAATGGCCACCAATCCCAGAATCATGTGGATACAACCAATTGCCGTATCGCATGCTGCTTCCACGCCGGACCACTACAAACCGGGTGTCGAATTTGCTGGTTGCCGGCCGCTGCGCATCCATGACGCACGACGGACAGTCCGCCGCACGCGTAACCGGCGCATGTTTCGTCATGGGAGAAGCGGCAGGAACGGCGGCTGCGCTAGCGCTGGAAGCCAATATTTCGGTTCATGACATAGAGACCAGCAAACTCCAAGAAGCACTGACGCGGCAGGGCGTGTTTCTTGGCTAACGATGCTGCCTGTGTCGTCGAGATTAGTGCATGTTTCCACCATTACGGCGGACAAACAAACGTGCATTAATTTGCAAAGCGGCAATTCTTCATTTACTTATCTAGCCGGCCCTATCCGGCATGCGGGGACAATATGAACCTCAAATCTGATTCGCTTCCCATCCTTGTTGCCGGTGGTGGTATCGGTGGCTTGGCAGCTGCGCTCGCCCTGGTTCGCCAGGGTTTTTCAGTCAAGGTGCTTGAACAGGCGCCCCAGCTCGGCGAGATTGGGGCCGGCATCCAGCTCGGGCCGAACGCCTTTGCAGCGTTTGATGCCTTGGGCATTGGCGAAAAAGCGCGTAGCCGTGCCGTCTACACCGATGAGATGGTGATGCATGATGCGCTCGACGAGACGCTGGTCGGCCGCATCCCGACTGGCGAAGCCTTTCGCCAGCGCTTTGGCAATCCTTACGCCGTGATTCATCGCGCGGACGTGCATAGGTCGCTGCTCGAAGGCGCACAGGAGACCGGTCTGGTGGAAGTCCTGACTTCGACCACTGTGCAAGGCGTCGACCAGGACGATGACGGTGTCACGGTGCATGACACTAAGGGCGGCAAGCACCGCGGCATCGCGCTCATTGGTGCCGATGGCGTCAAGTCTGCGGTGCGCCACCAGTACGTCGGCGATGATGCGCGCGTGTCCGGACACGTCGTCTATCGCGCTGTAGTCGACAAAAATGACTTTCCAGCCGATCTACGATGGAACGCAGCCAGTATCTGGGTCGGTCCAGACTGCCACCTGGTGCACTACCCACTGCGCGGTGGGGAACAGTACAACGTAGTCGTCACGTTTCACAGCCGCGAGAAGGAAGAGTGGAGTGTGCGCGAAGGTAGTCGCGAAGAAGTGCAGAGCTATTTTGCAGGGATTTGTCCACGCGCTCGCCAGTTAATTGATCTGCCCAAGGATTGGAAGCGGTGGGCCACCGCCGACCGTGAGCCGATCGAGCAATGGACATTCGGCCGTGCCACGCTGCTGGGTGACGCCGCACATCCAACGTTGCAGTACCTGGCACAAGGCGCCTGCATGGCGCTCGAGGATGCGGTGACACTGGGCGAGGCGCTACGTGTCCGCAACAATGACTTTGCCAAAGCCTTTGACTTGTATCAGCGCTCGCGTGTATCCCGCACCGCCCGCATCGTGCTGTCGGCGCGCGAGATGGGCCGCATCTTCCACGCCAAGGGCGTGGAGCGTCTGGTGCGCAACGACCTGTGGAAAGGCCGTACGCCTGAGCGGTTTTACGACGCGATGGATTGGCTGTACGGTTGGAAAGTGGAAACCTGCCTCGTTACCTGAGTTTGAATCTTAGACCTGCATTCGTATTCTGGAGATAACATCATGCACGAACTCGGTCGCCTTGCAGACCTGCCCGCAGACTACCGCGAAGCCCTTACTCAACAGAATCTGGTTCCGTTGTGGCCCAGCCTGCGCGCAATGCTGCCGCCTGGCAGGCCATCTGCCAAAACCCAAGCCACCTTCTGGTCATACAAAGCGATAAGGCCTCTGTTATTGAAGGCGGGCGACCTGACGCCGATCGAAAAAGCTGAACGACGGGTGCTCGTACTGGCCAATCCTGGTCATGGCTTGGAAAAGATGCAGGCCAGTCCCGCAATGTACCTCGGCATGCAACTACTGCTGCCAGGGGAGTGGGCACCCGCACATCGTCACACCCCCAATGCAGTACGCATGATTGTCGAGGGCGAAGGCGCTTACACGACAGTAGACGGGGAAAAATGTCCGATGAGTCGGGGCGACCTGATTCTCACGCCGACCGGTCTATGGCATGAACATGGTCACGACGGCGACCAGCCTGTGATATGGCTCGACGTGCTGGATCTGCCGCTCGTGTATTACATGGAGGCGTCGTACCACGTCGACGGTGAGCGCCAAGCTGTCAAGACTAGCCGCGGTGACAGGATCTGCGCTCACGGCGGCTTGCTTCCGGCACCGTTTTTCCAGCGCCGCAATAAGTCTTATCCAATGCTTCGCTATCCATGGGGGGAGGCACGCGCCGCGCTGGAGGCGCTCGCTGTCGACCAACCAGAACTCGAGGCGGTGCAGGTCACTTACGTCAACCCAGAGACCGGTGACGACGCGCAGCACATCCTTGGCTACTACGCACTGATGTTGCGTCCCGGTCAGACCCTCAAGTTGCCGGTGCGCTCGCCGGCAATAATGTTTCACTTAATCGAAGGCGGTGCAGAAGTTCGCATCGAAGACCAATCCAATGTAATAACTGAGGCCGACACTTGCTGCGCGCCCGGTTACAGCGCTGTGACCTTGCGCAATACATCCATCGACGCACCTGCCTTCTTCTTTATTGCCGACGAGACGCCGCTGCATCGCAAGCTAGGCGTATTTTAAGGCCGCGACTAAACCCACTTTGAGGAAAAATAATGAGCCAAGTCACGTATCTCTGGAATCCGCCCGCCGTCCTATCGCTGCCCGTGCGGGGCAACAGCGAGCGCCTGCCAATTAACCGCCTGTTTTTTGTCGGCCGTAATTATCACGCTCATGCGGTGGAAATGGGCAAGCCGGTGGATAAGGCTGCGGAACGTCCTTTCTATTTCACCAAGGCGCCGCAGACGTTGGTGCAATCAGGCGCTACTGTCGAATACCCGCCAGAAACCGGGAATTACCACTACGAGATGGAACTGGTCGTGGTCATCGGCGCGCCGGGCTTTCGTGTCGCCGAGGCCGATGCCCATAAGCTGATCTATGGCTATGCCTGTGGGCTGGACATGACCCGCCGTGACCTGCAACTGGCCGCGCGTGACAAGGGCCGTCCATGGGACTTGGGCAAGGATGTCGAGCAATCCTCAGTGGTTTCCGAGGTGGTACCAATGCCAGCCGTTGTACTAGACCAAGGGGAACTTGCATTGACGGTCAACGGCGAGCCACGCCAAAAGTCCGACCTGAAGATGCTAATCTGGGACATTCGGGAGTTGATTTCCGACCTGTCAAAGTTTTATCACCTGCAGCCCGGCGACCTCATCTTCACTGGCACGCCCGAAGGTGTGGGCGCGGTGGTGGCAGGCGACCGCATTGACGGCAAGATCGCTGGCGTCGGCGAGATCGTGCTACATATCGCTGCACCTCAATGAACAGTGGAGTTCATATGAAACTCTACAGTTTTTTTCGCAGCGGCAGTTCCCACCGGCTGCGCATCGCGTTGCGGCTGAAGGGCTTGGAGACTGAATACCTGCCAGTGAACCTTCGCACCGAGCAGCACTTCGAGGCACAATTTAAGGAAATCAATCCTCAATCCATGGTGCCAGTGCTGGCGCATGACAGCAAAGTGCTGACTCAGTCGCCCGCAATCATCGAATGGCTGGAAGAGCGCTATCCTACGCCGGCTTTGCTACCTGCAAATGCGGACGATCGCGCCCATGTACGCGCCATGGCAGCAATCATTGGCTGTGACATCCATCCAATCAATAATCGCCGCATCCTCGAATACCTGCGCCATCAACTTGGATGCGATGATGCGGCGGTCAATGCATGGTGTGCGACTTGGATCACTGCTGGCTTCGATGCGTTGGAGGCGCTGCTGGGGGCTGATAAGAAGCGCGGAGATTTCTGCTTCGGCCACGCGCCGACGATTGCTGACGTCTACTTGGTGCCGCAGGTCGAGAGCGCACGGCGCTTCCAGATTGACCTAGCGCCGTGGCCGCACATCTGTAATGTAGATTCTGCCTGTGCCGTACTTGATGCTTTCCGGCTAGCAGCGCTGGTCATGCAGCCGGATGCGGTTTGAGGCAAGGGCAAACCTAGCGGCCATCGAAATCCTCAGTGCCAAAACTGACCAGCTGCTTTCGCCGGGATTGCGGATTTTCCAGAGGTAAGTATGGATGGCTGGTTTTGGCCGATTTTCCCCGTTTAGAGGATAGCGACGAAGGTCCGCTCCCAGTTTGGATGCCGTTGAAAACGGATAATCATAGCGGCTCGCCGAGCGGCAAGTTTAGGTCTGAGCAGTTCCTATAATGGTAGGGTTCTGGCCGACTGCAGCCTCATGAGCGCTGAACTGTGAACGATATCAGTGCTGCGCGTCTTTACGTTATCGTTCAGAAACAAGATTGCCAGGAATGTTTTTGAACGTTGCTGCTCATAACTTGTCAATTTGATAGGCCGATGGTAGGTTGATCGGCAGATCATGAAAAGACAGGTGAATCCGAAGCACACTGTTTCGGTGACACGACTTCAACTTTTTGAATAGAGGCGGATATGGGCATACTCAGCAATATATTCCACAAGATCTTTCCTTCGTCGCATCCGGCAGTCGCTCAGGCCAATGCGCCCGTGGCACCGTCTTCCAGTACAACGAGCACTAACGCTGCGCCAACTACTCCCGCACCGGCTGCCACGCCGACGCAAAGCATGCCCGAAGTCGATGTCGAGCAAATTTTGAATGGAATGGCGCAGTCAGCAGGACAAACGCTCAACTGGCGCACCTCCATCGTGGACCTGCTAAAGTTGCTTGGCCTTGACAGCAGTTTGCAAGCACGCAAGGAGCTTGCCGGCGAGCTGGGTTATAGCGGCGACACTAACGATTCGGCTTCTATGAATATCTGGCTTCACCGCCAAGTGATGAACAAGTTGGCTGCAAACGGCGGAAAAGTGCCAGCAGATCTTAAAGACTGATATCCGCCTTAAAATGCGTCGTAGCGACTGCTAAAGAGCGAGATTTTATTTCTGTTGTGCCGCCCTGTCGTGAAATGGCGATAGACGCGGACGCAGACGCATGCGCGGGCTGAGGCGCATCGTCGTCTGTAAGTCAGTAGGACGATTTCCGGCGTGTAATGCAATGCCAAGGTGCGTCTGGAGTCCTCATGACAGCGACGAGCATCGGCGGCCGATCTCAAGTTTATGAGATCGGTCGGCGTCGAGCAACAGCGAGGTGCCATTTCCTCTACGCTTCGTCGAGTCTTCGAATTTCTCTATTCGACTCTAACCAGCCGGTCAAGCTGATATCTGGAAAGTCCGCTGTGCGGTCTAATTTCTAATTTTCGGAAGCAGACAGTCGCGGTAGCACGGCAAACGAGAAAAATCGACCCAAAACTGACCTATCGAGGGCCGTCTTCAAATCTTCCGGTGGCAGAATAATAGCTATCGGATACCGAGTGAATGAGTGAGCCGAGCAAGAGCCCCGGCGAGCAGAGCGACGCCAAGAAACGCGAATATCAGTAGGAAGAACGTGCCGTCCGCACCGGGATGGTCGATGCGGAACTGCCTTAATCGATTAAGGAAATTGTCTGATACTTCATCATCTGGCTTTCGCAATCCATATTTGCCAGGCCAAATTACCTCAATCAGCAGCGGAGAAATTAATGCTGCTATGACCAATCCGCCCGCGGCCGCCTTATAGTCGCCTTGTATCACAAAGAAAAGAGAAATCCCGCCAAATACTAGGAACGGCAAAATCACCAATAATCTAACCCAGAGACTCATTTTTTGCCGATAAAAAAGAATTCAGTATAGGCATCTTTATCTATGATAGATATCGGACCTCGACAAAGATCGAAATCTATTTAAGGTGCCTAGACGACAATGTCGAATTGTCCGCTTCTGGCCGTCATGCGCCCTTTGTTGCACAGGGGCAACGTCCGCTATCAGTCTGGAACAGATATACGAACTTCATGGTTAAAAGCTAGCGTAGGCTTTGGGTTCGATGGCGCAGAGTCAAGCATAACTCGTTGGGTGCCATGGTAAATCGCATTCGCTCTTGGACAGGACCGCCGTCCAGCGTGTCAAGATTTTTAATATCGAAGTTCTTGGCGATGAGAGAGATCACTATCTTCATTTCCTCCAATGCCAGAAATCGTCCGGGACACAGCCGAGGCCCTGCCCCAAATGGGAAACACACTTTACGATTGTTTTCATCAGATGCCGGCAATAACCAGCGACCCGGATAAAAATTTAAAGCATTTGAAAAATGTCGCTTATCTGTGGCACCAACCCGGGACAACAGTAACACCATCGTGCCTTTAGGTACGGAAACGTTGGCAACTTCGGTGTCCAGAGTAGCCTCTGCCGCAATGACTGGGGCAACGGGCCGTAGACGCATGGACTCGTTGATGCACGCTTCAATAAAATCCATTTCCCTAAGCTGCTCATGGCTCGAAGCTATGGCATTGGTCCCCATCACATCGTCGGCCTCTTGCCGAATGCGCAAAAAGACATCTGGATGCTGATGAAGCAGGTAAATCGTCCATGCCAACGTGTGAGCAGTTGTATCCTCACCGGCAAGGAGCATAGTCATGACATTACCGGTCAGATCCGACTGGGAAAGCTTCGCATTATCCTCGTCCCGCGCAGCTATCATTGCTTCGAGCAGATTTTCGGGTTGCTCATAAAGGGTTGGGTTCTTAGCCATCCGCTCATGCGCTTCGTGGACAAAGGTGGCAATTGTTTCGCCTACTTTCTGGACACTACGGTCAAGGGCACGGTCCTCCGGTAACTTGAACCAATGCCAATACGGAAACGGAGCAAACAAACGCTTCTGTAGCATACGAAAAATATCGCTCAGATGCTCTTGAACAATCTCACCGTTCGATGCAATCGTATTCATGTCAGTGCCAAAAGCCAATCCTGCAGTGACGTCTACCGTGTAGCGCATCAAATCCGGCTCCAGTTCAAACGGGATCCCCGTATCTGCCTGCCTTGCTAGTCGCTTTCGGAACCTTTCAGCAACGTTTTGCAAAGAGGGAAAATAGGATTTGACATGGATAGGGTTGAATGCTTGCATGACCAATGCACGTTGACGACGCCAATCCTCCCCGTGGGCGGCAAACACGCCTGCCATCTGCAATTCCTTGGCGACCATTTCAATCCGGGTTGATCTGCGAAACCGGCTGGGCCTGTCTTTAAGCACGGTAGCAATATCGTCCGGATTGGAACAAACGAGAACTTGCCGCGATCCCAATTTAATCCTATAACGATCACCAAAAACATGGCTCCATTCCTCGAGTTGCTGATGCATCTTTTCAGGAACGATTTGGCGGGCATTGCCAAAAACGGGAATGCCGCGAGGGCTTGGTAAGGACTGTAGCGAGGTCAGCGGTCGATAAGTATGGCTGACAATAAATCCGGTTGATTCCATACCAACCCCCAACAAACCAATAATCCGGCAGTCGATTTTCAGATTATCAATTGCGAAAGCAGTGAGCTATTGAGATAGCTCAGGGATTTTCCGTATAGCGACGATGTATAAAGATGCAAGGCATGTAGTTAGTCTGCTCACATTTTGATATGCATTTGATGTGCGTTTATTCGGTTGAGGAATATGAGGCACCAAAATGGTGCCTATACTTTAAGTTAAAAAGTCTGAGTTGAGTGCTTCAATTTGCAGTTGAACACGTTCATGGTCTCTTTTAAGGAAGCTGCAACCGGAGCATGGGAGCGTTCCAGCATCCCATGGCGTTAATTCACACCACTGGAGCCGAAGCAAATGATTTCCAGCCCTAACGAAACAGACTATCTTGTTGTCGGTGCCGGCGCCACCGCTATGGCCTTTGTCGACACGCTGCTCACCGAGAACCTCGACGCCACGGTGATGATCGTTGACCGCAATCACCGCCCTGGTGGACACTGGAACGTCGCATACCCCTTCGTGCGCCTGCATCAGCCGGCCGAGTGGTATGGCGTGGCCTCGCGCGAACTCGGTAGCGGCACTAAAGATAAGGGTGGCCCCAATGTCGGAATGTACAGGCTTGCCTCCGGTGCGGAAGTCTTGGCGTATTTCGACCAGGTCATGCGCGACCGCTTTCTGCCCTCGGGTCGCGTACGCTGGTTGCCAATGAGCGAGTACACCGCCAGCAGCGATGGTGGGCATCAAGTCATGTCGCTCACTACCGGAAAAGTATCTGAGGTTACCGTGCGACGCAAGCTTGTCGACGGCCGGCATGCACGCACCGAGGTACCAGCTACGCATCCACCGAAGTACGCAGTGGACAACGGCGTGCACTGCGTTTCTGTGAATCAACTGCCATTTATCAGTCGCCCGTATGCTGCTTACACGGTAGTCGGTTCGGGCAAGACTGGTATTGACGCTTGTCTCTGGCTACTGGAGCATAGTGTGCCACCCGAACGCATTCGCTGGGTAATGCCGCGCGATGCCTGGTACTTCGATAGGGCAAACTTCCAACCGGGACTCGAGAATTTCGAGCACAACATGGGGTACGTAGCAAATCAGTTCGATGCAATCGCCGAGGCCGAATCCATAGGGCATTTGTTCGATTGCCTTGAGGCCCGAGGTGCGCTGCTGCGCTTCGATCTCGGTATCACCCCCAGTACCTTCCGCTGCGCCACCATGTCGCGAGGCGAACTTGCACAACTTCGCAGGATCCGCAATGTCGTGCGGCTCGGCCGTGTACAGACGCTAGAGCCGGGGCAAATGGTGTTAGACCGGGGGACAGTGCCCGCCGATTCAGACACGTTGTACGTGGACTGCAGCGCCGGTGCGATCCAGATGCCGCCGAAGCTGCCGGTTTTCGACGATGACATAATAAATCTGTTCATGGTGCGTACCTGCCAACCCACGTTTAGCGGGGCCGTAATCGCTTACGTCGAGAGCCACTTCAGTGATCGGGCTCAACAGAATGCCATGTGCGCCGTGGTGCCAAGCCCGGAACTTCCGACCGACTGGCTACGCATGTGGCTTGTGACACTGGCCAACCTGGGGCGCTGGAACAGCGACTTGGCAATGCAATCTTGGTTAAAGCAATGCCGTCTGAACGGCGCAGCCGTGATGATGCGCGGCGTGGCACCTGACGATGAGGCTCGAATGGCTTTGATCAAGGCTAATGGCCTGAAGGGCAAAGGGGCGGTGCCCAAGCTGCAGGCGCTTCTCGCCGGGTGGAATGATGGCACCTAGGAAGCAACTGATGAGTGAAACTACGCTGCAAACGTTGGAGGTCAACGGCATCCGGATGCGTGTGGCTATGCAGGGCAATGGCCCGCTGGTACTCCTATGCCATGGATTCCCGGAGAGCTGGCATTCATGGCGTTACCAGATGAAGGCACTGGCTGACGCCGGATGGCGAGCCGCGGCGCCCGACATGCGCGGTTATGGAGGAACCGACGCACCGACTGACCCGCAATCCTACACCATGCTCCATCATGTAGCTGACATGGTGGACCTCATAAAGTCCCTAGGCGAGCGCGAGGCGGTGATTGTAGGCCACGATTGGGGCGCGCCGGTCGCGTGGCATGCCGCACTGCTGCGGCCGGACATTTTTCGCGCTGTCGCGGGCATGAGCGTCCCCTACAGCCCCCCATCTGGCGTAGACTTGCTGACGGCGTTAGAGCGCCAAGGCATAAGCACATTCTACATGCAGTATTTCCAAACGCCGGGCGTAGCGGAAGCCGAACTCGAAGCCGACATTGAAGCAACAATCCGGCGCATAACCTTCAGTATGTCAGGTGACGGCCCTGGCCGCGTCGTTGCGGGTGTTTTGCCACCCGGTGCGGGTTTCCTGGACGCCACTGTGGAGCCGGAAAGCTTGCCAGAATGGGTATCGGCTGAAGACATTTCCTACGTGGCCGGCGAATTTCGTCGCACTGGTTTTCGTGGAGGTCTAAACTGGTATCGCGCGATGCGTTGGTCCACTGAGTTGCTCGCCGCGTGGAAAGGGACTGTGATCCGCCAACCGTCCCTCTTCATCGCCGGAACGCGCGATGATGTAATGCGATTCCCAGGCAGCGAGGCACGTCTGAAAAAACTGCCAGAGGTGTTGCCCGGCATGCGAGGTTGTCACCTGATTAAAGGCGCCGGGCATTGGATTCAACGCGAGCGTGCGTCAACCGTTAACGCTCTACTGACAAACTTTCTCAAGAACATATAAAGTCTGAATGCCCACCTTTTAAACGTTAGCTGTTTCTGTCTCTCTGCATCGAGCGACTGCAATTGGCCGGTTGCAGTGTTTTACAAGATTTTTGCTAAGTCCGCTTTCAGTCTGTCGATCATTTCCTTGCCGAAGGCTTCGCGCAACGAGTCGATCCATGCAGTCACGCCGGGCATCTTGCCCCTCATGTGGCCATCTCACCTGGCCGAAGACCGCGTAGATTGATTAGCCATATGTCGTTGTAGCCACGGGAATAATCAGCACTGTCCCTGCACTCGTGGTTCGTCTTTCAACATAGGTAGTAGGTAAGCGCTCATTGATATCCGCTTCTGGAAAAGCTTTTTCGATCATTGATTCGAGAATGAAGTATTTGGCATCGATCGTGGCAAGACAATGTAGCGTGCCGCTCTCAACTGCGCGCTGTATCAGCTTTTGAAAAACCAGATACGCCTTCTGCTGTATAACTTCTTTCATTGCGTCGGACGCAGCAGCATCTAAATGTAAACCGTTTCCAGTTGCTTTGGCCTTCACTAACGCCCGCAGGTCATTTCCTGCGCCGAGATAAGCCGACAAGCCACTGCCAGCTTGTTTTTTGGCCTTCGAGGAAGAAAGAAGCTCCAGGAATTCTGCCGGCTTGGCTGTTTGGCGCAGTTGTGCAAGGTTTTTGCTGTTACGGTCTGCCTGCTTTTGTTTCTTGTAATCTGAGACAGGGTCTTTGGGAACATCTTGAACTGCGGTACCCATTTCGTGCTGCTCGGGGATGCCCAATGCACGAATGTCCTGTTTGCCCGTTTCGTTATCTGCAGATGCGACCTCTGGACTCAGAGGCAATCCTACTTCCCCTGAGGTTTCAGCTAGATCACTTGCTTCACAGTAGCCAGAAAATGAGTTTTCCCCATCAATCACGCTAGCCACCAGATCAAGATCCTCAGGCGTAATTTCGCTAGATGTGTCGGATACTAGGGGATCACTATCGTCGCAGCTGGCGTCTACTGACGGCAGGTCTTCAAGCGCCGCAGGGGATAACTGATTTAGTGCCTTACTCTCAGCGACCGCCGCTGTATCAAATCCGTTCTTTTTCACATCTTCATCAAGATTTTTCCAGTCTATATTCTGATTACTGGATGCTGGCTGCTCGACAGCAGGCAGAGCAATGACCTGTGGATGCTTTGACGGGACTGCTTGGGGCAGCACGGTGGAAACAGTGCTAGAGGGGTTCAGGCCAGACTGGCGTGATGATTGCAAAGCGCCTTTGTTTGACTGACTAGCATCTACCGACTCTAACGAAGAGACAAAAAGCACGGACGACGCAATCCCTAAGGAAGGCTCAAGGCATTGCGCTTGCTGGCCAGCGGTTTGGTGCAATCCAGCGCCAAATATTCCCTTATCCAACACCGAGACCACCTCGTCACCAAATGCCTTACGCACCATCTCCAACAATATCAAGGGATTAGGCACGTTGTTTAGGTGAGAGAAATATGGTGCCTCTACTTTGGCGACGGTAGCCAGCGCAGGCATATCAACCAGCGTAAGCAGTTCGGTATGCTTGGCAGTGGGAGTTATAACGATCGTCTGATGCCAGTCTGCAATGACAGTCGTGCTTTCACTATGGTAGAAACGGACGAGAAATAGAGGCAAATATTGCTTGAAGTTGACCCCATTGTGGGTCGAATATAAAAGGCCCTTTTCTTCAAGAATATGCAGGATGCGCTTCAGCAGGATGAATCGACCCCTCCCTATTTCAATCGATACACCCAGCTTTCGGCAAATCGCGGCAAGCAATTGCCCATCGCGTAGATAGACCAGATTGGCATGTTTTTGCCCAATCTTAAAAGTTCTGTCGGTTTCCCTGTCCCCGGACCCGTTGATGCGTCCTTTTTCGGTAACGCAGGATACAAATGCCGTATAGATCTCGTCCGCTTCGGTTTCGGAGATGGTGTCTTCATTCGCCGTGGCAGCACTGATACCGCTTTCCCGCTGCCCCGTTGTCTTGTCGGCCAAAATCAAAAATTCCAACAACGCCGTCATGCGGTCGTCCCTAGAAAGCCCATTCTTGTCGACCGGAAAGTCGCTCGGATGGTGGTAGTGCGCAATGACAGTAGTGAGGGCCTCAGTGTCTCTTGACGAAAGCTCCCAAAATTCGGAGATACGGGCCAGCATGCGAGCGCCGAGCGCATCATGCTTGACGCCCGGATCGTCCTGCTGGACGCCTGACTCGCTGGTCAGCACAGTGCCGTCCGCCTGCAGTTTGTAGGCTTCGATCTTGCCCAAGTCATGCGCCAGCGCCAGAACCGGAATGATCGGGTCAAGCGGATCGAACACGTAATTTGCGTTGCGCTTGGCAATGATCAGCTTGGGCGACTTTCCCGGGCGCCTGATGTAGACGCCCTCATAGGACCAACGCGGCGCGAGTTCAAGCGCCGTATCCGCCACGGCCATGCAGTGCTGGGCAAGCGTTCTCCCGCCATGGCCACCCTTTCGATGGCTTGCCGGGTGGGTCTTGTGCGCCGACAGGGTTTGCCAGATTGCCATGAACAGGGTGACATATTCCGGATGGGCGACCTTGTTCGCCTCAATCCACTGTTTCACCCGCTCGCTTTCAATGGGGAGGCATTCCTTAGCCTTTGCACGCTTGGCCGGCGGCGCCAGAATGGGTACCGGTCCGATCGAGGACGTCACGCCATTGAAGCTGCCGCCTTGTAGTCGCATTTGCGCAAGCGACCGCTCAAGGAGAATCAGCCCGGCCGTAATGACCACCCCCATGATGCAACCCACCACAGTGACGAAAGCCCCGTGGATCATGTTCGGAATGTTTTCCCAGAAAAAGACCGGGTCCGTGCACAGGGTGTAGAGATTCATGGGGATCCATATCGACAAAAACACGATGAAGGTCGCTTTGACGATGGGGTTTCTGGCGTTCATAGAAAGGCTCCTGCTGCTTGCGGCACGGTGGTTGGTTTAGCTTGTTTGGCAACGGGCTTGCCGTCCTTGTCTTCCATGGTGGTCCTGTAGCCGTCGGCATACCCGGTATTGGGCCTTGCTCGGCTTCAGCACCTTCATGGCGAATCGGGTGGGGATGGTGGGTAGGGAAGACAAGTCGCGCCCTGTCGTTGCCGCCTCTGGCGCAAACAGTTCGACCAAGTGGCCCACTGCGCAGGAGACGATCGCCGTATCGCTCTCCAGCCAGTTCTGCACCTTGGTAAAGCCGCCAAGTGCGGCGGCAATATCCTTCGCTACGGATGGCTTTTCCGCCACGATCAGCATCTTACTCATGGTCCCAGCACCTCTTCAATTGCATAAAAACAAGCCAAGCCATTCGCATGGTTTTGGCTTCATCGCCGTGGCTTCGGTATCCCTAGTTCCGCGTACCGGCATTGGCCCGCTGGCGTTGCGCACGTCCATGTTCATCAGCGCACTGTTTGTCGCAGAACAGCTTCCCGCCCTCGACGTCGGCTTCGCAGCGGCTGTTGTGGCAGACGCCGGTCGGCGCCAAGTGGCGGACCGCGAGGCTGGCCTGTGCCGCTTTCACGCCCCGGTCGATGAAAGCTTCATTGGCGGTATCGGCTTCATCACAAACGTCTGCCATGGCATCAACCTTTCGCCCCAGGGCCGTTGAGAAGCTCGGCCACGATTGCTGCCGAATCGATACCGTTCGGGACCGCCACTTCTGCAGGCGTTTCGCGGCGCGGCGCCTTGCGGGTGCCGATTTGCAGCATTTCGGCGACCCAGAAAGGGGCGATCTTGATCAGGCCCGAATCCGGCGTTACGGGACCGGGGAAATCCTTTGCTTCAATGTAGGGCAGCTTGGACACCGGTGCAATGCCAGACTCTGGATCAGGTGCGCCGAGCGCTTTTACATCGAGACGATATTCACCTTGGACCTTGATGGGCAGGCCGCGGGTGAGCGTGTTGGCTAGCGGCTCCAGGTTGCGGCCGTACCAGCGGATCGGGATGCTCTTGTCGGGATCTTCGGTCTGGCGCAGCAGCACCACCAGCCGGTCGTTCATTGGTTTGCCTTCGGCATTGACGCGATTGCGCTCGAGCGACTTGGCCTGCACGAAGCCGGCCAGCTGGACGGTGTTGGTCGCATTCTTGTTGAGTTTCAGCACGCGCCAGTCGACGCTGTTCATGCGCTCTTCCTTTGCCGGAACGTCACCGGAAACTTTGGCGACCGCCTCGATGGCAGCCGGCAGACCGGAATCCTTGGCCGCAGCATGCACTTTGACAGACCACTTGCGCATGACATCTTCAGCGAAACGCTTGTCCATGTGCATGAGATTGGGTGACTCGAAGCGAATACTCTTGGCCCGCACGATACGCACGTCGTTCTCGCGGGCGCCGATGAAGTGGCAGTAAGCCATGACCAGATTCCACTCTTTCAGGTCGCGCGGCAGCGGCGCCTGATGGGGGTCGAACTCGACCGGGAGCATGTGGTTTTCACTGGCGGTTTGCTGAATGAAGCATTTGCCCTCGCCTGGCAGGCGCAGCACGCCCACGATCCATCCTGAATTAAGCATGCCGTTCGGGTAGGAATACGAATCGGCATTGCGCTTGGCGTCCATTGGAAGCACGGGAACTCCTATATTTAAGTCAATGAAACCCCCAAACGGGGCCGGTAATGAGACAAGCAGCCCACTGCGAAGCGGACACCAGATGCAGGATGTTGCTCTACGTAAATAATTATACACAACGCGTCTTTGTAATACCAACATACATTGAAGCGATTTCTTTTTTTCTTATTGAAAAGAAGGTGCTGCGCTTATGCGAAGGGGGGATGGGCAACCAGTTCAGGTAACTGTTGTAGAAACGCAGTATCGATTACAACATGCGGTAGAATACTAAGTGTATTGATCGTTCCTGATTCAGTCAGTATCGATGGCTTGTAGAATCGGGAATCGACAATGCCAGCGACCGTATTGAACCGAAAGAACACTATGCCAAGAAAAGTAACTGCAAAAGCCGTGGTGGCATCACCAAACCCTGTCGCCAGGAAGACCGGCAAGGTCGGCCGGCCTCCACGCGCCCCCGAGCCGGAAGTCCAGGCATCGCTCATTGGTGACGCCATGGATGTCAGCAGCGAAGACAGCGAGATTCAAGACGGGGAGCGCAAAGTAGAAGGAAAGCGCCTGATCACTCTCATCAAGCGGACGCTGATCGAGAAGAATTTGCCGGACCGCTACATCGCTGACCTGATGGGCGTGACGACGATCTACTGGAATTCCATGTGCAATGGCCACCGCAAGATCAAGTCGGCGGGCAAGGAAAAGCTGGAACGCGTCGGCGAATTCCTTGGCATTCCAACGGTGCAGGTAATGATTCTGGCCGACTATTTCGAGCCGACCGACTTTTATGCCAAGCGCTCGTTGGAAGATGAGCTCGAAATGGTGCTCCAAGCCATGCAAGCTGATCCGAACTGGGTCTCGCTGACGCCGTCGAAAGAGGAGTGGGCACAGCTGCCGGTAAATACCAAAATTCTGATTGCCCTGCTGTTCGAGCGCGAAGCGGGCCGATCCTTTATGAGCAAGCTGCAAATGGAGCATCCAGCACTGGCGAAGAAGCTGGGAATGGAAGACAAAAAGCCAAGCACGGCATAAGACAAAAGCGCTCGCGTCTGACACCAGCAAAAAAAACGCCACCATTCAAAAGATGGTGGCGTTTGTGCTTATGGTTAAAACTCGAAAGCGAAATGCTGTTCGAGTCGCTGGCTCACGGGCGCCGGCACGGACAGAATACTCTCCGCCGGCGCTGACGTTTCTGGCTCCATTTCTGCCATTGCCTGCTGCGCTGGTGGTTCAACAGCCATTTCGACATCGAGTGGATCGAAGCGCATGGATTGCTCTGCCAGGATGTTTTCCGGTCGCGAGCAGTATTCAAGCAGCGCACTGATCTGCTTGAACTCCAACCCTTCGATGGCGCCGGTCTGTGGCATTCGCAGAACCCGGTCACACGCTTCGCGCAGATGCTCGAACTTGGGTGACAGGATGCCCATCGAATCTGCCTTCTGACGAATCCGGCGAACAAGACCGAGCACGCGCGAGGTGGTTTTACCGCCGGCCGCCCCTTTCCACGACTTCCTGACGTCTTCCGCGATTTCCAGCGCTGCCTGACCAGGCAAGCCGTTAACCTCGGTATGCAGCGCATCATCTTCGCCAAAAAACTGGGAGGACTGGATCTGCGTGGCCGACATGGCAAAGCGCAGCAGCTTGTCTAGGTCCGATGCCTTTGGTGCGTGGTTGCGAATCAGATCGGCACGGGTCAGGCCCGGTTTGATCTCGACAGCGTTTTGCGGGTTGGCCGCCCATTCCTCAACTAGGGCGTGTCATCAATTGAGCCAGACAACAGCGGCAGCGAGATGGATAGCGCCAAGGAAGTTGCGGGCGGTTTTGTCGTAGCGGGTAGCAATGCTGCGATATTGCTTGAGCTTGTTGAAGAATTGCTCAATCAGATGCCGTGCCCGGTACAGGTGCTTGTCGTAGTCGCGCGGCTGCTTGCGGCAGCGCTTGGGCGGAATCACGACGTTTTTGCCAGCGTCGAGCAACCGATCAATGACCCGCTCCTGGGCATCGTACGCTTTGTCGGCAATGACCGTGGCCGCTGGCGTGCCGGGCAATAACGCATCTGCACCGTCCAAATCATGCGCCTGCCCCGGCGTCAGATGAAATCCGGTGGGATTGCCCAGCGCATCGACGGTGGCGTGGATTTTCGTGCTCAGCCCGCCACGGCTGCGCCCGATTGCCTGGACTTCGGCCCCCCTTTTTTCGCGCCTGCGCTGTGTTGATGCGCACGCACGATGGTCGAATCGATCATGGCGTATTCATTGTCGGCATCGGCCGCTAGCGCCTCGAATATGCGTTGCCAGACGCCGCTTTTGCTCCAGCGAGTGTGCCGGGTATGGATGACCCGGAAATCCCCAAACCGCTCCGGCAGATCGCGCCAGGGAATGCCTGCCCGGTAGCGATATAGCACCGCCTCGACAAACAGGCGATTGTCCTTGGCCGTGCGGCCCACATGTCCTTCCCGACCAGGCAGCCATTCCTTGAGCCGCTCCCACTGGTCATCCCTTAATCCATAACGTCTTCTCATCACTTCTCAGCGCTACGCGCCCCAACCATTACTTCAACGTGCTAATGACTGGGCAAATTTCCGAGAGTTCAATTGATGACACGCCCTAGGTTGGGCAGCTCCTGCAGGAACTCTGCCTTTTGCGTTTGAAAGCTATCACGCAGCATCCTCAATTCATCCGAAACCGCTTGTGCGCGGTCCAGAGGAACAAAGTAGCCACGCACACGGTTGTCGACACGCCGGGTAGCGCCAACACGCAGGATGATGCGTTTGGCATCCGTACGCGCTTTTGATACCCACGAAAACGTGCTGGGCGGGAGCATTTTGCCGACTTCACGAACGAAATCATCTGCTTCCAGGGTGCGTTCGCCGGTGGAGCCGCCAATGATGATGTCGACCAAAACCATGTTGCTCAGTACTTGTGTGATTTCCATGAATATCCCCGTTTGAGAGTTGGAACTGCAAAGGAAGGCGCTTGCGTTGGCCTTGGTATATGGGAAATGTCCAACAGCGCTGAGAGGGATGCCTATCGTGACCTTGCAATGGCGATGCTGCAGGAACTGGGCGAGCCAAACGCGGTGTTAACGGTTGCCGAAAACCGCGATGCCAGAAAAGCGTATTTTGAGGAGCGCAAGCAAAAGTCCATTGATGCCACTCTTGCGGCCAATATGTATTTGCAGTTTCTTTAATGGCGGATTCGTGTTGTCCCAAGGTAGATGGTAAAGGTCACGCTTCCTCTTGAGTAGGTCAAGCCATCAGAGTGAAAAGTATGTTGAAAGCCGAAGAGCACAAAGCGCATCAGTGCGGTGCACCGTACAACCAGCAAGCCGGCACTTCAGATGATCGCCGCGGAGCGCCAGGCATTGGTTGCCATGGGATATGACGCGATACATGACGATGAACATGCCGCCGGCGAACTGGCTGCGGCAGCAGCCTGTTTTGCGCTCGGCAGCACGGAAGTCAGGAACAGAAAGCAGGCAGTAGAAGCCCTGACACTCTCGCCTGCCGAATGGCCGAGCGGGATTCTGGTGGAGACTACACGGATGCGTCAGCTGGTGGTGGCCGGGGCACTGATTGCCGCCGAGATCGAGCGCCTGCAACGGGCGCACTTTGCCGCCATCGATGCGGCGCAGGCGCAGCAGAACACACTCGACACACTGGAATTCTAGGCCGACCAAGCCCTCGCTCTTTCTCTGCTTTGTCTGGCCGAGGCGTCTATTTCAGACGCTGGGCGGCTTGTTCATGCAGTTCGCTAAATGACTCGTTTCGTCCTCTGTCGCGAAATTCCACCAAGAGTTCAATCACCCTATCGAAATTCTGCCGGTCCAGGGTATAGATCAGTTCTGAGATCGGACCATGGCCCGAAAGATCCTTGATAATGGCTTTCAGCGCGCGGCTGCCGCTGGTACCGTCCAGGAAATTGGTGAGGGCCACCAACTCATTCAACTTTTTCTCGTATGGTCCCATGCCACGCCTGCTCCTCAGTGACGCAGCTTGCAGCTGCGGGTTGGCTCAATCCCGTTTAGGGCGGGATCGGTTATGCCGGGATTCGGGCCGGTTTAGCCAGCGGGCCGGTACTTCTGTACCAGGCCGATAAACGTCTCGGTCGTCTTGATGTCGCGGTGGCCCATCAGGTCATAGAGTTTCTCGACGGTCGTTCCCAGCGCCAGCTCGCGCACGGCAAAGGTATTGCGCAGGGTGCGGCCGCCCTGATGATCCACGGAGGTCATGTCGGCCCGGTCGAAGGTCGCCTTGATCTGACGGTAGAGCGTGGCCTGGTCGAGCCGCTCATTCTTTCGCAACCCGGCAGGAAAAAGGAACTTGCCCGGCACGTCGAGGCCAGCCCGCTCCTTGAGCCAGGGCTGCAGATACCCGACATACTCTTTTCGCAGGATAGTGTCATGCGGCAGGCTGGTGCCGTGCGAGGCAGCCGGGTTGACCGTAATTGTCATGGAGCCGTCGGTGAGCTCCGGCCCAATGTTTTCGACATAGAGGCCGCGGATCTCGGAGACCTTCAGACCAGCGCCGATGGCCAGGGCCAGCATGGCGCGGTCGCGCCGGCGCTTCCAGTTGTGGCAGGGGTCACCCGGCTCGCCTGGCAGCGCCTTGAGGAAAGCAGCTTCCTGCTCGCGCGTCAGCGCAATGGTCGGCTTGTCCACGCCGGCGGCGCCCGTTTCGCGGTTACGGTACATGCCGTGTGCGGCGATCGAGGCAGGGTTGGGGAGAATTTCCAGATGCCGGTAGACGCGCTCGAGCAGGCGCACATGACGGGCGCGGATGGTGCTAACCATATCTTTGTCGCCCTTGCCGCGGCCGGTGATCTGGGCATCCAGAAAACGCAGGATGTGGTCGGGCGTCACGGTAAAGAGGTTGACCTTCTCGCCGGCCATCCATTTGACGAACTTGCCGAACATATGGACCAGGTTCTTGCGGGTGGAGTCCCGCAAGGGGCGCTTTTTCTTATTGACGTCGGTGGCCGCTGGCCGGCGGCCGTGGTCGAGGTACTCCTCGGACTTGACGAACTCAGCAAAGGCCTCGACCGGCTCGCGTCGCCAGCCATCGGGGTGATCGTATAAACCGAGCGTTTTCATATCCATCTGAGGACTCCTCTACAAGCTGGGCGGCGTAGCCGCCCTGCATTTATTTCTTCTGCACTTGACGGTTGATTGATCCCGCGACCCAGGAGGGGAGGGAGAAGGATTCCAACCGTATCGAAAAAACAATACCTGGTCAAGCATACAGTAATCAGGGCAGAGGAGACAAGAACGCAATAATCTATCCAGCACCGTAACCAAACCCCAACCCCGCTGGATCGACCGCCCTACCCTATGAAAAGAACTCGATATGTCAACGGTCCGTAAAACCTCCCTTGCGCGCCTCTTCCCCGAAACCGCCGCACCCGAAAGGATACAAAAAGAAAAAAGGAAAAAAGGGATTCAACAAACCGTGGCCACCAGATAAACCGCAAATGCGCAATCAGAGAAAAGCGCTAGCAGGTAAGCGGAGCCGACATTCCCGTCTCATGGACAGGCTTGAGACGACCGACCAAAAGGGAAAAAAGAAATCAGGGCGCCGCCGCGGCCGATCCAGGGACGACCGACAGCTGGTTAACGGCATAGGTCACGGGGTGTGGCGCTTGCGCCAAGAGAAAAAGAAAGAGAAGAAAATAAAACGAAAAAAGTGAGGCGGGACCGGCCGGTGGAACGGCTCGGGAGGTGGTCGGAGCCGCTCTTAGTTGAGCGCTACGGCTGGATTGATTGTTGCATTTTTCGGTTGATATTGGGGACGGGATTGTTGGTCCTTGCGGTCATGAAAGTCATGAACTACACTGGCGTCATGGCTACCAAACACGTGAAAGTCCATACAACAGCGCATCGCGCATCGACCCGGGTGCGCGCCAGTGCCGAAAGCCCAATGTGGCAATCACCCGTCGACCATGCCCGCTTTTCCGGCCATGTCGCCAAGCTGTTATCGCTGCACTCTGAAATAACGGCCGAGGCCAGCAAGAGCCTGCCACTGGCGCGAATGATCAGCAAAACCGATCCGCGGTTTCGTCCGTTGGTTGCGCAACTCGAACAGCTGGCGCGGCCTGGCACCGGTGACGTCGAGATCCAGGATGCGCCTGGTGCGCAAGACATTGCACCGCCCTCTCCGTTTGCCAACGCGCGCGCCCGTGGTCAGCAGTTCATCGCCACGGAATACAAGAAACCCGAAAACCTCACCCTTGAGGATGCAAGTCTTGTCGCCGGCTGTTCGGACCGCGTACTCAATCAGCGCCGGCAGGACGGCAGGGTCTACGCATTGCTGCCGCCAGGAAAATCACGCGGGTTCCGCTATCCCGGTTGGCAGTTTGACGTCGATCCAGAGCGACTGGCGATGGCACTGGCTCCCTTCTTTGCACGCAAGACAAGCAGCTGGGTCGTCCATCATTTCATGCTGCGCCCGAACGAGTCGTTAGGAGGCATGCGGCCGGCAGACTATCTGCTCGATTCAACCCAGCCGCTCGACACGATCATCGCTGCTGTCAATGATAGCCTGCCGCGCGACCAGGGGGCGGCTTGATGGCGAATGACGACGTCTACCAAGTCCCCTTACCGCCTGCAGACCTTGATAACCGCCGCATACCGGAAAAGCAATTCAATCTGGCCGCCGTAGACCTGTTCCGGATTCATCGCAAGATTCACAGCCCGATTTTCTACAACCGCACAATGACGTCGACAACGCGCTTTCGCTGGGACTCGGCAACAGGCGCCTTTGGCGTCCTCTACGCGGCGCCGGAACTGATCACCTGTCTTGCCGAAACCGTTATTCGGACCAAGCTACAAGGCTCATTAATGATCGAAGAACGCGAGATCGAGGAGCGGATGTATTCGCGGCTCGGCTGTGCGACCCAGCCTGTACTGAAGCTGGCGGATCTCACGAAGGATCTGTTTGCCATCGGGGCAGACATGCAGATATGCAGCACCGGTCAATACGACGTTCCCAACCGCTGGAGTGACGCGCTTTATCAGCATCCGTCACAATTTGATGGCATCTACTACGCGTCACGGTTCACTAATCGCCCGGCCGTGGCGATTTTCGATCGGGTCCGGATGGATCGCCGTGGCGCATCGGTGCATCTCTCTGAGGCGCCGGAAGTTGCCGAACTGCTCGACGCCTATAGCATTGCCCTAGTGCCAAGCCTGGGCGAATGGGAGTAAGGCCCACGCTAAAATATCCCGGTTCCCGTAAAGGCTCACCTTTCCATTTCTCAATTCTTGTTTCGCATCTCCTGGTATCGACAACGCCAATTCGGCACCTTCCAGGAGATGTACATGTTCTCATCGACCTTTCAACAATCCTGCTTCGCCGCACGCCTTCGGCTGGTCTTCGCTGTCCGGATAATCTGCAATTTCTATTACTGGCTACTCACCGTGCAAACCGTCTCCGTCATTAATATTGATTTTCACGGCTTTAACGAATACGAGTACACCGCGGTTCCTTCAATTAAACCGAACCTCTATCGCGTGGCTTTTCGCCACTGGATCAATGGCAAGGCGGTCTCCAACTGGAGCGAAACAATGGACGCACGCGAATGGCTTTCCATCCGCAACCGTCTAACCGATCAGGAAGCACATTCTGTCTGATCCTTCACTCCCCTGCCCCGGCATTCGCTCATGCGATGCCGGTGTTTTTCCATTTTCAGGCTACAAGGCAGCAAAGCTACTTCCGTCTCTTCATTTTACGTTCCTGTGCAATGACACGGTGCTCCAATTTATTCCAATGCACATCCGCCAGGCCTGCATACGCCCTCACCTGACAAGGCAAGTAAGCAGAAGTCGAGTTCCAGAAAGAAACACGCAGCATCAACAAAGCATTCGAAATGAGGTACTAATTCCCATCACCACCGATTCTCACAAGACGATGAGCGGCTCAATCAATGTTAGGTTTGAGATACAGATCGTTTGACATTTAACAAAATAGGCCGGGCAGCCTCAGTTTTAATGAGGGCAGCGGCGATGCGTGAATGAAGACGTCAAGAAAAGGCGACGATCCCATGGGCGAGAACGGCATTGAAAGCGAGTCGAGTGAAGCCGCTTCGCGCGCGCCTTCGCAGTTCGAAGCTCCGCAGATCTCTCTGCCAAAAGGCGGTGGTGCGATTTCAGGGATTGCACGGAGCTTGACGGCATGGATAGCCGCACCGATCTATGCTTTCAACGACGCATGTTCCCTTTCATCCCGGATGGTCGGGACATCATCGGCGGAATGGCAATCCTGATCGGCAGACATGCGGTCGACCACTCCGGATGCGGCTGCGAATGTTTTGCGCAGAAGGGATGCCCATGTCCCGAACATCGGGGACAAGCGTGTGAAACCGTAGAGTTCCATCATGGCGATTTCGAATGCGACGCCGGCATCCGTGTGGAGTGCATCGCTAACGAGGCGTGGCCCAATTTCCATTTCGGCACCGTCAAGACAATGATCGAACCAATTGCAAAGAATGAGCGACGCGACAGGGTGCAACTACGCTTTTCTGCCGGAGCGAAAGGTCTCGATCACCTTTTTCTGTTATGCAGATACGCGCCGATATCGGACTCGGCGTGTGGATGCCATGGCAATGAGTGGGCACGTTCTCCGATGAAAGGGGCTATACCGTGACTAACAAAAAGCCGATTACCCGTCCAACCGAAACGACCATCAATTCGTACATCAAAAAACAAAGTGAACTGTTTGAAAACCAGAAAAGTCCTGGAAGCCACGGGCACCACGCTTCAGAGTCGGTTCGAGAGGCTGAATACAACGGTCACCGTATCGTCATCAAAACAACGTATCAAATCGAAGTTGACGGAGAACCGATTAGTGGACATCTTGCCGTTACCAATGATGGCCAAGTTCATTATCACCCTATTCCTAACTTGAGCTTTGCCTCCGCGATTGATTTGGTCAAGCAACTTGTCGATGTTTTTCCCGACGATTTCGAAAACGACCATTCGAGCCCGGAACACCATCACGGGCACATGCCGGCCAAAAGCAGTGAGCAGCCCAAACGGGATGGATCATCAAAACCCAAAAAACACGACGTCAATGGTAATGGGAAATAAGGGACTGTCATGGGAATTCGAGCGAACATTTTAATAAATGCTACGGCCCGAGATAAATTTATCAGGGGTGTCAAGTTGCTGAAAAATGAATTTCCGGGAACGACGACTTCCGATTTGAACATAGCCGGCCCAACAACGCCGATCAGCACCTACGATCTGTTTGTCATTTGGCACCATGTCGCAATGATGACGTTTACACCAGCGAACCAGAGTGATCGCAATGCCGCACATCGCGGTCCGGTTTTTTTGCCTTGGCACCGCTTCATGTTGTTGCAAATGGAAATGAATATTCAACGGGTGCTTGGAAATGACCTTGATTTTGGCTTGCCCTACTGGGATTGGGCAGCTGATGGAAACTTGGCCCCCGCCCGGCAAAGGACGGCGGCGATCTGGCGTGCCAACTGTATGGGCGGAACCGGCACACCGATAACAACCGGCCCCTTTGCTTACAATGCGAACGACGGGACGAGTTGGCGGATACGTGTTGTCGCCAATGCTAATGGCACGCTAACGCAAGTCAGTCGTGGCATGCGCCGAACATTGGGGAGCGTGATGCAGGGCCAGACTGCCACCAACCGCTTGCCCACCAAAGTCCATACACAACTCACCATCAATGAATCCGTATTTGATGCTGCGCCATGGAATACGGCGTCGAGCGGATTCCGTAACTTACTGGAAGGCTGGCAAAACCGTCCTCAAATTCCAGCGCCAGGGTTGCATAACCGGGTACATGTCTTCGTTGGTGGAGACATGTTGCCGTCGACCTCCCCAAACGATCCGGTCTTTTATTTGAATCATTGTAACGTGGACCGGATTTGGGAGAGCTGGATGCAACCCTCGCCTCAAGGCCATGGACGGGTCTATCTTCCACCGCAATCTGCACCAGCGAGCCTGAGCGGACATCGTATCAATGATGAATTGCTCTCCTTGTTGGCGCCGAGTTCCACACCAGCGGACATGCTAGATGTTTCAGAATTTTATACCTACGACTCTCTAGCGATCTGATGATCAGTTCTTTCTTGTCATGTGCAAAGGGAAATGCGATGCGATCTTGGAAGCTTGAAATTGGCTCACCAATCTACATGCCGCAGTATCAGCCCGAGATGGGCAAGCCCATCGTGCCAGAAAATGGGCCGATTGCGTTTCTCATCTGTCATGGCATGGGACAGCAGGTGCCTTTCGAGACGCTTGACTGCGTTGCTAAGGCAATTTGCGATGCCAATACCGAGCAAGGGGGGCACGCCGATATCGTCGGACGCATGCTCAAGGTCGACGCAAAAGAAAATCTTATTTCGCGCGTTGAGATCACGCTTAAGTCAGCTTCTGGCCAAACGCGGCAAGTCCTGCACTTGTATGAGGCTTACTGGGCACCAGTCACAGAAGGCGGAATTACGTATTGGCAAACTGCCGCATTCTTGCTGCGCTCTGGGTGGATAGGACTAAAAGCGAGCATCAACGGGCGCTTCGACCGGTGGATATTCGGCGACCTGAAATGGCTTCCTGTTGAGCGAAACACTTTTTTGCTAATTGCCTTGCTGTTACTCGTGCTTGCACCGCTTCTTTTCTTAGCGGCATCCACAACGATATTTACCTATCTCGTCAGTACCATACACGAACCAAAAAGTTTTGACTTTTCCGCTTTGAGATTCAATTTCATAACAGTCGCCCTTATTGGTATCGCATGGTTTTTATTAAGAAAATTCCGTAATTTTGTTCTTCAATATATCGGAGATGTCGCGATCTATGTCAGCGGAAATGAAGTCAACCGGTTTTGGCGGATACGCGAAGAAATTAAAGATATCGGCTATCAAATAGCCAAGACCATCTATACAAGTGTCAATTTGCCGCAGTTCAATAATAATGCAGTGAATGATCCGGCTAAGCCTGGTGCAATGGAGATCGAATTAGCGTACCGGAAAGTGGTAATAGTAGGTCACTCACTAGGATCGGTTTTGGCTTATGACACACTCAACACTATCGTGCGAAATGACCAAATTTTATCCGACAGCATGTCCGCATTAGCTCGTACTGAGGCATTGATCACTTTAGGGTCACCGTTGGATAAAACTGCTTTTTTGTTCAGGCAACATCTAAAAAATGCTGTGGTGCGCGAGGCAATGGCGAACGCTGTACAACCTATGGTGCAAAGTTACGCTTTTCGTCCTGGCTGGTGGATTAACATTTTTAACCATGGTGACATCGTAGCTGGATCACTCGAATATTATGACGACCCAAACTGCACGAATGCGCAGCGACGTGTTAGAAATTTCCAGGACGAAGAAAAGATATGGAATCCACTATCCGCTCATACTGGATATTGGAATAGAACCATGACCAAAGAAATATTGTATAAAGCCGCAACTGAAAATCTAGAATCGATTGATCAGCCGGAGGCGAAAACGTTTAACAAAGAAAAACCCAAGAAAATACTTAGTCAGCAAGCCCCACATTAACTACAGACAGAAAATGTCATATCGGCGCGCAATCTTCTTGCATTGATATCTGCACGCTGCTGGTTGTAAAAATATGGTTAACAGCCATTTCAGGTCGAAACCCGCTAGTAGAGAAGGCAAGTCTGGTGCATTCTGCAGGCGATGAATGAACTATTGCCTCATGCTCCACGAGGCGTTCAAAAAAATAAACAAAATGCAATATTGCATTGCAGCACAGCAGATCGATGTAGATGCTCTGTTTCATTCCCGGTAGGGTTGTGGCTTACCGCACGACAGAACCGGGACGGCCCGACAGCCGGATGCGCTCTAACCGAGCTTCGGCCAGCATCGCAATCGGTTTGCTGGCCCGCCGGCGGATCGTGTCCAGCGCAACCTGAATGGAAATGTTCCCGGAAATAGTCGCGTAGGTTGTCTCGGGTGCGCAACCATCTTCCAACACCGAACTGGCATCCGCCGCGGCCAGCGCAAACGTTGGTACCTTTGTTACCTTGAACGACTTGAACAGGTCGGGGTGAATATCCCATTCCGCGCCGGCCTGGTTCATGATGAGCGCTGCCTGCTTGGTCGCGGCCAGCGATTCGTCCTTGAAACCGCGCAGCACCAGCACAGCGCCAGTCTCCCTGGCCTGTCGTGCCAGTTCCTTCAGGATATCTGGCGGCATCGAGAACGACACGAACACGATCAGGTCATGACTGCTTTTGGGCAGGTCGACCGGTTTCCCCGTCTGGTATTGCATCACCAGCGCATCCAGATCTTGCGTGCGTTGCGGCGCCGGCGACACCTTCGGCACATCGGTCTTGAAGTTGCCAGCCTGAGCGCCCTGCCCCGGACTCGACTTCAAGGCTTCCATGGTGTTGGCTCGCTGCTTAGCCATCTGCGCCTTAATCTCTGCATCCGAGGGCAGCCCCTGTGCATTCGCGCCGGCAGAAAGTCCTGTCAGTTCAAGGGCCAGGAGTAACACCGCTGCAGCAGTCGCGCTTGCGAAAAATCGCATAGGAAAAATCTCTCATGTTGGGTAAGGGAGCCTGCGTGCCGGACTCGGCCAGGATGGTTGAGCGACCAATCGGATCGCAGCAGCGGCCGTTGATTTTCTTGGTCTGCGGGATCGGGGCCAGGCGCTGGAACTTGTACTGGCGCTTGTCCATGATGATCTGCGGGTAATAGCCGCACATCGCCCTCTCGCCGGCGGCGGACCACTGGGTGCCGGCCGCATGCAGCTTAGCCAGAACACGCGCCGTCTGCAGCCGTGCCGACTGCTCGTTGCTGACATGGCTGTTGTTGTTCCCCGTCAGCGGATACATCTGGCCGTATGCGCCGGCCGCCCAAAAGATCTCCTGAATCGGAAACCCTGCGGTCGCCGCCACCGCATCGGCCGTGTTGGCACCAATGGCCAGTAAACTGCCGAACGGGAAGGCATAGGGGGTCAGGATGCCGGCGAGTTCGTCATCGTTGTGCGTCGGGTCGGCAAACGATACCCACGGTACGTCCATGCCACGATTGTCCAGGCAGGCGTCATCCAGCACCGCGCCCAGCACATACATAGCGGGATTGAGGTACAGGTTGACCTGGCGGAAGGAGGATTTGCCGGAAGCCGAAGCGTGGCGCCGGTGCTTCTGGTCCGTGCCGAAAGCGTCGGAATTGACCCCAATATTGATTCGCGCACCGCCCAGCATCGGGAAGCATCCCGGCGTCGAGGTGACATCGGTCATCATGTCCATTTCCCAAAACGAGGTCGGCACGCCTACCTTGGGCAGGCCGCCATTGGTACAGGTGCACACCGCCTGGCTTGGGCCGGACTGATAATCTTCCTGCCCGCCGCTCAGCAAGGTCACGTTGCCGAACATTTTGATCGGAAAGACGCAGGACCAGCAGACTTCGGTGATCAGGTTTGGGAATTTGCCTGTACAAAGGTCGTCCGCGCGGGAGACGCTAGGCAGGACCGCGCAGGCAGCCAGCAGCCATGCTGCCAATCGTTTTTTCATAATGCCAATTCCTCGATGACCAGCTGCTTGCCCCGTTGCGACAGGACAGCCGGCACGCGCTGGATGTTGAAATGTTTCACCAGGATGCCGCGCTGATCAAAATACACCGGGCGCTTCCATTCCCGGGTGAACTTCACGTACGAGCCGCCCACCAGCACGACCTTGTCTTTCGGATTGGCGTCGGTGCGCTGTTTGGCATAGGCCACTTGCGCCTCGTCGCGGCCATCGATGAACACGATGGCCTTGGACAGTTGGGTGTAGTCGAGGGGATTGATCTTCGTACCAGCGGGGACCAGCACATTGCCGAGGTTGTCCTTGGCGGTTTCGGTGAAGGTGTACGTCGGATCGAACGTCCAGGTCTTTGCTTCCCTGACCTTGGAAATGCCGGGGAGTGGCTGCGGATTGTTCACGCCATCAAGTTGCTTGTCCCGGTAGTCTTCCCAGAACGCCTTCATCTTGCCGCCCTTGTCCATCTTCGTCAGGCGGCTTTTGATGGATTCGACCGCATCCGGCTCGGTGATCTCCCAGGTATTGCCGTAGGTGCCCAGCTGCTCTGCGCGAGCAACCGGAGAGAGGATCGCCGCCGCGGCGGCCGCGATCAGCAAGGTTGCCCGCATTGGACGCATTACTGGCTGCCTTCCAGCCATGCGATAATTTTCTCAGCAGGCGCTGCACCGGGCAGGGAGCGGCCGTCTGCGCTCATCAGGAACGGGGTGCCCCGAATGTTGAGCTTCTCGGCCAGCGCGATATTGCGCTCCACCGGATTGGCGCATTTCTTCGACTCCGGAACCTGACCATTGAGCATCAGGTTATTCCAGGCGCCCTGCCTGTCTTTGTTACACCACACGGATTCGGCCTTGTTGCGCGCATCCGGGTGCAGCGAGTCGATCGGGAACATGAAGGTGTAGATCGTGACGTTGTCAAGCTTGGCCAGTTCCGGCTCTAGCTTCTTGCAGTAGGGGCAGTCCGGATCGGTGAAGACGTAGATGGTGCGGGCACCGCTGCCGCGCTTGCTCATGAAGGCGTCCGCTAGCGGCAGCTTGGTCACATCGATCTTGTTGAGCGCTTCACGCTTGGGCGCGGTCAGGTCCTGACGGGTCTGCATGTCATAGACGCTACCGAACAGAAAATAGCGGCCTTCCTTGTCGGTATAGGCGATGTTCTTGCCCATCGTGACTTCATAGACGCCCGGCAGGGCCGACTTCTCGATGTTGCCGAAGGTGGTCGCCGGATAGCTTTGCTTGAGCTTGTTGAGCACGATCGCGGTTTCCGGGTCCATGGCCGGCTGGGCAGCCAGTGAGGTCAGTGAGGTGACGGCCAGCGCCAACGCGAGCAAAGTTTTTTTCATGGTGCGTATTCCTGAGAGGGTGAAGGTGCTGCCGCCGACTGGAGACATAGAGGTGCATTAGAAGAGTTTCCGTGCAGCATCTTAAAATTACCTGTTATGTTAGTCAAGATAAATACAGTATAAATATACAAAACGAATGCCGATACGTTACATGTATGATTAAAATACGTCATTACCTTTTGGATTGCACAATCCACCATCCTTATCAGCATGAAGAACCTGCTGACCAAACAGGACTACGACGAGTTGTCGCATGCCTACGACTTTTTTAACGAACGTCTGTTTGGAGGCACCCTGTCAGGATGTCTCTTCACGCTGCAAAGAAAGTCGTGCTTGATCGGCTACTTCAGCTTCGAGCGGTTCGTGAGCCGGGAGGACACGAAGAGTGATGAGATTGCCCTGAACCGGGAGTACTTCGCCACCCAGCCCGTGGAAGATGCGCTGCCGACCTTGGTCCATGAGCAATTTCACCAGTGGCCGCGCCGCGTCGGCACCCCACCCCAGCGCGGATACTACGATTGGGAATTCGTACTAAGAAAAGTTTGGCACGGTCATAACGGCTTACAGCGATAAGGTCGCTAAGACCGGCAGGCCCGTAACCGCCTGCATGCGCTGGAGAAGGCGTGGCGTACCGGGCCGCAGGCCGGATCGCCAAAGCAGACTGCATCCGGGCGAATAACCTTGGGTGGATCAAGCTGGGGAACCGGCGTGAGCGAGCGCAGCAGCATTTGCGCACGATCGCGTACCAAGCTGCCCACAGCATCGTCGACAAGGCTGCTGTGGTTGGATCGGAAGATTTAACCTCTCCAATCAGGAGCAAGAACCAATGGCGGCAATACAACTGCCGCATGAGTGCATGGGCCAAAGGAGTGTTGGCGCAGGCGCTTGACGAAGTAGGTACGCAGCGTGAAGCGACGCATGTCGTCGTCAATACCGCCTATACGTCGCCAATAGACTCGTTCACCGGTTTGCTGTAAGGCAAGCGCGATGGCGACAAGTTTTACCGTCCAACGGGGACGTTCTTCAGGCGCACTTCAATGCTGCGCGGAACGTGCGAGCGAGAATGGATGATCAGGATCCCACCTGCAGCTGTCCTGCTGTAGTGGCTACTGGTCGCATACCAGCTAGGTCCTAATCTAATTGCAATCACGCGACTGCCACTGAAGGCGCGTCCAACGGTTATTACATCAGCCTTATCCAGTGTCACGCCACAAATTACAAAGCAGCGAAGCGTTTGCCTAAACGCTCAGTAAGGGCGTAGATTTTTCTTACTAAGCAACACGCGAATGCGAAAACTTTTTACGCTCTGCAGGGGTTCTCCTACACGCCCTTCAGTGGTCCGCGGGGTGGTTTTTTAAAATCATGTCCGTAAGATGGGCTGCCTCGTTGTTTATTTTTCATTAATTTTAAATTAATTGGAGGCACTATGAAATTTGTATCCTTTCCTATTAGTCGTACTTTTGCCGCCGTTTCCTTGAGCTTGGCTTGCACAATGCCAGTCCTGGCGCAGTCAACCACTGGCGCTGGCACTGACACTAGCACTGGCGGTACCACTGGAACCAATACGGGTGCCACGAGCACGCAAACCGTCTCTGATACGTCCCGTGAAAAAGACCGCGATTATGGCTGGATTGGTTTGCTTGGCCTTGCAGGCCTGTTAGGCCTGCGTCGCAAGCATAACGACCATACTGTTACGCGCAATACGACAAGCGCCACGCGCTAACGATAGCCGTTTTGCTTAGCTTGCTGTCTTGCTAAATACGGCCAGGATTTTCAGAGCGGTAAGCAAACCCTGAATAGGGACAGGGCGTCGGACACACAGTCAAGGCCCTCCCGGTGCCCTATCCACATGCGCTTACTTTGGAACGAAGGAGCGCACCTTGCTAGAAGAAGTAGATGATACTTTTTCTACCAACTGCGCAATTGCGTCGCTGTATTGTTTGCCTTCTTCAAGAATTCCGTTATGGCCCGCCGGAACGACCATAAAAAAATCGGCATTGGGAATCAGGGCGGCCATCTCTTTGCCTGCCTCCGGTTTTGTTAGCCGATCTGCATCGCCGGCGATTACAGCTGTTGGAACGAAAATTTTCCTTGGTGTGTCCGTCTCATCCCAACGAAGTACGGCACGGAGTCCTTTTGCCAATACCGATGGCTTATCCTTAAGATTGAATGTGGCAGCAAAATCGAGCTGCCCACGTGTGACAGCGTGGCTAAGCGAGGTAATACGGTTGATAATATGGCTGTTGCCGTTGAAATAGCTTTGCAGGTCCATCAGCCATACTAGCGGCCACAGCACGATTGTGAGAACCAGCAACGGCTCGATGACTGGCCAACGCAGTACGCGGAGCAGGCCGCCCGCCATTACTGTATTTAGAGGCCAAGTATGCGTGGTGTCCATAAATACCATCCCGTTCACTTTCTGCTTGAACAGATTAGGGTGCAGACGGAAAAGGGTAAGCATCATGAAGCCGCCAATGCTATGACCAACAAGGGTCACCGGCTTATCACCTGTTTTCTCGATGACAAGACGTAAATCTTCGGCAAGCCGCGCCACAGAATAGCGACCATCAGAGGGCTGAGTTGACTTCCCCAACCCTGGCAAGTCCCATAGAATAAGGCGATATCGTTTAGACAGCTCCCTGCGTATGTAATACCAAGCCGTGCTGTCCAGCGCCCAGCCGTGCGTCAAGATAATAGCCGGTCCGTCGACTGGGCCTTCAAATTCAATGTGCAGGATACTACCGTCAGCCCCTTCTATCTTTTCGGTATGCTCACTGCGGTGAACACGAGGCTCGTCGTTACCCCGCGGATAGAACATCAGTACGAGTGAGCGACCGAACGCCGACCACAGCAGCATTACGATTCCGGAAACCAGCCAACTCAAGGCAGTCAACTCACCGATATACCACGCCCAAACGATATAGATACCGCCTACTAAAAAGGCTATTGAAATAAGGCCAGCAACTATAGCCAGTAAAAACGACAGGGGCATCAGGTACATTCAACATTCCTTCTAAATTGGTTTGTCATGTTTTAGAGTGCATGAACTGGTGAGGGCGAACAAGACTTGGCGCGCGTAAGCCGTTGTTCACCAATTTTCTTGTGCAGGAGGTCGCCGAGACGGGCCGTCCGCCGAACCGGACGCTGTAGAGCCGTTTCCACCCCCGCCGGCAGACTTTATGTTCGATTTCCCTTCCACTTTTCGCGCTGGCTGAGCATCCTTGTTTACGGTCTGCTGGCTCCGTGAGTTTTGCTTTGCAACATCTCCGTTAGCTGCATCGCGTTTTGCTGCCTCGTCTCTTAGGCCTTCTTGGTCGACAGATTGCTGAGCGCTCCCTGCAGACAGGACAGAGCCCAAGCTCAATCCGGCTACTATCTGGTTATCCAGTTCTACCCTTGGGCTGCTGAGATGCATTACCGTTACGGACGGTGAATAGGCAGGCTGCTTGACCACCTCCTGCAGCTGCACTTGGCATTGACAGCAACCACACGTGTCACTATCTAAGCGCTTCGCATAAGACCAAGGGACAACAAGGGCAAGCGCAGAAGAAAGCAATAGAAGTTTCAGGAAGGCGGTTTGCATATTGAATCCCCGTTTCAAATGGATGAAACGACCGCTTCATCAGTACAGGATTCGAGCAAGTGAGCGAGGCGAGGTTCGATGCAATCCTATCTTCGGCATGCGCAAAGTCATAACAGTCAGCTAAGTGCTGCCGCCTTGGATGTTCAACAGTCCTTAGCCGGCACGTCGCTTCAACTCCCTGCCCTAAGTTGCCGTACCACAATGAGACAGCACTGGGACGTCCGCCGGCGCCAAGAGGCTGGGACATCTCGCGTTATAGGAAACAGCCCGCACAGCATCAAAGCCGCACTCAGCTAGTTGGCGCTCAAGGAGCAGCGTGTCTATCTGGCCAACGACATTTCGAAGCACAGTTGCAACAGTTTCCAAGTCTTCGGATTGAAGGCCGGCCAAAGTCTCCTTCAGAGACATGCCAACGGCCTGCTGAACTGAGGTATTCAGCGCAGGCAGCTCTTCATCGAAAAAGGGAAGGCGGCGAAACAACTCACCGAGTGAAGTCTTGCTTGCTAAACAGGTGACATTGGTTACTGGGGTCATGTTAGCTCCCGCAACTCGACTATAAAAAGATATCACGTTGATAACAAAATGTCGATTTCTTGCCGATTCCATTCTTAGTTGCGCTACGGCATAACATACGAATCTCAAATGACGTACCGTAGTTCATTGCCGATACACCGACTGCTACGGCGCTGAAATGGAGGCTTGAGATGGATACCGAGAGCGGCATTGTCAATTGTTCTGTTTACAGAAAAGGACGGAAGCTGGACGACTTAGCGGTGGACGCCATCAGCGATGTTCTCACGGAAGAAGATACGTTTGTGTGGGTCGGCCTGCTCGAACCAGACCAATCCTTGATGCGAAAGATTCAGGAAGAGTTTGGCCTGCATGAGCTGGCCGTGGAAGACGCCCAGAAAGCCCACCAGCGGCCCAAGCTGGAAGAGTACGGCGAGACGCTGTTTGTTGTACTCCATACAGCAATGCTGGTCGATGACGAGATCCAGTTCGGCGAGACCCATGTTTTCGTAGGCCCGCGGTTTGTCATTACGGTGCGTCACGGTCCCTCGATGGGTTACGCGAAGGTAAGGGAGCGCACCGAAAGCAGGCCCGACCGCCTAGCAAGTGGTCCTGGGTACGTGCTTTATTCCATCATCGATTTCATCGTTGACCACTACCAGCCATGCATGGACAACCTACAGGACCGGTTTCGGACGTTCGAGCAGGTGCTGTTTGATAAGGAATCCCAGTCTGACAACCTCCAGGATTTCTACGAGCTGAAGAACGAACTGCTAACGTTACAGGCGGCCGCCGTCCCTTTGATTGACATCTGCACACAGTTACTGCGGTTCCATAGCGACATCATCCCAAAGGAGAATCGCATCTATTACCGGGACATCCTGGACCATGTGGCCCGGGTGACTCAGACTGCTGACCGGATGCGGGAAATGATTAATGCCGCCATGCAGGTCGCGCTGGCCCAAGTCACCATTCGACAGAACGAGGTGGTCAAGCGCCTGGCTGGCTGGGGCGCCATCCTGGCAGTGCCGACGATGGTCTTCAGCTGGTACGGCATGAACTTTCGGCACATGCCTGAATTGGAATGGCGAGGGAGCTATCCACTTGTCATGGCTGGTATCGTCGTCGGTTGCGTCTTCCTTCACCGGCGGCTCAAGCGTGTCGGCTGGCTATAGTATTCCGGTGCCCGGCACGCTCATCCGCGTTCATTCAAATTTCTACCTGGGCTCCGAGTTCGATAACTCGGTTGGTCGGGATTTTGAAGTAGTCTGCTGCGTCCCGTGCATTGCGTGCCATGCCGATGTACAGAGCTTCTCTCCAGAGAGCCATTCCGGCACCTACCGTAGCAATAACCGTTGTGCGAGGGACAAAGAATGAGGTTGTCATCGGGTCAACTTCTAACCCCGCGGCCTTGCACTGAGTCAAGGCTGCCGGGATGTTGCGCTCGTCCTTGAAGCCGTAATAGACCGTCACTTGGTAGCAGTCATCGCCAAGCGGTTCTACCTTGACCCGGTCCTCAGCCATGACTCGGGGAATATCCTTTGAGTAAACGGTCATAAAGACAATTCTTTCATGCAACACTTTGTTGTGCATGAGGTTGTGAAGCATCGCATGCGGCATACCGTCGCCTTCCGCACGGAAGTACACAGCGGTGCCCTCGACGCGGAATGGCGGGCTGATAAAGAGGGATTGCAAAAACTCGTTCAATGGGATCAGGTTCTTTTGCATTGTCTGAGACACCAGCTCTCTGCCTGTTTTCCAGGTCAGCATAATGCCGACCATCACCGCACTGAGTGCGAGGGGAAACCAACCTCCGTGGATGATTTTCAGGCTCGTAGATGAGAACAAGGCAATGTCGATAATAAAAAAGAAACCGGTTGCAAAAAAGCAAAGAATAATTGGATATTTCCAACCAAAACGAATGACGAAAAATGTCAGGAACGTTGTGCAGAGCATGGTGGCCGTTGCGGCAATACCGTATGCGGATGCTAAGTTGGACGACGACCCAAATCCGACAACGGCCAAGACTACGGCGATGAGCTGGCACCAGTTCACGAAGGGAATATAGATTTGGCCCATTTCGCGCTCCGAGGTATGCAGAATGCGCATGCGGGGCAGGAAACCGAGCGCGATAGCTTGCTGGGTTACAGAGAAAGCGCCCGAAATGGTGGCCTGAGACGCAATGACGGTCGCCATCGTCGACAGCACAACCAGAGGATAGACGCTCCAAGGCCCCAGTTGCTGGAAGAACGGGTTCGACACGGCATCCGGATGCGACAGCAGGAGTGCTCCCTGGCCCAGGTAATTCAGGCTAAGCGCAGGAAACACAATCGAGAACCAGGCAAGGCGGACTGATTTCCTACCGAAGTGGCCCATATCCGCATACAGCGCTTCGGCACCCGTGAACGCGAGCACAACGGCGCCAAGCGCGAGAAAAGCATACCAACCGTTGTGGGCAAGAAAGCTAAAGGCATGGAGTGGGTTGAACGCCGCGAGTATCGAAGGGTTCGCAACAATATTGATGACGCCCGTGATGGCTAGGGTGATGAACCAGACCAGAACAATGGGGCCGAAATACTTGCCGATGCCAGCCGTACCGTGGCTCTGCGCCATGTACAAGGCAACAAGAACGGTCAAAGTAATCGGAATCACATACGGCTTCATGGCTGGCGTCGCGACTTCCAAACCTTCGATTGCGGAGAGAACCGAAATTGCGGGGGTAATGACGCCGTCACCAAAGAACAGGCCAGCGCCTATCATGCCGAGCAGCATGACCGGGTAGTACCACCGAGACTTCTGCGTGACTGAGGACAGCGCGAGCGCTGTCAATGCCATGATGCCGCCCTCACCCCGGTTGTCCGCCCGCAGAACGAGGGTCACGTATTTCAATGAGATGATGACTATCAAACCCCATAGAATGAGGGAGACAACACCAATGATGTTCGGCTCGTTCAAGGCAAGGCTATGCTCCTTCGCGAACACTTCTTTCATGGTGTACAGAGGGCTTGTGCCGATATCGCCGTACACGATGCCGATGGCGGCCAGTGTCAGGGCGGTCAGGCTGCTTTTGTGGGATGACGCGGTCAATTGCACACCCTTTTTCTTCTTCTGGAGTTCATTTCCGGCACCTAGGTTTCCTTGAGCAAGTATTATGAATCAGCTCCCATTGAATCAACGAGTTAGGCGAAACCGCGTTTAGGAAGAAACAGTGATTTGGCAGATAGTTGCCCGATTGCGCCGGCGTCTGGCCTGTCGACGAGGGCTGCATGCTGGGAACAACTTTTGTACTAACTGTGGGAAACAGCTCGTCGATAAGCCGTTTTTCTATTCCGGGTTGAGAGTGTAGATGGGCAACTTAGCCAAGGTTGCTAAAGCCTTAAACAGCAACCACACGAAAAGCTATTTCCGCTGCGCTTACGCCGGGTCGAATCTGATTGCTCAAAGATTGCCTTATCTTTTAAATAAATGATTCAGACTGTCGAAGCAAAATATGACCGGTACCTATCCACCTCAAGCGGATCTTTTCAATCGCGCGACATCCGATTTCTAGACAGCGCGCGATTTCTAGTTTAGATCATGCCTTGTTGTCCAGCTCAGGGATGCCACTGCTTCGGTCTGCATACGCAGCTTGGAAGCTAGGACGCTGTTGCCAACGCTGCCAGTAGGCGTCCAAGAATTCGAAGCGCTCGTCAAGCGGCGTCGCATTTACTGGGAACTTCGAGAACGCGATCGCCGTGGCCAGGGTGATATCGGCGAAGGTAGGTTCATCACCGCCCAGCAGCCATTGGCGCCCGTCCGAGAGGTGTTTGTTGACCAGTGCGGCATGGGCCAACGCTTCTTTGCGGCAGTGCTCTCCCCAGGCTTCGTTCTTGGTCAGTTCGAGCTTGAAGCCAAGGCCCGTATGCAGAACGTGGAAGGCCGTGACGATGCGATACAGGATGTGAACCCAGATGCGGTTATCCCACATATTGTCCAGGCCCTGTTCTAGGGGCGTGTCACCCATGATCTTGCGGCCGGGGTAAGACTGATCTAAATAACGGACAACTGCAGCAGTCTCGGAGATGAAGCTACCGTCAGCGAGTTCGAGAGTCGGTGTTTCGCCCCAAGCATTCATTTTCAGGTGACGCCAACCACGCTGTTCGCCAACCGGCGTCATGTCATAAATTGTTTCCTGGAACTGATCAGCGATTCCCTTTTCATGCATGAACAGGCGCAGGCGCTGCGGATTGGGGAAAGCCGATGGCGAGGTGAAAACGTTCAGTTTGCTAGTCATTTTTTGGGTTCCTTAAAGTAAGTCGAGATATGGCCAAACTTTGTACTGCTTAAGTACCTTGGCCTCGGTGCCTTCTTGCTGAAGCAGTGAACGTACTTTAATACCTTGTATTCGGTAGATAAACCGGGTGATAATCAATTCATCTATTACACAAGGTAATGAATATGGCAGCTGTGAACGCTCTTCAACTCGGCAGCATTGAACAATTTTGTAAAGCTGCGGAGACAGGCAATTTCACAAGTGCAGCTGAGGTACTTGGCCTAACACCAGCCGCAGTGAGTCGGTCGATCAGTCGGCTCGAACAGCGTCTTGGTGTTCGTCTTTTTTTGAGGACAACCCGTGCTGTCAAGCTCACAAATGAAGGCGAACTGTATTGGAAAGAATGCCAGTTAGCCCTTGAGCAAATCGCCGAAGCTGAGCGTGCTATCACCGGCGCGCAGACCGTCCCAAGTGGTCCGCTACGCATCAGCGTCAGTGCTGCTTACGGAACGTTTCGCTTGTTGCCGTTAATGCCTAAGTTCGCCGAGCTTTACCCGCAGATCGACATTGAAATCAGTATCTCAGACAAAATTATTGACTTTGTAGAAGAAGGCTTTGACCTTGCAATTCGATTAGGCATCCAACAAGATTCGCGTCTTGTCGCATTCAAGCTTGAGGACGCAATTTTGGGCGTATTTGGTACCCCAACATACTTGGCGAAAAAAAGGGAGCCACGCACCATCGACGACCTGGATAGACACGATTGTATTCAATATATATCGCCGAATACTGGGCGCCCACTACAGTGGCTGTTCACTGACGAACGAGGTAATGCAGTCGAGAAGCCAATAACGAGCCGGATGCGCGTGCTTAACGATGCGCTAGGGGCTGTTGCGTGGGTTAACGCGGGCGGTGGGCTTTATCAGACCTACCGCTTTGCAGTGGCCGATGCGTTAAGGCGTGGCGACCTTGTAGAGGTCCTTCAAAAATACGGGGGACGCTCTCGCCCGTTTTCGATCCTCTATCCTCAAAATCGTCACCTTTCGGCGAGAGTGCGTGCATTTGTTGAGTTTTTGCGCGCAGCAGTAAAATCATAAATCACAAGAAGCGCAATTACTTTATCGGAGAGCCAGGAATCCTCGCTAGCCGCTTGGTCAATAGTACTTATGAGGCACTGCGCTCCGGCACCTCTCGCCGCGCATCCTGGCGCGACATTAGGTGACATCAGATGCGTCATCCAGACCATCTCACAGCGTAAGGGATTCTGTGTCGTTCGCGAATTCTGTGGCCGTGGGATCGGGAAGGTTTATCACGATGAACTCCAAGTGCTGTACTTTGTCCATCCAGGCGCCGGGCTAATTCTTAAACCGGGCATTATCCTCACCGTCGCGCCGATGTTCAATGCAGGGAAGCCACTTACCAAGCACCTGGCAAATGGTTGGAACATCGTGACGATAGAACGCTCACTGTCTGCCCAGCAGGAGCAGATGGTGGCCCTAACCGAAAGCGGAATTGAAATGTTGACTGTGTGGCTGTACGGAAATGCACAGTATTCATGATTGCAGTAGAGGCAGTATATCGAGACGCTACGACCTGAAAGCGGGAGCGAGGCCGTCTTTCCAGTGTGCCGACGCAGCCACTGGCCGCTTCTGGCCGGCTGCCGCTAATGCCGGAGGGGTGGACCCGACCCTTTGCTGCCTGTAGGCCCTCCAGAAAGCGGACGCTCAACGTTTGAGATAACCGACATCCTTTCTCCCGGGGCATATCCGATTGATTGAAGGCTGAGGCTTCAGGTGTTCAGCGGAGCCGCCATGCTTGTGCCGTTTACTTGCTTGGTTGAACAGTAGTGAAGACAGTCAATTGAGCAGCAAAAGCACGCATAAAGGCAGGGCGTGCTTCGCCGCGCGCGACATAGGCGGAGAGATTTGGATATTCTTCCAAGATTCCGGAATCTTTCGACCTGAATAGCACCCCCACCATCAAAAGGTCGCCTGCGGTGAAGGTGCCATCGAGCCAGTCGGCATCGCCAAGTCGACGGGAAAGTTCATCAAGCCGTTTGCGGGCGCGATCCTCGACGACAGGCTGGCGTTGTTCATACCAAGGCTTATCACGCTCCTGTAGCATGGCAACTTCGCGATCTACAAGCGGCGGCTCCACCGTGTTGAGCGCGGCGAACATCCATGTGATCGCGCGCCACCTGGCATTCGCATCGTCTGGCAGGAGGCCACCATGGCGCTCCGCAATATGGAACACGATCGCCCCTGATTCGAACAGGGTGAGATCGCCTTTTTCGTAAGTCGGAATCTGACCAAACGGATGAAGAGCGAGATGCGCAGGTTCTTTCATTTCACTGAACGATACAAGACGGACGTCGTATGGCTGATTCATTTCCTCAAGTGCCCAGCGAACGCGCATGTCACGTGCCTGTCCCGTGCCGTGATCCGGAGATTGCTCAAAGGCGGTAATGATAGGGGTCATTGGAAGACTCTGGGTGATACGCACAGAAGCATTTTGCGGCCAAGTTTTTGTTTTGAAAAGAGTGATTCGACATAGCCCTAATTAGACAGACACTGCATATACGAACAGCGTGACCCGAGCCGTTGAAGGACCGGGTGTTGGTTTCATGGAGGAAATACTAGCCGTTCGCTCAGCGATTGTTCACTCCGCGCCGATGCGTTACGTCAATTGTCGATATAACAGCGAATGTCTGCTATCAAGCGGCGTAGGCCGCTACGCAATGGCTGGAAATGGCCGACTGCTGCCGCAACTCGTGAGTCGTAAGTTACTGATAGCAGGCACCCACAGATGCGCAAGCGTGCTAGGAACACATCACAACATATAACTCGAAAAAGTCCCTGTTCGAAACCGCATGACAAGAAATGAAGTTGTCGAAAAACTTGACAGTTTCACCTAAGAATTTAGTTTCAAAAAATCAAGTCATTGAATAAAAACAATATATTTCCGGTGGCACATTTTATGCCTACTACCGGTTAGCCCAGTCCAGTGGCTTATTAAAAACGACAATTTTCCCAGGGAGTATTTATGAAAACACTCAAAACCTTCACGGCAATCGCAGCATTGGCCTGCGCTGCAACTACAATCCCGGCCCATGCAACCTTGACCACCTATACTGACCTAGCAGCTTTCCAAGCTGCTGCTGGTCTAACTACTGTTGAGACATTTTCATCCGCCACGGTCGGTTTCAGCACGGCTAACTATGCTGGTTCGTTCAAAGGATTTAGCCTTTCAACTGTTGCTAACGGCGATAACTCAGGTATTTCGACCGGGTCATTGTCTTGGGGTGACGATACCGCTATCCCGTCGAACTTTGCAGGTCAAAACTTCTACGGTTGGGGCGACAGCGGTGATGGATATGTGGGACCGACCACCTTGTTCACGTTTGACAACGCCGTAACGGCGTTTGGTTTCGACTGGTTCGACACTGACTATACCGACAGCTATTCTGTAACTATAAACGGCCTCACCGAGACAGTATTTAATACATTATCGAGCGGGTTTTTTGGCGTCGTTGGCACGGATAACGAAAGTTTCACGTCAGCGTCTATTCAGACCGCCTATTTCGGAGGTTTTATTTCAACAGAAGGCTTGGATAATGTGCGCGTTTCAGCCGTTCCTGAACCCACTGGCGTGGCTCTTTTCGGGATCGCTCTGGTTGGTCTCATAACAGCTCGCCGTCGCTCACGCGGCTAGTAGCGTTTGCTCTTCATCCTCCAAAGAGCACGCATTGCCTGATCGCCACCTTATGTTTCCCGGTGGCGATATTTTTACATCGCGCTAAATGGCGTAGGCGAAAGCAAATTTGCCTAGAGACGTGCCCTTAAAAAAGAAGCTCGCCTAACTGTGGGAGCGCTAAAGTCTCAACTAATTGCCCTGTCAACCGGCTTTACTCTCTTCTTTTCATAAATATAGATAAAAAAGTCGACTGGGCTCAGTTGCTGACGGTTGGCAGGCTTTAAGCTTTCTGGATTGTGGAGTGGGGATGCCTTTAGGGAGATTGTGATCGCTGCGTACAGACCCGCCTAGCAAGGTTGTATAGGGTACAGTCCGTCATGACATCTGGGTCATAACTGGATGCAGCAGCGAAAAGCTAACCCACTTGCCACGCACCTTGGAAGCTAACCCGGCGGCAATCAATTGCCGGTGATGGCAAGCCTATGCACCCATTCAAGCTGATGCGTATGATGCCGTGCGACGGACGGCATGGATTATTCTTGCCAAGCAGTTGCTACTTTAACCGACAGGCTATAGCGAACAACGAATGTCGCAGTTCGACCCATTGGCGCCCTTCGATCGTATCTTTCCAATGTCTGCTCCACATTGGAAACCGGCCGTTCTTAATTCATATGTGTGCATGTCAAGCAATCCACTTGCTGTACCCTGACTACCAGCTTCTTCGCCCGCCGCTATGCCATCAAGACGGCTAGTTCCATACATCTAGCAAAAGTCCACCTTTCTTATTACTGTCGCCTGAGTAGCTCGTCATAGGTATGCGCTATATCATTCGTCGCGGAGCATAGCGACGAAGCGGTGCCGAATTAGAACTGGTCTTCTGCCAGCGCCATTACGCCAACGCTGCCGCCGACGATGGCAGCGCGGCAGGACGAGGCCTGCGACAGCAGATAATCGGCAAAGAAGCGCGCCGTGGCGATCTTGGCCTGGTAGAAGCGCGCATCGCCCTCGCCCGCATCCAGCTTCTTCTGCGCAATCAACGCCGCGCGCGCCATCTGCCAGCCGCACAGCACGATGCCAGCCATCTTCAGGTAGGGCACGCTGCCCGCGAACACTCCCTTGATGTCGGACTTCATGTTGCCCACAATGTACTCCACCACCTCTTCCAGCGCCCGTGAGCCGGCGGCCAGCTGGTTGCGGATCGCCGCCAGGTCGCCGCCGCCGGCCGATTCCAGTTCGGCCTCGGTGCGCCGCACCTGCGCCAGGATGGCGCGGGCGGTGGCGCCGCCGTCGCGCACGGTCTTGCGGCCGACCAGGTCGTTGGCCTGGATCGCGGTAGTGCCTTCATAAATGGTCAGGATGCGGGCGTCGCGGTAGAACTGCGCCGCGCCGGTTTCCTCGATGAAGCCCATGCCGCCATGCACCTGCACGCCGGTCGAGGCGACGTCGATCGACATCTCGGTCGACCAGCCCTTGACGATGGGCACCATGAATTCATAGAAGGCCTGGTTCTCGCTGCGTGTTGCGGCATCGGCATGATGATGGGCCGCGTCATAGGCGGCGGCCGTGACATAGGACAGCGCGCGGGCGCCTTCGGTCTGGGCGCGCATCGCCATCAGCATGCGCCGCACGTCAGGATGGTGAATGATCGCCACCGGGCCGGCCGAACCGGCCAGGTCACGCGACTGCACCCGGTCGCGGGCATAAGCCACCGCCTTCTGGTAAGCCGTCTCGGCCACCGCCACGCCCTGCATGCCGACCGCAAAACGGGCCGCGTTCATCATGATGAACATGTATTCCAGGCCGCGGTTCTCTTCGCCAACCAGGGTGCCGATCGCGCCGCCATGGTCGCCGAACTGCAGCACGGCCGTCGGGCTGGCCTTGATGCCCAGCTTGTGCTCGATCGACACGCAATGCACGTCGTTGCGCGCGCCCAGGCTGCCGTCGGCATTGACCAGGAACTTCGGCACCACGAACAGGGAAATGCCCTTCACCCCTTCCGGCGCGTCCGGCGTGCGCGCCAGCACCAGGTGGATGATGTTCTCGGCCATGTCATGCTCGCCGTAGGTGATGTAGATCTTGGTGCCGGAAATCTTGTAGGTGCCGTCGCCCTGCGGCACTGCGCGGGTGCGCACCAGGGCCAGGTCGGAGCCGGCCTGCGGCTCGGTCAGGTTCATGGTACCGGTCCACTTGCCCGAGATCAGGTTGGCCAGGTAGGTATTCTTCTGCTCGTCGCTGCCGGCGGTGAGCAGCGCCTCGATCGCGCCGTCGGTCAGCAAGGGGCACAGCGCGAACGACAGGTTGGCCGAGTTCAGCATCTCGATGCAGGGCGTGGCCACCAGCTTAGGCAGGCCCTGTCCGCCGAATTCGACCGGATGCTGCACGCCCTGCCAGCCGGCTTGGCCAAAGGCATGGAAAGCCTCCTTGAAGCCGGGCGTGGTGACGACGTCGCCATTCTTCCAGGCGCTGGGATCGCGGTCGCCGGCCACGTTCAGCGGCGCCACGACCTCGCCGCAGAACTTCGCATTCTCCTCCAGCACCGCTTCCACGGTTTCGGGCGTGGCATCCTCGCAGTCGGGCAGGGACTGGACGGCCGGCAGGTTGGCCAGTTCATTGACCACGAACAGCATGTCCTTCAGGGGGGCGACATAGCTCATGTTTTTGCCTTCAAAAATTCTAACAACATCGTGGAAGGGCTGGGGGCTCAAGGGAGTGCTTTGTTTAGCCTGCCACTTTCAGCAGTGCTTGCCTTTTTACACTGCGCTTAGTGACGCCCAAATTTTGTTCAATCCAGTTCAAAAACTAGCTACAGAATGTAGTTCGAACAGATCACTAATCGGCGTGAAAGCCTCAACTCAAGCGCCGCTGGGAGCTGACCCTGACGGTCACGGCCGATAAATTAATCATATCCATCAATGTGGTGCGAGCGAAATTCTCTGCGTAATCGTTACGGGCGGCGGCAGCTTCGATGGCTTCATTTACCGCACCGTCCACGACCGCCTGCAACTGTCGGATGTGGAGTTCACAGATCACAGGCAGATTCGTGTAGTGCTCTTGGTGAAAGAACCAGAAGCGGCGCGCGAGGCCTGCAAGCATCGCATAGAATTCAGCGGCATAACTGTTGCGGCAAGCTTCACAAAGCAACTTGGTCCAATCGAAATTGGTACGCAAGTATCCGCGCGGATTAGGGTCTGCTTTCAACGCCTCCAACTGCTTGATAACGTTGCGCATGTCTTCGCGCTCTTGTTCAGTTGCGGACCGTGCTGCTTCAGCCATAATCAATTTTTCGATTTCACGGCGCGCCTGAATAACTTTAATTTGCCCTGGGTAATCGATTTCGGAGATAAAGATTCCTTCCCGAGGTGCAATATTGACCAAGTGTTGGAACGCCAGTTTCTGGAGAGCGGCGCGCGTTGGCGATCGCCCGAGCCCGATACGCTCACTTAATGCGATCTCCGACCATTGACTTCCAGGTGGCAGTTCTCCTGTAACGATAAGCTCTTCCAGAACGACGAATGCCTTCTCGGTCTGGCTAACGGCCTCACGATTAAAAAGGCCGGTTACTGTTTTCATGTAGATTTTCCAATTTGTTTTTGCAATTCTCTTTTCAACACCTTGCCTATGCCGTTCTTAGGCAAGTCAAAGACGTAAATATACCGTTTTGGACGTTTAAAGCGCGCGATTGCATTCAAGCAGTGCGCATTTAAGTCGGCATCTTCGACAACGGTACCTGGCTGTCGTACGATGAATGCTACTACCGACTCTCCCCACTCCGGATCCGGCGCACCCACCACGGATACCTCGGCAACTCCCGGATGCGTCAGCAGGACTTCCTCCACCTCGCGTGGATAGATATTAGTGCCGCCGCTAATGATCACGTCCTTGGAACGGTCACGCAAATGCAGCAGGCCGCGCTCGTCGATTAAACCGACATCGCCGGTTCGCAATGCACCGTCGATGACCGTGCTAGCCGTTGCCTGAGGGTTATTCCAGTATCCAGCCATCACGACCGGGCCACGCACCATCACTTCGCCAAGCTCTCCAGCTGCAACCGGACAACCGTCGTTATCCACAATTGATACCTGCACTGAGGTCATCGGAAAGCCGACAGAGCCGAGCAGCTGACTGTCACCTGCATTCACCGCAGCACCAATTTGATCTGCGCTAATGCGGGAAATCGTCATCGGGCTTTCACCCTGGCCGTAAACCTGAGCAATTCTTGGACCGAAGCTCTGTACAGCCGTCTTGATGTCTTCCATGTAGAACGGCGCACCGCCCACTAGCAGGGCGCGCAGGCCAGAGGGGCGGACATTGTTCTCATTGGCATAACGCACCATGCGCTGGACCATCGTCGGCGCTGCAAACAGACTTGCACGTTGATGGGTATCCAGCAGCCTGAACAGTTCAGCCTCGTCGAAGCCGCCCGACTCAGGCAACACTTGTGTGCCACCTTTGATCCAATAGGGAATGCTATAGATGCCTGAGCCGTGTGATACTGGTGCCACATGGATAAGCGCATCGCCCTGGCTCACCGACTGCACGTCGGAAAAGAAGTTAAGTGCCACATTTACCAAGTTGGCATGCGTGATCATGACGCCTTTTGAGCGGCCTGTGGTGCCGCTTGTAAAGAACAACCACGCCACAGCATTCTCGTCATGTGTGCGGCCAACCGACAATTGTGGTGACCCTAGCGCATTGAGATAAGCGTCTTCCCCAGCGTCGATGACATCGAGCTGAGCCTTTATCGTTGGGTGTTCACGCAAGGCAGCGGCAAGCGATCCCTGCGAAAGGCACTTGCGGGTGCCTGCATCTTGAGCCATCGCCGCAATTTCGTTAGGGTGTAGTTTGCTGTTGACTGGCACTACGCACAACTCCGCCCGCCAGGCTGCCAGCAAGCTTTCGATGTATTCTGGACAGTTCTTCATTACAAGCAACAGCCGGTCGCCTGGTTGCAGCCCAAGATCTTGTCTGAACCAATGCGCGAGTGCACCAACGCGTTGGTCGAGTTCTCGGTAGGTGCGGCGGATCTGGTCACCGCAAGCAATTGCGGTGCAATCTGGGTACATCTGGACGCTGCGCTGAAATAATTGGCTGAGGTTCATGGCTGGCAATCTAATGATCAGGGTAGGGTTGATCGGCGTGGCGAAGTGCAACTAGGAGCGCCCGAGAATCGTGATGCAGGTGGTCGCTTCCTCGACACCAGAAAAGCCCCCGCCATTCTCGGCGATGGCGAAACGCGCATTTTCCACTTGGCGTGGTCCTGCCTCGCGGCGCAGTTGCGTAACCATTTCGAAGATCTGCGCCAGGCCGGTAGCACCGACCGGGTGGCCGCGCGACAGCAGTCCACCGGACACGTTGATTGGGATCTGCCCGCCCAGCGTGGTGGCGCCGGTCTCGGCCATCATTCCACCTTCTCCAAATACGCAGAAGCTGAGTGCTTCGGTTTGCTGAATCTCGGCGAATGCCGTGGCGTCGTGTACTTCGGCTAACGACATATCGTCTGGGCCCACGCCGGCGATCTCGTACGCTTCATTGGCAGCGAGGTAGCACAGATGGCGGTCGTACTGGTCGGCGCGGCGGTCAGTTGCGCTGCGCATCACACTAGCCAATATTTCAACCGCGCGGCCGCGCTGTAACCGTTGTAGCCCATCTTCGTTGCAGACAATGGCCGCCGCCGCGCCGTCGCTGATTGGAGCACACATCGGGAGCGTCAGCGGCCAGGATACGGCCCGCGCCGAGAGCACTTCGTCGATTGTCAGCGGGTACTGAAATTGCGCCAACGGATTGCGCGTGGAGTGGACATGGTTTTTGGCGGCTACGGCAGCTATCTGGCGCTCGGTCGTGCCATAGGTTTTCATGTGCAGGCGAGCCAAACTCGCGTAAATATCCATGAATACGCTACGTTTGCCAGGCTCGACATAGCCCGCTGGTAGGGGAATGTCGCTCGACAACGACATCAGGTAGCGTAGCTGCTGCTCAGCGGTATGCACGTCCCAACCGCCGTCGAATACGGCAAAACTGCGCTCCTTGTCGTTTGAGAACAGCTTGTCGACACCCACTGCAAGGCAGATATCCGCTGCACCGGAAGCAACATGCAGCCTAGCAGCGTTAAGCGCGGTGCTGGAGCTGGCGCATGCGTTCTCGACATTGGTGACAGGTATCCCCGTAATGCCCATTGCCCCCAGCGCAATCTGGCCAGAAACCATAAACTGCCCTTCCATTGCCCCCTGTCCAGCAGTCGCGAAATAGGCAGCCTGCAGGGCGCTGCTGTCGCAGCCAGCATCCCTCAGTGCCGCGGATACAGCCTCGCGGACGAGGTCTTTCACGCTGCGCTCTAGTTGTTTGGCAAACGGCGTCATGCCCACGCCAACGATATAAGTTTTTTCAATTTTCATTGGATACTCCTGTCGTAATGATCGATTCAACATGTTCGCGCTGGGCGTCGAGTTCCTTTGACGTCCCTGACCAGGCCACAGCGCCATGGTCGAGTACATACTGACGGTTCGCCAGGCGCATCGGCACCTTTAGGTTCTGTTCCACCAGTACAAGTCCTGTTCCCAAGCGATGCACTTGCAAGAAAATCTCGATCAGCTCGTCGACGATCTTGGGCGCCAAGCCCTCCGTCGGTTCATCCAGGAGTAATATTGTTGGATTACCCAATAGCGCCCTAGCGATCGATAACATCTGTTGCTCGCCGCCGGACAACTGATCGCCACCGAAGCCAATGCGCTCTCCCAGCCGCGGGAAGATTTCCAAGACGCGCTGAATAGTCCAGTAACCCGGCTTGTAGGCGAGAGTGCCCATGCGCAAGTTTTCATGCACGGTCAGGTTGGGAAAGATTCTGCGGGTGTCGGGAACGAAACCCACGCCGAGGCGGCTGATTTGCTCGACCGACAGCCTTGTGATATCCCGCTGCTGGAAGAGACGCTTTCCTTTAGATAAGGGCAGCAGGCCCATCATCGCCTTCAGCGTGGTTGACTTGCCAGCGCCGTTCCTGCCGACGATGGCAATAATTTCATTTTCTGATGCCTCGATGCTGACGTCACTGAGTACGCGTGCCAGCCCGTAGTGCACAGAAGCTCCGTCGAGAACCATCATGCTGGGGCCTCCTCGCCAAGATAAACGGAACGCACGGTCTGGTCGGCCCGGATTACTTGCGGCACACCGCAGGCAATCTTGCGGCCGTTGCTCATTACAACGATTTCGTCCGACAGGGACATGACCGCATCCATGTTGTGCTCGATCAGCAGCACAGTCCGCCCCTCGGCTGCGGAACGAATCAGCTGTGTGGCTCTATCAATTTCATGGTGGCCAATACCGGCAAGCGGCTCGTCGAGAAGCAGGATGGTAGGCTGAGGCAGTAGCGTGACGCCCAACTCCAGCGCCCGTTGCAGACCGTACGAGATCGTTCCCGCTATCTCGTCGCGGTACGCGACTAGACCGGTAAGTTCAAGCATCGCATCGATGTCGTGCTGCAGTTGCCTGTCGTAGCGCGTCGCAACCCAGAACGGCAGGAACCGGGAACGCTTGATTTGAGCAGCAATACGCAGATTCTCCGCAACCGTCATTTCGGGATAGGTCTTGGTGATCTGGAAGCTGCGTCCGATGCCGGCGCGTGCACGCTTGTATGCTGGCATGGCGGATATATCAGCACCATTGCAAAGGACGATCCCCTTGTTTTGGAAAAGCCGCCCCGCCAATACATTTAGCAACGTGGTCTTTCCGGCGCCATTAGGGCCGATTAGGCCATAGTTCCGGCCTGCTTCGAACTGGTGGCTGAACCCGTCGATCGCCTTGAGCGCGCCAAAGCTGACCGTAACGTCACGGCATTCGAGTGCAATTTGTGTCATGGCTTTCTCCGTTGCGCACGAGTAGCGAGGCGGCGAGCCTCGCCTAAGAAGCCTTTTGGAAAATAGATGGTAGCCAGAATGAATACCACGCCAAGTACCCCATACCAGTATTGTGTCTGTCCGCTCAGCCACTCCTTGAGGAGCTCAAACAGGATCACACCGCCCACAGGCCCCCACAGTGTCCCGGCGCCGCCCAGCAGTGTCATGATGATGACGTCGCCAGAGGTGGTCCAATGCAGCATCTGCGGATTGACGAACATAAGCAGCGAAGCTAGCAGCGCGCTGGCCAGGCCGCTGATGCCGCCTGACACGAGGAAGGTAATTTGCTTAATACCGTGAACATCGTAGCCGAGCTGCTCAGTGCGGATCTCGTTCTGCGCAACGCCTTGCATGACCCGGCCGAATGGCGAGGCCCTTAACATCGCCACACAGGCCACCACAATTGTGAACAGCACGACGACATACCAGTAAAACGCCTGGGTTGTGAAAAAATCGACACCAAACAATTGCGGCCGGGTGACACCAGCGATGCCATCGGCACCACCCGTCAATTCTCGCAACTTGCTATCGGCAAGGATGTAGAGCAGCTGCGACAGCGCAAGCGTTACGAGTGAGAAAAAGATGCCAGATACGCGCAGCGCGAAGAAGCTGAAGATCCACGCCAGTAGCGAGGCTGCAGCCATGGCGGCCATTGTACTGGCCTCGAAGGACCAGCCGTAGCGCTGGGTAAAGATGGCAACGATATAGCCTCCCATTCCCAGGAAACTGGCATGGCCGAACGACACCATGCCGATGGAACCGAACACGAGATCGAAGCCGAGCGCGAAGATTGACCAGATCATCACAAGCAGCGCAAGGTTCAGGAAAAAGTCATTCTGCGTCGCAAATGGTAGTGCGATGACAGTCGCACCGATCAGAACGGCAATGGCTAAGTCAAAACGGCGGGCGCTCATGCTGACCTCACAGGACGGGAAAACAACCCTTGGGGGCGGGTCATTAAGGTCGCGATCAGCAGCGAAAACGTCAGCACATCGACCCAGCTCGGCGCGAACGTATAACCAACCGCTCGCACCATGCCGATCAGGATCGCTGCGGCGACCACGCCGCGGATGTTGCCAAGACCACCCAGGATAACCACGATGAAGCAGTCGATGATTACAGTAGTGGCCATGCCAAGCTCAATCGGAAACAGCGGCGCGGCGATTGCGCCGGCGAGTCCAGCCAGTCCTGCGCCAAGCCCGAACACGGCGTTGCGAATGCTTGCCGCACGCAGCCCTAAGATCTGTACCATCTCGGCGTCGCTGCTGGCGGCGCGCACTTTCATACCGAAGGTGCTGCGCTCAAGAGCCAGGAACAGCGCGATGGAAACAACTGCGCCAAAGATGATGACAAAAAGCCGATAGACCGGGATGGTGCTGCCAAAAAGCACTATCGTTCCTGCGAGTGCATCGGGCATCGGCGTTTCCTTGTAACCCAATCCCCAAGTGAATTTGACGGCTTCGGTAATGACGAGGATGAAGCCAAATGTCAGAATCAATTGGTAGAAGTGCGGTCGCGCATAAAGTGGACGCAGCGCTAGTCGCTCCATGGCGAATCCAGTCGCCGCCGTGACTAGGGTGGCCACTACCAGTCCCAGTGTAAAAGAGCCTGTGCGGCGGCTGATGTCGAAGGCAACATAGGCGCCGAGCATGTACAAGGCACCGTGGGCAAAGTTGATGACGCCAAGCATGCCGAAAATAAGCGTTAGGCCTGAGGCAAGCAGGAAAAGGAGCATGCCAAGGCTAAGCCCGATAATGATCATAGACATAGAAAGCCTTACAAAAATGCAGGAGCGCAAATATGCGTAAGCCAGTGATGCCGCCACTGTCGACCTGCCGACAACAACTTTGCCGGCAGGGATCGTCAGCTTGTTTGTGGCAGCACCCTCAGTTGTGGCAAGGTTCGAAGATCTGATTGGGTGGGTACACCTTCACAATCTTCATCATGAGCGCTGGGTTCGGATCGCGGCCGGGCACCACTTCGCCCCACAGACCGTCCTGCAATGCTTGGTGATCGCATGCACGCATCTCCTTGCGGCCTTCGACAGAGTTCTCACGCACGCTACTGGCCATTGCATCTACCCATTTTTCCTTGTCCCAGGTGCCAGTTTTTTCGACGACATCCAGCCACCATGCCATGCCGTCGTAGGCTTCACCTGCGGCCATCGATGGGAACTCGTTGTATTTTTTTCGGTACGCATCGACAAATTTCTTATTGGCCGGATTGTCGATGGTGTAGTGGTAGCGAACGCCGGAATTGACGCCAATAGAGGCGGGACCCACAGCTGCAGCCATCGTTTCATCGGCAATCACGGGTCCGAAGATTTTCTTTGTCTTGGCGAGATTCACTTGACCAGCCTGCTTGACTAGCGTGACCGCGTCAGATCCGGTTTGGAACAGGACTACGCTGTCAGCGTCCGATTTAGCGACCTTGTCGACGATGGTGGAAAAGTCGCGATTCCCCAATGGAGGAAAGTCAGCGCCAACAATTTGAACACCGGCTTTTTCCGCCTCCTTGCGATACCACTCCCAGCTATCGCGCGTGGCCTGATAGTCGGCAATCACGCCATAGACCCGCTTTAGTTTTTGGTCCTTGGTGTAGTTCAGCGCCATTCGCTGTTCCATGCCAAGGGTATTTGACGTGCGAAAGGTGTAGCGAGAGGCTCCAGGCACAGTAATCTTATCGTCGGCCGAGATCGTGACCAAGTGCGGGACTTTGCGTTGCTTGGCGATGTTCATAATTGCCAATGTCGAAGAGGAACTGACTGCGCCAAAAATCATCTGCGCGCCATCGGCAATTAAACGCGTCGTTTTCTGAACAGCTGGCTGGGGTTTCGTCTCGTCATCTTCCCAGCTCACCTTGATCGGTTTTCCCAGGACCTTGCTACCGCGTTGTTCGATGGCAATTTCGACGCCCTTGCGCATGTCATCTCCAAACATGCCGTACGTTCCTGACAGCGACACTACACCGCCGATATAGAAGGTGTCTGGATCCGCCGCGTGCGCATTCGCGATACTAAAAAGTGCGGCTATAACGGCGCTTGTGGCGTGCTTAGCGGCAAGTATTCCTTTTGTCATGAAAGTCTCCTAATGTGCGTTCTTGGTTTATGTAACATGTCACATACGATTTATAACACATCAGAAGCATTAGTCTAATATCTTTGTGTTAAATTTTGGACTCCGCTACCGCCGGCGTGAATGCCATTTGGACAATGCTGTACCGTGACACGCCGTTCGTAATGCATGGTCTTATAATGTTTAAGTGACAACACATTCACGGTGGCAGCATCTGAATGTTTGTGAGTCATGGGTTTAACTTTGATTTACACATCAAAGCGCCCAGGCTTGCGGTAGAGAGACACGCTCGTCGATGGCGGAATAAAAATCGTGAAAGCATTCTGTTTAAAAACCAGTGTGGAGCATCTATGAAAGAACCTATGCATGTCGGCTTTTTGGGGCTCGGCCAGATGGGTGGCGCGATGGCCGAACGACTTCTTGGCAAGGATTTTCGCTTGCATATCCACGACCCCGTGCGTCCTGCGATGGAGCGATTTGTCGCCACGGGGGCTGTTGCCCATGACTCTCCCAAGTCCGTGGCAGATGCAGCGGCTATCGTGTTTGCCTGTTTGCCCAACCCGGAGACATCGCTTTCCGTGGCATCAGGGCCTCAGGGGGTGATACATGGTTCCACCATCAAGGTATATGTGGAGATGTCTACTATTGGGAAGGCGACGATCGAACAGATCGCTGCCAGTCTCAAATCGCAGGCAATTCATACCATTGATGCGCCGGTGACCGGTGGACCGCCAGTTGCCCGCGCAGGTAAGCTTACGATTATGGTGGCGGGCGAGGCAGCAGTGTTGAAGACCGTGTGGCCACTTTTAGCCACAATCGGTGAGAAGATTTACACGCTTGGTGAAGAGCCAGGCATGGCACAAGTGATGAAGGTCGTCAATAATTTGATCTTGGCTGCCAACATGATTGTTGCTTGTGAAGGACTGTCGATGGGCGCCAAGGCAGGCCTGGATGGGGATATGATGCTGCAGGTTCTCAAAGCTGGCTCGGGGCAAAGCTTTGGTGGTTGCGAAATATTGCGCAGGGGTGTGGACGGGACTTTTGACTTTGGTGCTGCTCTGTCGACTTGTGACAAAGATGTCACGTTGGGCTTGCGCGATGCAGGCGCTTTGAATGTCGAGATGCCTGTGATCGAACAGGCGCGGCAGGTCTGGCACTCAGCTTTCGAAGCAGGCTGGGGTGACCAAGATTTCACGACAATTTTAAAAGTCATTGAACAGAAAAATGGAACCTTGGTGCGCAGGAAGCCTTCATCGCAGACTTAAGCATCGGCAATGAAGCAGGCATGCTCGGGTAAGTAGTCGATGCTGAACAATTCTACTTTTCAATAAGCCGGAGTCATCGGCCGACAGGATTTAAGCTTGTTAATGATGAGCCGGATGTTATGTCCAGCGCCGCAAAGCACTGCATGCATGGCATCGCCCAATGCCCCTTTAAGCCAATTACGCCCCAGCTTACCGTCGTTCTTCATATGGCCGATGATGGGTTCAATAGCGCTGCGGCGCTTGATCATCGCCTTGAGGCCTCGCGTGACACCGTGTCGCTGGCCTGACTTCCAGATCTGCACCCCGTCGACCTCGATACCGCGATAGCCGCGGTCGACGAATGCCATCAGCGGTTTGACCTCGGAGAGGATTTCGGCCTGCTCCAGCGCCTCGTGGAGCGTATGGCCATCGTAGGGATTGCCTGGCATGGAACGCGCGCCGACCACCAGACCTTCTTTCAACGTAGTGACGATTGACACCTTTACGCCAAATTCATACGGTGTTCGGGCCTTGCCCTTGGCAATGCATTCCACTTCAGGCGCATGTAGCGCATACAACTTGTTCTTGTCTTTGCGCAGTTGCGTCAGGATGCGGCCAGTCCGCGACAGCAGGTCATCGAGTGCCTTGCGCTGCGGCAGGCACACCTGGTCCAGCTGACGTGCGATATCGCGGTGAACTCGTCCCACTCGTGAGTGTAGGGTACGCAAGGCTGCACGCATGCGCCGGAACTGTTTGGCATGGGCATAGCGGCTAATCTGCTGCACCAGGCGGGGCGCTTCACGGTTGTAATTCTGACGAAGACGCAGGCTGCACTGGCGTGCTGCCTTTACCAAGTGTTCACGACTGCGTTCCAGCAATGCCGAATCGGTTGGATAGGCAATTGCCTTCTCCATGACTGTCGTATCGACAATCACTCGCTGCATACTCGACGGCTTGATCACATTGGCGCGTTTGGCTGCTTCGATGCTTTGCGCCAGCAATTCCTCCATGCCGACTTCGCCTAAACGATTGCGCCAGCGCGACAGGCTTGACGGGTCGATGGGTGGCTCAGTCTGCAAATGTGTCTCGCCGGTGAACACCTGCCAATATGGGTTCTCCAGCCAGCCGGCGACGACCTGTTCATCGGAGAGATTGAATGCATGCTGCAGGTACAGGAGGCCGGCGACAAGCCGTGGCCGCAGGATTGGGCGCCCCGGCCCGGGCTGAAACGGCTCGGTCGCGACGCGGTCAATGGCGGCCCAGTCGATCATGTCGGCCAATTCCACGAGAGGATGGTGCAGGTCGATATGCTCCCGCAGCGGGTACCCCTGCGTGTTGCTGTGCTGGAAAATACGGCGTTTCCTGCGCATGGAAACCTCCGCCAAATTTGCAAGGAAAAGGCCAGTTATAGTGGCTGTTCCTGCAAATCTAACACTGACCTATCTCAGCCAAGACCGCATCCGTGCTGGGCGTTCGCTATATTTCAGCGCCGACTAAGTATCTGCGCCAACCACAACACCAACAACTCTTCCGCTTGGCCCTCGCGTGACTGAGCCGCGCTCGACAAACCAATAGGAGCATTTATGAAGATCCTGAACATCAGTGTCGGGAGTATCGGCGCAACACTTGCACACACAGCGGCTGTAAGCGGTCATGGGGTTATGCTCACAAATTCCAGTGAGACGGAAACAATCTAGATGCCGTAACTGATTTCCGGCCAAAACAACCCTCATCGGGAATGCGTTGCGTAGTCTGCTTCGAATCGCGAAGCAGACGTTCGTTCAGCCTTGTTGAACGACGGCTTTTGGCCGGAAGCGGTTAGTAGTCCAGCTACCGTAGGAGAAACCAAGCCAGTGAAGGCACAAATTATTGATCACGCCGCTTTTTTTACACTGGCTCGGGCCATAGTAACCCGTGAGCCACAAATGCTCGCTATCGAGACGATGCATCCACAAGGATTGAAAAAAGCGTTTTAAAGTCTACCGGCTTCACTAGGTGGTAATCGAAGCCCGCGGCAAGGGTAGCTTTTTTGTCCTCTTCCTGACCATAGCCGGTTAAGGCGATCAGGAGTGTTTCGGCAGCTTCCGGCATGGCGCGCAGATGCTGCGCCAATTCATTACCGTTCATGTCAGGGAGTCCGATGTCCAACACGCAAACATCGGGCCGTTCGATGCTTGCACGCTCCAAGGCACTTCTTGCGCCGTTCTCAACCAACACCTGGTGACCAGATGCCTCTAGCAGCATGCTCAACAAGGTCGCCGCGTCCGCATTGTCATCCACCACTAGGATCTTCAGCGAGCTGCTTGAGATTTGGAGAGCGCCGTCGGACTGGGTCGTGTCGGGTTGCTCGACCGGCCGTCGCAGTCGCGGCAAACGTATAGTGAACAGGCTGCCTTTGTCGGCGCCGTCGCTGTTCGCCTTGACCGAGCCCCCATGCAGTTCCACCAGACTTTTCACTAAAGCCAGACCCAGTCCCAATCCGCCTGTGGAACGATCGGAACTGCGTTCAGCCTGTGTAAACAGATCAAAGACCCGACTTAGCAGCTCGGGCGACATGCCGACACCGTTATCCTTTACATTGAGCAGCACATCGTCATTTAGCACTTCAGCGTGCAAGGCAATATTCCCACCTTCCGGCGTATATTTCGCGGCGTTGTTCAGAATATTGGTCACGATTTGCACCAGTCGCTTGCCGTCGCCTAGAACCATCATCTCATCTGGCGGAAGATGCAAAGCCAATTGATGGCGTTTTAGCTGAATGATTGGACCCGTCTGTTCTACCGCTTCGGCAATGACATGGCGCATGTCCAGCGTAGTATTGTCTAACTCAACCAGTCCTCGCTTGACCCGTGACACGTCCAGCAAATCATCAATCAAGTTGTTCATGTGCCTGACCTGCCGACCGATGATTTCGCTGGTTTGCCTGACTTGGCTCCCATCCAGCCTGACCATCTGCAAAAGCTCGGAACCAGCGCTGATGGGCGCAAGCGGGTTGCGTAATTCATGCGCAAGCATGGCCAGGAATTCGTCCTTGCGGCGATCTGCTTCACGCAGTTCCTGCTCAATCAATTTGCTCTCCGTGATATCCCTGAAAACAAATGCCACATGGCGGTCTTCCGGCTTTCCGATGGGAAAGGCATTCACGTCGAACCATCTGCCCAAAGCAGAAGAATGATCCGCGAAACGCTCTGCCTGCCCAGTTAGCGCAATCCTGCCAAAGGCATCGATCCACAATGCCTCCACGTTCGGCACCATTTGACGGATGGTTTTGCCAATGACTTCGTTCAGGCCGGTCTGCTGTTCGAATACCGGGTTTGTTTCAAGATAACGGAAATCCGCTGGCTCGCCTTCGTTATTCAGGATGACTTCGACAATGCCGAATCCCTCGTCCATCTTGCTAAAGAGCGTACGGTATTTTTCTTCTGACAGGCGCAAGGCTTCCTCGATGCGCTTGGATGCATCAATGTTCGTGACGACGGCGACTTGGCCAGTAATCTGCTTTCTGTCATTCCTGATCGGCACGGCTGCGACTTGAGTCCACATTTTCGTGCCGTCGTCCTGAGTGTACAGTGCCTCGATTCCCGGCACCACTCGTTCCCCGCGCAGTGCCCGGGCTCCAGGAAATTCTTCGCGCGAAAGCAGACGGCCATCAGTGTCATGGGCGTTCCAGCGAGCATGGCGTTCGCCATCCTGGGAAGGGAGGATATTGGTTGGCAGATAATGCTGCATCTGCTGGTTGGAGAGTATGGTGCTGCCGTCTGGACTGAATACGCCAACCCCGACCGGGAGAATTTCGAAGACGGTTGACATCAACGCTTGGGCGTTATGCAGCGCCTCTTCTGCCTGCTTGCGATGAGTAATATCTAGTACGTTGCCGACAAAGCCCAGGAATTCACCTGAAATGGAAAATCGCGGGCGGCCGGCGTCAATTACCCAACGATAGCTTCCGTCCGCATGCAAGAGCCGGAATTCATCCTCGTATTCTTTCTTCCTTACATTGGCATCGATGAAGGCTGCCTTTGCGGTTTCGCGGTCTTCCGGATGGATGGCAAGTGTCCATCCATAACCGAACCCTTCATCCTTGCGTTGCCCGGTAAACTCGTGCCAACTCCGGGATAAAAATGAGCAAAAGCCGTCCGGTTCGGTTACCCAAAGCATGGCCGGCCCTGCGTCAGCTATCTCTAGGAAACGCTTCTCGCTCATCATCAAAGCCTGCTCGGTGCGCCAGCGCTGTATGACCGCAGCAGCTTGATTTGCACCGAAGCTCAACAGCAGCCGGTCATGCTCAGATGGAAAGTCAGCGCGATGGGACGCGGCAATGACCACGCCATTGTCCTCGGCAATGCCGAATCGGGTAGGATGCACGCACAATTGTCCATCGCCAAACAAGTCCGGCAGAGCCATATCCTGGTTGACATCTCGCTGCGCCAGGAACCGATCCAGCTCCGCTCTGGTGCTCGGCGAAACAAGGTCGGCAACGTCGCGTTGATTGCTGGAAATGGCTTCAATTGACTCGCGCCGCTCGTGACTGGCAAGGCGGATATAAACTGAGTCCAGATTAAGTATGTCCAGGAACACCTGAGATAGGTTCTTGATCACTTCCTCAGGAGAAAGGCTACCCCAGAAGGCCTGCAAAGTCGAAATAGCAACGAGGTCACGGGTGGTTTGCTGCAGACGTTCCGTTTCCGAGCTAGGATTTTTTGCTGTCTGCATGTCGTTTGGTCACGACCGCAGGCTATGCCGCGGAAGCTTGATGGTTACGTTATTTCGCAATTTTACGCGCTTTGACTTCCCTGATAATTTTCCTGGCAAAATATAGACTCACGCTACGTAGTCAGTCTATCGACTCTTAGCGAGCACTTCATCGAACATTCCAATCCACATTCAACAGGCAGCAGAAGCAATTTCGGCTGCTTAACGTCGAATGTATCCGCTCGTAGCCCGCTGCTGCCGGCACTGAAGGACTGTACCCGACCCTAAGCTTCCAGTCAGGCTGGCTTAGAAAACGTCGGCTTTGTCACCGCAAACAGCCACTCCGAATATACACAGATATTATCGATGCTCTAGATACCCAGCAGCTTCCTAAATCGGCCGCGTTTCTTGAAGTAGTCTTCACGAGACATTTCTTTCAACTCCTGCCACTCCAAATCTGCATGCCCTTCTGTGAGCAATCAGTTCTGCACGCTGGAAGGCATTGGCGAACAGGCTCACACTCAGCCAATGGACAACAAGCATTTCCGACAAGAAGCCTGGTGTGAGCGCGAATTGATCACTCTGTACTAGGTGCTGAGTAAAGAGTAACCAACGGGCACAGTAGGATGCAAGGTTATGCGCATTATCGCAGGAGACTGACGGGGAAATCCGGGCAAGATAACCTTGCAAGCAGGTCCCCGTTACACTGACTGCCCAAAGTTTGCTACGGTCATGAGTCGACGGTGCTAGTTCCTGCAACACGCCATCCGCGGTCAGTGGCACCTTGCGGGTATGTACCGGCAGAATCTTCTCGCGGCCGCGCCTGCCAGGAAAATGGACCACCACGCCGGCCAAAACTCCGAACTTGTTTTCGGCAGGCCAAGGGTCAGCTGAAATTTCCTTCCTTCCTGAACTTTTCCAGCGCCTGCATCAGCTGGACCTGGATGCGGGGCTCGGATGGCGCATGGCCGGCGTCCGGCACGATGTGCAGCACCGAACCGGGCCAGGCACGGTGCAGTCGGTAAGCCGCCTGCGGCGGCGTGATCACGTCATGGCCGCTCTGCACTATAGCGGCCGGCAGATGGGCGATGCGCTCCATATTATTGATCAGCTGGCCGGGCTCCAGGAACATGCGGTGCCTGAAGTAATGCGCACGCAGCCGAACGGTGCTGTAGACCACGCTGTTTTGCTTCAGGGCTTGCTGGACGGCTTGCGGATCATGCGCAAGCAGCGCACAGTCCTCGCTGTAGCGGTACCAGCGCCGCGCAATTTCCATGCGCACCGCCGGCGCGTCGGCGAAAAGCCGCTTTTCATAGGCGGCAAGGAGATCGCCGCGCTTTTCTTCCGGTATCCATGTGGTGAAATGTTTATGCGCCTGCGGATAGAACAGGCGCATGCCATGTAGGAACCAGTCGATTTCCCCCAGGCTGTCGAGCAGGATGCTGCTCAGCACGAAGCCCAGGCAGGCATCCGGATAAGCTTGGCCATAGGCCAGGGCCAGCAGCGCACCCGAGGAGCCGCCTGTCACCAGCCAGCGCTCTATGCCCAACATCCGCCACAGGGCTTTCAGGTCATGCACCAATAGCTGGGTGGTGTTGGCGCGGCATTTTCCGAGCGGCGTGGAGCGGTATGCGCCCATTCCAATAAAACCTCTTTGGTGCGTGCGAAATTATTCCATTCCCTAATTGAGGTACTGCTCATCTTTAAATTGTTGCTGCCCGCCTTGTTGGCCTTACCAATTCGTTCCCAAAAAGTAACCATGTGTCGAAAAATTTTACACCAATTGTTACCGATAGTTACCAAACGTTAATACTTATTAAATTGTTTATTTCAAATCAAATAGTTACGAATTCGTCAACTGTTTGGTACATTTTTTGCTGAAATGGCACCGCAGCAAAAAAGGGTTTGTGTTTAACAATTAAGAAGAAAGGCACATATGAACTGCGTTAAGTGTATTTGCGCCGGGGCTTTTGCCGTATTCGCCTCAGTTCCGGCAGCAGCAGCCACCTTCGTCAATGGTGGCTTCGAAACTGGCACTACTGCGGGCTGGTCTACCGGCGAGGGCTACCGCGGCGGTGTCGACAATGCAGCACTCACACCGTCGAGCGTTCTCCCCGGCGGTTCGCTATATGATGGCCCTGCAACCCGGTCAGGCGTTGTTTCCGCCGGAACTGTCGATCCGACCATTGGCGCTTCCTTTGGAAGCACTGTCTATGCGGGCAACAACGCCTACCGGATTGAGGACACATCGTCTGGCGGCTACGCTTCGGCGATCAGCCAAAAGGTGACCGGCTATACCGACTCAACCATTATTTTTGCTTGGAAGGCGGTGCTCGAGAATGGCGGCCATGATCCAGCTGACTCAGCTTTCTTCCGCATCGTGCTGCGCGATGACACCACCGGACGGGATGTGATCAGTCGCACCTATGATGCTGGCGCCGAAGGGGGTGGAGTGGACAGTCGCTTCTCCGCCCTTGGTGACTACTTCTATACTTCGCAATGGCAGATCGAAAACCTGGTCATCGATTCATCCCTTCTCGGCCATGACTTCACTCTCGCGTTGCTTGCTGCCGATTGCCTACCGACCGGGCATCTCGGCTACGCCTACCTAGATGGGTTCGGTGGCTCGATAACAAATCCTCCGCCAATCGATCCGCCGCCTGGCGGCAATCCTCCGCCAACCGGCCAAGTACCGCTTCCTGGAACCTTAGCTTTGCTGGGCTTGGGTATGGCAAGCCTTTCTGCTGCTCGCCGGCGTAAAGCTGCCTAGCATTTTCATCCTGATGTCTTGGTCCGCTCCCAATGGAGCGGACCTTTATGAGGTGTACTGTCAATAGTGGACACTCTCGTGTCATGCGTCCTGCAGATGTTTGAAGGTTTCAGCAAACACTGCAGGGGACAGGTAGCCAAGGCGTGAATGGCGCCGCTGGCGGTTGTAAAAAATCTCGATGTATTCCTGGACCGCTGCCTTGGCATGGGCACGCGTTTCATAATGCTGGTGATGTGTCAGTTCATTTTTCAGGCTGCCCCAGAAGCTTTCCATCGGTGCGTTATCGAAGCAATTTCCTTTGCGCGACATGGATGCTTGCATGCCAAACTGGTCCAGCAACTTACAATAGGCATGCGCACAATATTGACTTCCCCTGTCCGAATGATGGATCACTAGCGCTGGTGGTCGCTTGTTGCGCACAGCTTGCCAGAACGCCCTGGCCGTCAACTCCTGCGTCATGCGCTCGTCCATCGCATAGCCGACGATTTCACATGTGAAGACATCTTTCACGCCAGCCAGGTAAAGCCAGCCTTCTCGAGTGGGCAGATAAGTGATATCGGTCAGCCACATTTGATTTGGGCGGGTCGGCATAAATATCTGGGCCAGCAGATTGGGCGCCACCGACAGGTTATGCGGGGAATTGGTCATAGCTGTGAACTTGCGTTTCTGCTTGCAGCGCAAGCCCAATTTCTGTCGTCGCCGTCCAATACAACCCGCCCAGCCGGGAACCCTTGTGCCGCCAGCTCTGGCTGTATCCGGCGTATGCCGTAGGTTTCACGGCTCTGCCGGTGTACTGCCTTGATGGCCACCTTCAGTTGTTCGCCAGCTTGCTGGCGTTGTGACGGCTTGCGGGCAATCCAGGCATAGAAGCCGCTGCGCGAGACGTCAAACACACGGCACAGCAATGCAATCGGGTAGTCGAGCCGCATTGTCTTCAATTGCGCGTACCGGGCAGCGACTCCCGAGCAAAGTACGCAGCGGTGCCTTTTTTTAAGACTTCCTTCTCCATGCGATCCACCGCGAGCTCACGGCGCAACCTGGCGTTCTCCGCTTCCGAGTCAGCGACGTTACGACTGCTAGGGGCTGAGGTTGATGCTGTTGATCCCCGCTTGGCGGCCGTGACCCAGTTTGCCAGCGTCCCTTTCAGCACCGACAGCCGCTGCGCCGCCACTTCCAGTGATAGTCCCTGTTCCAATACCAGCTTGACCGTTTCCGCGCGAAACTCGGGCGTATAGGTCCTCAAATCTGTTCTCGTCATGCTTTCTCCCATTGATTCAGTTTATCAAACGGGAGTGTCCCCAGAAGTCAGGCTACCTCACATCTGCAGGCCGCCTGACACGAGAGTGTCCATTATTGACAGTACACCTCAACGCGCAGGCTTACCAAGTCACAGCCACGCAACTTGCTATCAATGGCGAGGTTGAACAGCGCCAGATCACGGGCTTTTTCGGCAAGCTAGAGTCTTATTCGGGTGGCCCAAATCTCTTTGAGTTTCAACGGAGCTTTCTGACCAACGAGCCTGCCTTTGTTCCAGGGAACCGACGTCTTGGAAATTTCAGTATGAGATTTCATGAGAGTCTCCTTCAATGAAAGGACTCCCATTGTGGTCAGGCAAACGGACGCTCAACGACCCAAAACAGACCTCGCGTAGTCAACAACCATTGCCAAAGTGGCGACTAGCGCTTATACGGATCGGTGCCGAAGCGCATCCACCACAAGCTCGAAGGCCCGTGAGGGTTGACGCCGGCTCGGATAATACAAGTAGTAGCCGGGGAAGGTCGGCGACCAGTCTTCCAGCACAGGTACCAGTCGACCGCTCTCGATGTGCTGCTGCGCGAGTGTCACGGGCACATACGCAATGCCAATGCCGGCCAGCGCGCCCTCCAGCATTTGCGGCGTCGTGTTGCCAGTGAATTGCCCCCGCACCTGTACCTCCAGCATACCGCTATCCTTTTTGAATTCCCAAGCATATAACCCGCCGTGGGTCGCCAGCCGCAGATTGATGCAGTTGTGTGCCACTAGGTCCTGCGGCCTCTCCGGGCGCCCATGCGTTTCGAAGTAGCTCGGCGTCGCGACGACTGCCATGCGCAGGTCAGCTGTGATGCGTACCGCGATCATGTCCTGCGCTACCTGATCGCCGAAGCGTAGGCCTGCGTCAAAGCGCTCGGCCAAGATGTCAACCATTCGGTTGTTGATGTCGATTTCGATATTGATGTTGGGGTACTTCGTCATTAATTCCGACAACTTGGGCCATAGAAAGCTGCTTGCCCCATAGTCAGAGGCAGTGATCCTGATCGTACCAGCAGGTTTGTCCCGATTGCTATCGAGCTCAGCCAGCCCGGCTGCGATTCCTTCGTAATGTGGTGCCAGGCTTGCCAATAGACGTTCGCCTGCCTCCGTCGGCGACACGCCACGCGTCGTACGCGTTAGCAGGCGTACGCCCAAGCGCGACTCCAAGCTTTTGATTGTATGGCTTAGCGACGGTTGCGCAACGCCGAGCTGGGCGGCAGCGCGCGTGAAGCTACGTTCGCGGGCGACGACGATGAAAGCTTGCAAATGGTTGAAATCAACATGTGGCATTAATAGATATTTCGTATAAGCCTATGTCGATCTTAGCATCTAATCCAATAGCCTGTGGCGAAGTAAAGTGCGGCTCTTATCACCAAACTTCGTCTCAGGAGAAGACATGCACCTTTCATTCGAAAACAAAGTTGCGCTGGTTACCGGAGCAGGGTCAGGCATCGGCTTGGTAACAGCAACGGCATTCGCTCAGGCTGGTGCCGCAGTAATACTTGCCGACATCGACGAAGCTGCGGTCAGTGCTGCGGCACAAGCACTGGTGGCGGCAGGGCACAAAGCAATGGCAATTGGCTGCGACGTGGCTGACGAGCGGGAGGTCGCTTCCATGGTCGAGAAAACCGTCGCCACATTTGGTCGGCTTGATGTAGCTTTCAACAATGCCGGGATCCAAGTGCCCGTCGCAGAGACTGCCGATGCTAGTGGCGCCCACTTCGATCGCATCATAGCGACCAACCTGCGCGGTGTGTGGAACTGCGCGAAGCACGCGCTTCGTCACATGCGCATCCAGGGAAGCGGAGCAATAGTTAATACCTCGTCGCAGGCTGGCCTTGTGGGTACCGCCGGCCTGGGTGCCTATACGGCGTCTAAGCATGGGGTGATTGGTCTGACCAAGTGTGCGGCACTTGAGTACGCTGCCGTGGGTATACGGATCAATGCAATCTGTCCTGGCGCCATCGACACGCCAATGGTCCAGCAGGCGCTGGCTGACGAACCTGACACTATGAAGGCAGTAATTGCCGAAATTCCGGTAGCGCGTCTTGGGCGCTCGGAAGAAATCGCTTCTACGGTGCTTTGGCTATGTAGTCCAGGGGCGGGCTTTATGACTGGTCAGGTCATTGCAATCGATGGAGGCTTTACGATAAGGTAAAGACATGTCCGCTTCTGGCCGAACGCCGCCCAGCAGGCTACTCGCTAAATACAGTTAAGTTTGTATCGCTACGGGGCTAATCGAATGAACCGGGTAGCAGATGTGGCGATCATAGCAATGTGGCGACTCTTTCTTGGTCATCCTGAGCTTGCGATGAAACCGTGGATCAAGCATATATTCAAGTTGCCGGTTTGCCTGGCCGGCATGCTCGCCGGATGCGGCGGATCAGGCGGTGATGGCACCAGTCCTGCCACAGGCAGCGCCGGCTTGAGCAGTGAGCCAGCAGGACAGCCGGCGACGGCTTTTATCCCGCCGTCGGCAGACGCGGCGCCGGCGTTGGCGGCAAAAGCGGTCGCGAGCGGATTGTCCAGTCCGGTGTTCCTGACCGCACCCGATGGCGATACGCGGCTTTTTATCGTAGAGCGCGGCGGAAGCATACGGATTGTTCAGGACGGCGGGCTGCTGCCTATGCCTTTCCTCGATATCCGCGGCCGCACGACAACCGACGGCGAACGCGGCCTGCTGTCAATGGCATTTGACCCAGCCTATGCTGAAAATGGCTTTTTCTATGTGTACTACACGGACCTGAACGGCGACATCGCTATTGACCGCTACCGCGTTTCAGCAAACCCAGCACAGGCCGACTCCCTCTCGGCTTTGCGAATTCTTTCTATACCGCATCCACAGTTCTCAAATCATAATGGCGGCCTCCTGCGGTTCGGGCCCGATGGATACCTGTATGTAGGTACCGGAGATGGTGGCAGCCAAGGTGATCCCTTTGCTAATGCGCAGAACACTGGGGTGCTTCTCGGTAAGTTATTGCGTATTGATGTTTCGGCCACAAGCGCTGGTACGCTGTATGCCATTCCCGCGACCAACCCGTTCCTCAACCAGCCCGGGAAGCGCGCGGAGATTTGGGCGTATGGCTTGCGCAATCCATGGCGCTATGCTTTTGATGCGAGCACCAGCCTGCTGTATATCGCTGACGTTGGGCAGAACAAGCGAGAAGAAATTGATATTGCACCAACTGAGCAAGGCGGCCTGAATTACGGCTGGAATGTCATGGAAGGCGAAGTTTGTTTCACCGGCGACGCTTGTGACAGCCGTGGCTTGACGTTACCTGCATTGGAATATGGGCGTGATGGCGGCGCTTGCGCCATCGTTGGCGGATTCGTCTACCGCGGTGCCGCGATCCCAGGCTTGCAAGGTGTCTACCTGTACTCCGACCTGTGCGCGGGCTGGATCAAGGGGCTTCGTTACGCAAACGGCACTACGGCAGCGGGCATGGACTTCGGCAGACTCGCCAGCGGCGCCATACTTTCTTTTGGTGAAGATGCGCAACACGAACTTTACCTGCTCACGGTGGAAGGCAATGTGTATCGCATCGTCGCACGATAGCGCCGCGCAGACTTCCGGCCCAGAAAGCGAATCAACGATCGAGTTGTGGTGCCAATGATTGCCACAATGTAGGAGAGCGGCAAGGGCATTAACCACAGCGCGGCAATGGCGAGGATTCGCTGCCGGTACGCTCCTAACGACGACTATGCATGCAGGCATCGCCGCCCTACTCGCACTGTGGCCGAGCGCGAATTACCCCACCCGCATTATCAATGTCTTTTTTCGCTGACGCTAGCCCGAAGTGCAACTAACACTTTCGACTCGTTGCTGTCATTCGCTTCAACGATATGACTGGCTCCTATTGAGTACCAAGAAGCCAGTCAGCATGAGGAATTCAGGATGGCGACATTTGAATGATCGCCATGCAATCAATATCGCTTACCCTTCTCACGCAGCCTCTTCCTGGAACGCTTCCTCGCGCTTGGACTTGATCGACGGCAGCGCCACGATCACCACCAGCGCCGCAGCCGCCAGCAGCAGGCCCAGCGAGATCGGCCGCGTAAAGAACACGCTGAAGTCGCCTCGCGACAATAGCAGCGAACGACGGAAGTTCTCTTCCATCATCGGCCCCAGCACAAAGCCCAGCAGCAGCGGCGCGCCTTCGCAACCGAGCTTGATGAACACATAGCCCAAAACGCCAAAGCCTGCCGTCATGAACACGTCGAACACGCTGTTGTTGACCGTGTAGACGCCAATGCAGCAGAACACCAGGATCGCCGGGTACAGGTAGCGGTACGGGACCGTCAGGAGCTTGATCCAGATGCCAATCAGCGGCAGGTTCAAAATCACCAGCATCGCATTGCCCAGCCACATCGACACGATCAGGCCCCAGAACAGCGTCGGGTTGCTGGTCATGACCTGCGGGCCCGGCTGGATGTTGTGGATCGTCATCGCGCCCACCATCAGCGCCATGACCGCATTGGGCGGAATGCCCAGCGTCAGGAGCGGAATGAACGAGGTCTGCGCCGCGGCATTGTTGGCCGACTCGGGCCCGGCCAGGCCTTCGATGGCGCCCTTGCCGAACTCGGCGCTGTTCCTGCTGATCTTCTTTTCCATCGTGTAGGCGCCAAACGAGGCCAAGGCCGCACCGCCGCCGGGCAGGATGCCCAGCATCGAGCCCAGCGCGGTGCCGCGCAGGATGGGCGCCACCATGCGCTTGAAGTCGTCTTTCGACGGGAACAGCGTGGTGATCTTGCTGGTGAAGACTTCGCGCTTTTCCTTCTGCTCGAGGTTGGTCATCACCTCGGCAAAGCCGAACACGCCCATGGCCACCGCGGCAAAGCTCACGCCGTCGGACAGCTCGGGGATGTCAAACGCATAGCGCGATACGCCAGTGTTGACATCCGTGCCGATCACGCCGCCCAGCAGGCCCAGCACAATCATGGCAATGGCCTTGACCAGCGAGCCGGAGGCCAGCACCACTGCGCCGATCATGCCCAGCACCATCAGCGAGAAGTACTCGGCCGGGCCGAACTTGAAGGCCACTTCGGCCAGCGGCACCGCGAAGGCAGCCAGCAGCAGCGTGCCGACGCAGCCGGCAAAGAACGAGCCGATGGCAGCGGTGGACAGCGCCACGCCGGCACGGCCGCGCCGGGCCATCTGGTAGCCGTCGATACAGGTCACCACCGACGAGGTTTCGCCGGGCAGGTTGACCAGGATGGCGGTGGTGGAGCCGCCGTACTGGGCGCCATAGTAAATGCCGGCCAGCATGATCAGGCCGCCCAGCGGGGGCAGCGCATAGGTTGCCGGCAGCAGCATGGCGATGGTGGCGATCGGGCCCAGGCCCGGCAGCACGCCGATCAGGGTGCCGATCAGGGCGCCGATGAAGCAGTAGGCCAGGTTCATCGGCAGGCTCATGGTCAGGCCGAAGACCGAGAACGGCTCGGTGGCCAGCACCGCGCCGAAGCCGGTGGAGAGGTTGGCAAGCAGGGTTTCCATGTGTGCTCCTTAGGTGCCGAGGAAGGTGGGCCACAGCGGAAACTGCAGACTCAGGGCATAGACGAAGACGAACAGGCACAGCGCCACCAGCACGACGGTGTTGATCAGGGCGGCGCGCCAGCCGAATTCATGGCTGGCATAGCTCGACACCAGCACCACGGTGATGAGGGAAATGACCAGGCCCAGGCGCGGCAGGAACAGGCCAAAGAGCACGACCGAGCCGAGGATGAGAATGATGGTGGACCAGGAAAAGCGGTCGACCTTGTGCGCCTCGGCCTTGGGCGAGAGTGCCATGAGGGCAATGCCGACGCCCATGACGATGAGGATGACGCCGAGTACGGTGGGAAAGTAGCCGGGGCCCATGCGGGCGGCCGAGCCGAAGGTGTAACGGGTACCAAACCCGGCGAAGAAAAGGCCGAAGGCGGCAAACATCACCCCCGACCAGAAGTCCTTCTGGTTCCTAATTAACATGTTGCAAAGTCTCCTGCTGTTATATGACGCGGCAAATAATTGCGGAATCGGTAAATGCCTGTTACATACGGCGTGCCACTTGAAAGCATTGCGCTTGCCTGATTGATCCGGCAAGCCGAACGCAACTCATCAGCTGTGTGAGTACAGATCCATTCCGGCCGTTGGCAACGCTGCCTGAAGCACGCTACCCGAGGAAGAATCGGTCAGCACCAATGTGGACGTGCCTGGTCGAAAAGCCACGTTGGTAATGGTGTGTCCTGCGGGACTGCGCACGAAATGCGTTATCTCACCTCTTGCATTGATAACAAATGCTCCCCCAAGGCTTGCATGGGCTACCACCAGTCCACCGTCGCGGTCGACCGCCATCCCATCTGGCCCACTGATGCCAAAAAAGCTTTGGAATACCCCTACTTTTGACACGCTTCCTGCGGAGGGAAGCGGCGCGCGCCAAATCTGGTTGGCCCGGGTGACGGCCAGAAAAAGCACTTTGCCATCCTGGCTGAGGGCAAGCCCGTTCGGACTCGGCGCATTGGAAATGAGGCACTCAAGTGATTGCAGATCCGATTGTCCATGACGCAAGCGATAGACCCGACCCGTCGGGTCTTGCATACCGGTCTGCCCCTGGTCAGTAAAGTAGCAGGCGCCCGCCGCATCAAAGGTTAAATCGTTTAGACCCTTGAAGGATTCACTGTTACGGTGTCCCAAAAGCGTAGATAGGTCACCGGTTTCGACCTGGAGCCTGAGCAATCCGCGGCGGTAATCAGCGATCCAGACTGAACCGTCTGCGTGTATCGCCAAACCGTTCGGCCACCCCTCGTACTGCGCGACGCACGCCCACTTCAGGTCAGGCGAGACCCGGAAGATACGCCCATGGGGAATATCGGTGAGGTATAAATTTCCTGAACGATCGAAGGAAGGGCCCTCCAGGAAGCAATCAACGATTTGCCCGGGCTTGTTGGCATGGGCCCATTCGCTCATTACCGGTTTGCGCAACGCAGCAGGCATGCTGGTCAACACCTTGGCGTCTATGACCTGCGGCGGCGAAAAGGAAAGATTCCACATCTCTACGCTTCTTTCAGTTGACTCATTCTGGTTGGACTTTCGCGTCTTTGGCTGCAGCCCGCCACAGCGCGGCGTCGCGCCGAATCAGTTCGGAAAACTGTTCGGGAGGAATTCCTCCTGGCTGAGCGCCTTGCTGGGCAAATTGATCGCGTAAGCCTTTGTCTTCCAGCGCCTTGTTGACCAGCGCATGCAACTTGATGATGACCTCTTTCGATGTGCCCTTGGGTGCCGCCAAGCCAAACCAGTTATTGACGGCATAACTCGGCAAGCCCGCTTCCTTGAACGTCGGAACGTCTGGCAAGGAAGGCAATCGACGCTCCCCAGTGACTGCCAATGCGCGCACTTTTCCGCCTTTTATTTGCGGCACGGCGGTAGGGCTTGCGGTGACCAGGAGATCCACTTGATTGGAAATCAGGCCAAGCATCGCCTCGCCAGCGCCTTTATAGGGAACATGAACGACAGGTGCCTTGGCTTCCTTTTTAAATACTTCTGCAGCGAGATGGGTGGAGCTGCCAGATCCGCCAGACCCAAAGTTCAGCTTGTCCGGGTTCTTCTGTGCATAACTAATCAATTCACCCAGATTTTTGTAGGGGGAACTTGCACTCACGATCAGAATCACTGGAGTTTGTGCAATGGTCGTCACCGGAACGATGTCATTGTCATAGTTCCATGGAAGTTTGGCGAACAACGATGGCAGCATTGTGTACGTCGTGTCATTGGCCAGAAGCGTGTAGCCATCCGGGGCTGCCTTGGCAACGAAGTTCGTCCCGATCGTACCGCTGGCGCCAGGCTTGTTCTCGACAAAAAACGTTTGCTTGGTTTGCTCCGAGAGTTTGGCAGCAATCTGACGTGCTGCGTAGTCGGTCGTTCCACCGGGTGCATAGGGTACGACGATGCGAACCGGTCTCTCGGGCCAGGTGGCTTGTGCCACAGCGGCAATTGGAAGTACGCAGGCCACAGCAAACGCGCAGCCGGATAGTTTGGCAATCATGCTGGTCTCCTTTGATTGATGAACTTTTAGTCTGGCTTAATGCCGGCTTCCCGGATCAGGCTGCCCCATTTTTCCTGTTCAGCTTTAATGAACTTGGCCGCTTGTTCCGGGGAACCGGTCATAGGGGTGCTGCCTTCAGCTTCCAGCGTGGCGACCAACGCCGGCTGCGCAAGCGCCTTTCCGACTTCTGCGTTCAGGCGTTGCACAATCTCCGGAGGCGTTCCAGCTGGAGCAACAATTGCCTTCCAATCCATCGCTACGAAGTCCTTGTAGCCGGATTCAGCGACTGTCGGCACATTGGGGAGGAAGGACAAACGCTTTTGCGAAGTGACGGCGATCGCGCGCAACTTGCCACCCTTGATCATTCCAGCTACCGATTGGGGTGTGGCAAACATGTAATCGGTCTGCCCGCCAATGAGATCGGTGATGGCTGGCGCGGCACCTTTATAGGGAATATTGAGCACCTGGATCCCGGCTTGGCGGCTCAGCATTTCGCCTGCTAGATGACCTACCGTGCCATTTCCGGCAAGAGCCTGCTTGACCTCGCCCGGTTTGGCTTTTGCGGCTTTTACTGCATCGCCCACCGATTTCCAGGGAGAGTCGGCTCGCACTACCATGACTGTCGGAAGCTCGGCCACTAGTGCAACCGGAACGAGATCCTTGGATGCGTTGAATGGCATCTTGGGAATCAGGGTGGAATTGATGGCCAGATTTGCGGTTTGCCCCATGCCGATGGTGTAGCCGTCCGGCTTGGACTTCGCCACTGCGTCCATGCCGATGTTGCCGTTGGCGCCAGGCTTGTTATCCACCAGGAAGGTCCATTTGGTATTGCCAGACATTTTTTCCGCGATATGGCGCGTCACCGTATCCGTGCCGCCTCCCGGGGTATAGGGAACGATGAAACGTATTGGCTGATTCGGCCAGTTACCGTTTTGCGCAAAACTTGCGCCGGTGGAGAGCGTCATCGCCGTGGCGAGAACGACAAACAAATTTTTGCTGCGGGGGGATTGCATCTGATGTCTCCTACGTAATTTATCGAACGATTTGTTGCGTCTGCATGGCGCGGATCGCGCCCTCGTCGTAGCCCAGCTCACTTAGTATTTCGGTGCTGTGTTCGCCGAGCTTTGGGGGATTGAGTCGAATGCCGGGCCTCTCGCCGCCAAGTGTCAAAGGCAGCAATGCAGTCAAGGTTTCGCGTCCGTCGGGAAGCCTCATGGGTGCCAGCCCGCCGGTTTGCATTAAATGCGGATCGTCAAGCAGGTCGTGTGGCCGGGTAATCGGAGCAAAAGGCAAGCCGTGTTTTTCAAACACTGCCGATAGCTCGGCGACGCTGTAGCGCGCCATCTCGGCACGCAGCAAGGGCATCATCCAATCGCGGGCAGACACTCTGTCATTATTGGTGATCAGGCGCAGGTCGGCTTTCAGGTCAGACAGGCCAAATGCATCGCAGAAGATGGCCCACTGCGTGTCGCTCACCACTGCCAGGAAGATCTGCTCGTTGTCCTTGACGTTGAACACGTCATACACCGCCCACGCGGAAATGCGACTGGGCATAGGTGCGGCCGGCTTGCCTGTCACCGCATACTGCATCATGTGCTGCGCGACCAAGAACACATTGTTTTCATAAAGTGCGCTTTGTACTTCCTGCCCCCGGCCGGTCTGGGCGCGCTCTGCCAATGCAGCCATCGCGCCGAGGGCACCGAATATGCCGCCCATGATGTCGTTGACGCTGGTACCGGCACGCAGCGGATCGCCAGGTCGCCCGGTCATGTACGCTAGGCCGCCCATCATCTGCACGACCTCATCAAGCGCCGTGCGATGGTCATAGGGGCCGGGCAGGAAGCCCTTGTGGCTGACATAGATCAGCCGTTCATTGCGGGCGGACAGGCTGGCATAGTCCAGCCCCAGCTTCTTCATGGTGCCGGGCTTGAAGTTTTCGCTGACGATATCGGCCGTATCGATCAGCCTCAAGACCAGCTCTCTGCCTTCCGGCGTTTGCAAGTCGACAGCGATGCTCTTCTTGTTACGGTTGAACATCGGGAAGAAGCCAGCGCCGGAGCCGAGCAGCTTGCGGGTGTTGTCACCGCCGATCGGCTCGACCTTGATGACTTCCGCACCCAGATCGGCCAGCACCATACCGCAGGTCGGCCCCATCACCATGTGCGTGAACTCAACGACGCGTACACCCTTGTAGGGAAGATGTTTAGCTGACATGCGACACTCCTTGTTGAAAACCTTTCGGCAGACCGGCTTCCGGCGTCATGCCATATAACGGCTCGCCCGGCAGGCCGGCCTTGAGCGGCTCCCGTGCCGCGATCAGGCGGTCGATATCGATCCCGGTGCGCACGCCCATGGCTTCGAACATGAACACCAGGTCCTCGGTCACCACGTTGCCTGACGCGCCTGGCGCATACGGACAGCCGCCCAGCCCGCCCAGCGAGGAATCGAAGACGCGCACGCCTTCTTCAAAGGCGGCCAGGCAGTTCGCCAGGCCAAGGCCGCGGGTATTGTGCATGTGCGCCGCGCCAGCCTTTTCGCCGATTTCCGAGCGCATGCGGCGAAACAGGCGCCGCACCTGCGCCGGATTGGCATAGCCGGTCGTGTCCGACAGGCCGCAGTCGTCGACCCCGGCCGCCGCACACCAGGCTGCCATCCGGATCACATCGTCCTCGGCGACCAAGCCTTGTATCGTGCAGCCGAACGCGGTGGAAATACCGGCTTCAATCTTTACGCCGGGCGCAGTGCGATTTCGCAGCGCGACGATCTCGCGCACCGTATCGATCATCTGTTCCCGCGTCTTACGCACATTTGCCAGCGAATGGGCCTCGCTGGCTGATACCGGGATGGTGACCTTGTGCACGCCTGCCGCTAGCGCCGCCTCGGCACCGCGCAGATTGGGCACCAGCGCCATCACGGTCAGGCCGGGCAATGTCAGTGCATGCCGGACGACTTCTTCCGCGTCCGCCATCTGCGGCAACAGTTTCGCCGGCACAAACGAGGCCACCTCGATCTCACGAATGCCTGCGTCATGCAAGGCGCTGATCCAGCGCTTCTTGTGCTCGGTCGGCATGGTTGCTTTGACGGACTGCAGCCCGTCGCGCGGGCCGACTTCGCTGATCAAGACATCAGGTCCTGCTTTTGGATCAAAACTCATCGTTGGACTCCTCAAATTACTTGGCACGGCAAACCTCCGCGCTGGCTCAAAGGGGTTGCTGTACGGTTCTTCAAGCTAGATGTTTTTGGAATCAAGGCTGGACCGTTTGCAACGCTTTGTTCTGTCTGTTAGAATGATGTTCTAACATTCGAAATAGTTTGCAAGTGCTTCCCATGCATGTCAAGTTTTTTTTAAGGAGATGAATTCCGATGCCGCGCAAAGCCCAGACTGAATCGGTAGCAGATGTGAATGCCGCGCCTGGTGGTGCCGCTGCCGTGGACAAGGCGATCTCCCTTTTGGCGGCATTTCGCTCTGGCGATCGCGCGCTGGCGTTAGGTGAACTGGCCGAACGCACCCAGCTATACAAAAGCACGGTGCTGCGCGCGATCGCTTCACTTGAGCACGCGCGGCTGATTCAGAAGATGCCTGACGGCAGGTATGCCTTAGGTAGTGAAATAGCGCGCTTGTATAGCATCTATGCAGCTTCGTTTTCGCTAGAAAGTATCGTGCTGCCAGCGCTGCAGGAACTTGTCAGGCAAACTGGCGAAAGTGCGGCCTACCATGTCCGTCAGGGCGATTCACGTTTGTGCTTGTACCGGGTCGACTCGCCGCATCCAATACGGGACCATGTGCGTGCCGGCGAAGTGCTTCCTCTTTATCGCGGTGCAGGGGGGCGTGTACTGGTGGCTTTCGACGGGGAATTGCTGAAAAAGGCGCCAAGCGAAGAAGCGGAAATATATCGACAAATCGTCGAGCAGGGATTTTGCGCGACCAGAGGCGATCGGCTGGCGGAGGTAGCCGGCATTTCCGCACCGGTGTTTCGGCAAGATCATCAACTTGCGGGAGCACTTACCCTAACGATGCCAGCACACCGTTACGCCGATCATTACATTGAAAAAGTCATCACGACAGCAAAATCGTTGTCGAATCAAATGCCTTGATGCGGAAAACTGGCCATGAAAAGGTGGAGGACCACTAGTCCGACCGGCGGCAACAGTCCTTCGACCCGTCTGCGGAGTCGCTCTGAATATAGGCCGACTTCAGGAATAACGCTGTAAAATAGCACTTATGGACGCCACTACTTCAAAAAGCGTTATTCTCCGTAATGCAGATGATGTGGCGTTGCCTATCGGATGGTGGGATTAGGGGCACAACTTTTCCCAAGCTGCCTTGCCTACCAGTGAAATTAATAAACTGGTAAGCGTCTGTCCCAATTGGTTTATGCCAGAGTGAACCCGATTTCCAAGCGCTACTTAACGCCTCCCGTATCCGTACCTGCTTCTGTCAGCGCCGGACCTAACTATTCTTGAGGCCAACCTGTCCTATCTTCGTAGCACGGGAAAACCGCTCAATAGATTGCGGGGAAGAATGTATTCGTCGCATATCCCGAAAATTCTGCTGACCCGGAATCAACAGCCGTACAAGATGTACGCCGTCTATTGAGCGCGCTATTGTTACCAAGCGCCCGGATACCGCGCCATTTATGCGTTACACGGTACCCGAAGAAACCTCTGACGACCTATGAAAACGTTTAGTCGAGTAAAACACATAGCCAGGCTCAGTTTAGAGTGGTTTTGATACCGGCACGAGGGAAATAACATTTCCAGTGAAAGCGACGTCTTCGTGTACGCGGTCAATTTGTGCTAGAAGGCTTAGCAGGGTTTCCAGCCAGGGATAACGGCGAAAGCGCTCGCTCCGATTCGCGCCTTCAAGGCTTGCGATAAAGGCTGACGTCAAAACACGTGGCTGCGTCCGGCTACATACACCGCCATGAAGTTGCGCACGGCGGCCAAGATAGGCAAGTGCACAGGCGCGAAAATACGCCGTCTCCGTTTTATAACTCTTGAAGGCAATACTGCTTTCAACGTCTTCTTTTGTTATCCAGCGCTTGTATGCGACCCAGTCGCCTTCGGCTATGCAAATCTGCAGAGGACTTTGCGCGTTTTCTACTGTCCTGCTCGAGCAAATACTGGTCTCCATCCCCGACTCCCACTGTTTACTTTTATTACACTTGGTATGGATGATGCAACATTACTGTCGTGTGTTTCTGAATCCATGCTATCCATTAAATTGCAATGAATCAACTTTTTTGCCGTCATTCATTGCCGACGTTGTATTTCGGCGTCGGATGTGTTGGCACCGTGGTCGTGCCGGTGAACCAAGGCCTAGACGTAGGAGAGAGCAGTTAAAACCGGAGGCAACCGTTCGGTCTAATTTGGCAATACATTATTGTTTTAATAACAATAAATAGAGACAGTTATGCGGATGGTCATCGAGGCACGCTTTGAAGACAATGCTGGTGGTAGTGTACCGGTCTGATTGGCTGAATTTGAAGCGCCGATGGTGAACTGACGCAGTTGGGATTGACCTTAGCTGAAAGCAAACAACTTGTGCACGAAGCGCAGCGCGCTTTGGTCAACGTGCAAGCAAACGGTTTCGTGGCCGCGTCCAAACACTGCCCCCACTGCGGTGCAGCCTTGTCGATTAAGGCCAAACATACCATCCAATATCGAACGGTTTTTGGCAAGATGACCATCGACAGCCCCCAGCTGCGTGTCTGCAAGTGCGGTCAAGACACACGCAGCAAGTCATTTAGCCTGCTTGCAGCCGCGTTACCCGGACGCCCCAGTCCTGAATTGGAATACCTTTAGGTCAAGTGGGCAGCGCACCTACCGTATGCGGTCGCTACCGCGCTCTTGAAAGAAACTTTGCCGGTCGATCAGGCTATCTCTATCTCCGGCCTTAGGAACTGCATATAGACGGTCGGACAAGAACTGGACAACTCTACCGAAAGGGCCACTTACGGTGAACGCGTCGATCCGCCTGTAAATGGCAAGCTCAAGATTGTCGCCCTGGCAGTGGATTCTGCATGGTTACGCCACCGCTCCTCACAACAGGAACAGGACGAAGCCAAATTGGCGCAGTATTTCCCGTCAAAAAAGCTTCCGTCCACTGGGCGGCACGTGAACATCATCGCCGGCCGGTCCGCAATGATGGCAGCTGCAAAGTGTATGGCTATGTCAACCGGGAAGTCACCTCGGCCGCGACACGCCTTGACCACTTTCTCTCGGAGCAAGGCGCTGCGCAGGACCAAAGATAAACATCGTCTCCGACGGCGCAGGCGAATTCGAAAAAGCGGTCGACGGATCCAAAAGGCCGTTGACTCGGATTCGGGATTGGTTTCATATCGCGATGAAATTTCGCGCAATCGAGCAATCGGTGCAGAAGTTTCCTGATCTGACAGCACCGAGCGGTCGCTCAGTGCAAGACGAAATCGCATCCGCGAAATAGCTGACGTGGTACGGCAGGGGTTCCGAAGAGGTGAAGACACTGAAAACCTCCATGACATGATTGGTCTCGCCCCGGAGGACGCGGCTTGCAGGGCGTTATGGTGGAATTGCGGAGGACATATTGGTACCTCGAATCTAATGCGCAATACCTGGTCAACTATGGATGCCGTTATCGGCGCGGCATGCCGATCAGTAGCAGCATCGCTGAATCGGCGGTCAATGAAGTTGTCAGTTTGCGTTGCGCGAAAAAGCGGCAGATGCGTTGGACGAATAAGGGGGCACACCTTCTTGTGCAGGTTCGGGCAGCGGTGCTGAACGGCGAGCTGAAAATGCGTGACATGCCTGATCGACGACGAACATTCACAGAAAAAAGAATGACGATCACTGCCAATGCGTAGCCTAGCGGTGCTTCCGGTTTTAACTGCTCTCCTCAATCTCGTTTTTAATGCCCTTCGCCTCGTCGACCGGCAATAGGTGCTGGGTGCGCGGAACGTCCCACATCCACTCAGGCAACCTCCATTGGGTAGCGGGAGGGCTTTTGCTGTATGTCTTGCGGACATGCCACTATGGGGGCCAGCAGACTGAGGAGTACGACGATTCTTGCATTTCGGAGTTTCCTAGCTATAGCTCCGGTCTTCAATTCTAATTCGATTCCCAGATTAGGTATCGTTCCATTCGAATACGATAAACCGCACTCATTAGCTTATTTTGATAAATCCCACATACAAATTTCGTAACAATTCTCGCAAACTAAAATAGAAGTTTGGTTTATGACGGCCCTACTGCCTAATCATTGCGCACATAAAATTTCCAACAGGACTAATGCCGGTTATCAATGAACTAGTTGCAAAGCAATTACGATTATTTACTATGGTAAACGCTATTCCTTGATTAGCTATAATTCATTGCGCCTATCGCTGGACCCGTTAAAATCTAAACCTTGGCATTGGCAGTTGATGAAAAAATCAAGTTTTTAATTGGCTCGGAAAGCTATCTGTTTTCCCTAGGCAACTAGGCACAAGCTAGCATACGAAGGTTCTAGCTGTGCATTGAAGCAATTATTTAGGTTGCAGATTAATGCTTCGTGCCCGAACGGGGTGCGAAAACGATTTTAAAGAATATTGGTTTATCCAAGGACCTGTTACGTCCTAACGATTTAAAGGGTATTAACAATGCGAAACAAAAAATTCCCACCCAGCAAAGCCATCCATAAAATTTCGTCGAAAATTATTAATAGAAATAATCTGATTCCTTTTTTTACAGGATCGCTTGGACTGTTCATTATCGGCACACAAATCTCACATTTAGCAGCCGACAGATTGCAGGCAAATGATTCGCAAACACAGTACCAGCGAAGCAAATCACCGTCGCAGGCAACAGTGGAGAAAAACGCGGTGCAGACCGCACCGGCGAAAAGCGAAATCGAGAAAGAGAAATCTGGCCCCACGGCAATCTGCGAGAAGGAAACGGGCAAAATTGCTAGTGCTTCCCCCAATCTTGATGCGCAGACCGGACATAGGCTCGCGTCCCACGTCGAGACGCGATACAAAGTCTCAGCCTCGACGGCAAGAGAGATTGTCACGACCACAATCTCCCTGAGTAAGAAAAACGATATGGATCCATATCTTGCCCTTGGCATCATTGCCAGTGAGTCCAGTTTCAATCACAAGGCGAGAAGCGGATATGGCGCCACAGGCTTAATGCAGGTCTACGCGCCTATTCATAAGAACGTGCTTGAGGATCTTGGAATTCGTTTAAAGAGTCGAAAACTAGTTGAGAAAGTCCTGACCGAGCACATTCCGCTAAATGTTGCTGCAGGCATCCGCATTTACAAGACTTATGAAAAGCAATACGGTTCGCCCAAAAAGGCACTACAAGCGTACAACGGAGCAAAGCAGGATACGACATACTCCTACGCTAACAAAGTACTGGCGATGCAGGAACAGCTTCGACAGGTGGCGTCCCCATCAGGTGCATGTGCTTAAAGTTTGGTTGTATAGCGCTGCCCCAACCTTCTCGGTCATACAAAATGCGTTTCGAGCTTGAAATTGCGGCATCGATAACAGTAAATCGCCAGCGCTTGTGCAACTGGATGATTGAATGCCCAGAAACAGCGACCAGCAGGAGGTTTTCGACCTTCTCGCGATCGCACATTCTGACCTTACTGACGATCAACGGCGCATGATGAAAGTGTGGGAGCTAAAGAATGCCGTTTCTCCTTAACTAATCCAGTTTTCGCCTTCTGATATACATCAACGCACCACTACTACAAGCCGCTTTCTCGCTATCGCAGCCTAAACTGAAGTCAAACGGTTTAGAGCAACTAACTGTTTTAGTGGAGAAAATCATGCGATACAAAAACAAGTTGGCGGTCCTGGCAGTAGTTATTGCAGGATATTTTCCCTTTAGCCCATCAGTGTCGGCAGCAGAAAAGACATTGGAATTCAAGTTGGTAGTAAAACTATACGAACCGACAGCGCTAGAAGCGCCTAATGTGCCGGGTCAAATGATTACAGAATCAAAAGCTTTCGGCGTTGGTATATTTAAGGATGGTCGAATCGCGGTCAAGGAATTCGTCACCGTTTCGGATCTCAACAAGGGAGTTGGTTCAATGTATGGATATAGCACCTATACCTTTGACGATGGCTCCACGATAACGGCCCGCTTTACCGGGGACTTTAAACCAAATCAGCCGGTGCATGGAGAATACAAGATCTTGTCAGGAACCGGCGCCTATGCAGGCGCAACAGGAACGGGCACTCTCGATAGCATTCCGAATCAGTTTAAAGGAGCGAACTTGTTCAACATAAAGCTGATAGTGACAACGCCATGAAGGCATATGGCGTCTGTAGCTGAATCGCCCCGGGTTTGTATAGGCTCCCTCGTTTGAGAGAATGGAGCTATGAAGAAGCAACCTTAATATTTCCCCGAGGCCATCGAACGTGCCGTGCGTGTGATTGGCGAAGCGGGTAGTCAGTACGAGTCGCAATGGGCGGCGGTCATGCCGATCGCTGCCAAGATTGGCTGCACGCCGGAGACGCTGCGCCGCTGGGTCTGCCAGCAAAAGCGTGATACTGGTCAGCGGCCCGGACCGACTACTGCCGAAGAGGAGCGCGTCAAGGCACTCGAACGAGAAGTGCGTGAGCTGCGCAGCAAACGAGATCCTGCGCTTGGCGAGCGCGTTTTCGCCCAGGTGGAGCTCGACCACCCCTTCAAGCCGTGAGGGCTTTCATTGACCGGTATCGCCATGCCTACGGTGTCGAGCCGATCTGCAAGGTGATGCAGGACGCGACGACGCGCTAAGCTTCGACATCGAACGTGTTTGGCAGGCGAATCTGCAGGTCTACAGCGCCGACAAAGTGTGGCGGCAGCTGCGGCGTGAAGAAACCAATGTTGCCCGCTGCACGGTGGAGCGTCTGATGCGCAAGGCCGGCCTGCGTGGTGGCAAGCTGCTCGCCAAAGCGAGTCGGAAGAAAGCGTAGAAACCGGTAGGAAGTGCGGAAGAAGCTGCAAGGCAAGCAGTGCCATAACGCTTGTCGTGCCATCGCGGCTAGGCTTAGCCAGCGGGAATGTCTCCCTACTTGCCGCTGCTGCCGCTACCTGTGCCGGCCGCTGCACCGGCGCCGTCGGCCCCGCCCGCGGTCCCAGCATGGCTGCAGCTTCGCCAGCGCCGCTGGGTGACAGTCCTTGGTGTCCTGACTCCTTGCCCGTCGGTTTCCTTAATAGCGCATTCCAGCCCATCCGGATCAGATGCAGCAATTGCCGGTCGACGATGCGTCGTGCCAGCGCGCGCATCAGTTCTGAATGTGAAATGTTGCCGACGTAATCAGCAAGAACAGCGTCGACCACCTCCGTTTGTCCCCGGCGAATCCGTTCCTGCACCTCTTGCGCTGCCTGTTGGGCATTGCGGCCCGTCCGGTGCGCGTACTGCTTTGTTGGAAGGGCGGTTTTGAAGATCGGTTCGAGCACCAGCATTGCTGCTGTCATGCAGACCCGATCCGTACAGTCGAGATGTCCAGCGGCCTTAGCTTGCCGTTGGGCTTGGGAATGAACATCCTGCGAATCGGATCCAGTCGAGGAATGTGGTGCTGGTATTGCTGCCGACCGCCAGCTCCGGTGGATGCGGCCTATTTTGTTGAAAGCTTTGTCTCTCTTCGAAGCCACATGGGGCGGATAGTAGCCGAACTGCATGTCGAACTCATGACATACGCCAACCGGTGCGCCGTGCTGGCGGCATACCGACTGCGCGCGGCGGTTCCTGGACGAGGGCCAGTCTGATCAAGCGATTGCACGCATGATCAGGCCAGCAGCAAATGCGCCGGGTCGTGATAATGCGCTGGCCTGACTCTATGACGTCCTACAGCCAGATGCGCCCCTGTCTGGCAGAACTAAAGGGGGCGAATAGGTATAAAGCAGATTCAGTCAGTCTTTTCCCCAGCCTCCCCGCGTGGGGAACTGCCCGCTCACATGAAGCGGGCTTTTTTTGCCGAGCACATTCACTGCAAGTGCCTAATATCACCGGCACCGGCGACAACACATGGCGGCCGTGCAAATGTCGTTATGGTGGGTTAGTGCGGGGCTTCGTAGACTTTTCATGGCGCTGCTCACCACCCTACGCGCAGGGTACAAGCGTGCGGCGCAGCGGTAAAGTCGGCTTGCATTCTAGCCGATCATTCGGGTGAATCGATCGTCAAACAGAATCGCAAATTGATTCATCGCGGTCTTCCAGTTATTCGCAGCGCGCCCCATTCAGCGGTGATATTGCGCAGCGCCGGCTACATCAACTTGGTGGCAGCGTCGTCAGTCGGGAAGTGTCCGCGCGTCTTGAGGATCTTGCGTAGCCTGGCATTGACGCTCTCGATGGCGTTGGTGGTGTAGATCACGCGGCGCACCTCGGGCGGGAAGGCAAAGAACGGGATCACGTGGGTCCAGGCCCGTCGCCAGCTGGCCACCACGGTCGGGAATTTTTTGCCCCAGGGGCCGTCCTCGAAGGCGTCCAGTTCTGCCGCTGCCGCCTCTGCGCTCGCTGCTGCTGCGCTCGCTGCTGCATAGATAGGCTTGATCGCCGCGGCCAGCACCTTACGGTCCTTCCAGCTGGCGTAGTCCAGGCTGTTGCAGATCAGGTGCACGATGCAGGTCTGTAGCGTCGTGGCCGGGTACACCGCTGCCAGCGCTTCAGGCATGCCCTTGAGTCCGTCGGTGACAGCGATCAGGATGTCGCCCAGGCCGTGCGTATTGAGGTCAGTGAACACTTTCATCCAGAATTTCGCCCCCTCCGTGTTCTCGATCCACAGCCCGAGGATGTCGCGAGCCGTCCGGCAGCACGCCCCAGCGCCTTGTCCCGAACAGCCTTTTCGGTCGCCGCGAGCAGCTCGGCATGGCCCAACTGGATCTTGCGTCCGTTGACCGCG